>CAZWEI010000018.1:0-20161 GCA_964632135.1 Microcaldota archaeon
TTTTCTCATCATAATCTTAATCATCGCCGCGCTCGTTTCCGCTTTTCTTGGCGAGGTTATTGACAGCGCCGCGATAATCGCAATAGTGATACTGAACGCGCTCCTCGGGTTTTTCCAGGAGTACCGCGCAGAGAAGGCGCTCGAGGCGCTGAAGAAAATGGCAGCGCCGAACGCGCGCGTCCTGCGCGATGGTCACGAAACCTACGTTCCGGTGCGCATGCTCGTTCCGGGCGACATCATACTCCTCGAGGCAGGCGATAAAATTCCCGCAGACGCGCGCATCCTCGAGTCGTACAGTCTGCGCGCTGACGAGTCCGCGCTCACTGGCGAGTCCGTCTCAGTCGGCAAGGAAGATGTCCTTCTCAAGGGAGATATTTTCATAGGCGAGCGGAAGAACATGGTCTTCTCAGGAACCACGGTAACTTACGGAAGGGGGCGCGCGCTCGTCGTTTCTACGGGGATGAACACCGAGCTCGGGAAAATCGCGAAAATAATAGAGAGCGCGCCAGATGAAAAAACTCCTCTTCAAATCCGCCTCGACCAGTTGGGGAAACAGATTGGCGTGATTGTTCTCGCAATCTCAGCGGTAATATTCCTCGCGGGCGTGATGAGAAGCATCCCCGCAGTGCAGATGTTCATAACAGGCGTGAGCCTCGCGGTCGCGGCGATACCCGAGGGGCTTCCCGCGATAGTCACGATCTCGCTCGCGCTCGGGCTCCAGAGGATGGCGAGGAGGAATGCAATCGTGAGGAAACTCCCCGCAGTTGAGACGCTCGGCTCGACGGCGGTAATCTGCTCTGATAAAACAGGAACGCTCACGAGAAACGAGATGACAGTGCGCCGGGTTTACACGAACAGATTGATCCGCATAACCGGCGAGGGCTACGAGCCAAAGGGCGAATTCATCGCGGGCAGGGGCGAGGCGGCCGAGCCCTCAAAGGACGAGCACCTGAAATTGCTTATGCGCGCAGGAGTGCTGTGCAACAACGCGCACCTTGAAGATGGAAGGGGCTGGCACATTGTTGGAGATGCGACCGAAGGAACGCTTCTCGTCCTTGCGGGAAAGGCGGGAATGTGGCAGGACGACTTGAAAAGAAATTATCCTCTTCTTGCAGAACTCCCATTTGCTTCGGAAAGAAAGCGCATGACCACGATTCACAAATCAGGAAAGAAAAAACTTGCATACGTGAAGGGCGCGCCTGAAGTCGTCCTCGGGCTGTGCTCGCGCATCTATGAAAATGGAAAAGAGAAAAAAATTACCCGCGCGGACAGGGAAAGAATACTCGGAATTAACGACGGGATGGCAGCCGACGCGCTCCGCGTGCTCGCGTTCGCCTACCGCGACGTTTCCAGCGTGAAAAATATCACTGTCGAGAATGTTGAGCGCGAACTCGTTTTTGTCGGACTCGTTGGAATGATAGACTCGCCCCGCGAGGAGGCGAAAATTGCCGTTGAGAAATGCAGGAGCGCCGGCATTCGCGTTATTATGATAACTGGAGACAACAAAATTACCGGCGCCGCGGTCGCGAAAGAACTCGGGATTCTGCGGGAAGGAATGAAGGTTCTGACTGGCGGCGAGCTTGACGCGATGAGCGACGAGGAGCTCGGGCGCGCCGTTCAAAATGTAGCGGTCTACGCGCGCGTTTCCCCAGAGCACAAGGTTAGGATAGTGCGCGCGCTCAAGAAACACGGGGACATAGTCGCGATGACTGGCGACGGGGTGAACGACGCGCCAGCGCTCAAGATGTCCGACATAGGAATAGCGATGGGAATCACCGGGACGGATGTCTCAAAGGAAGCGTCGAATATGGTTCTGACTGATGACAATTTCGCAACCATCATTGCCGCTGTCGAGGAGGGCAGGACAATTTTCAACAACATAAAAAAATCCGTCCGCTACCTTCTCTCGTGCAACGTGGGCGAGGTCCTCGTGATGTTCATCGCCACAATCGCAAATCTTCCGCTTCCCCTTATTCCACTTCAAATTCTGTGGATGAATCTCGTGACAGACGGATTCCCGGCGCTCGCGCTCGGCGTCGACCCCGCGCCGCCTGACGTCATGAAGCGCCAGCCGCGCGACCCGAAAGAGGACGTTCTCAGCAGGAGCATGCTGAAATGGATTTTCGCAGTCGGCGTCATAATGTGCGTGGGCACGCTCGCGCTTTTCGCCTGGGAACTGAACGAGAACGGGGGAGTCACTGGCGCGGAATTCACGAGAAAACTATCGCCTCTGCTCGATTCGCAAACCGTGCATCTGAATACGCTCGCGGCGAAGGATGCCCTCTCCGGCGCCGAGGAAAATGTTCTCGCAAAGGCAGGCGTTGCGTATGTTTCCAGAACCGCTGGCGGGTTTGCTTTCTTCGACAAAAATAACAACTTGCTGGGCGATGACCTCGATGAAATACTCGCGAGGCGCGCGCGGACAATCGCATTCACCACGCTCGTGATGTTCGAGATGTTCGTTGTCTTCAGCGCGCGCTCGAGCAGGCTCACCGTGTTCTCGCTCGGGGTTTTCTCGAACAGGTGGCTCATCCTCGCGGTCCTTTCCTCGCTCGCGCTCCAGTTCGCGGTCATATACGCCGAGCCGCTCCAGCCGATTTTCAAAACATATCCGCTGAACGCGCCGGACTGGCTCGCGATAATTTTGGTTTCCGCGGGCGCGTTCGTGATTCTCGAGGGATGGAAAATGTTGGGCACGAGGGGAAACAAAACAAATGAAAAATGAAATATGAAAAATAAAAAAAATAGTAGCCCCGACCGGATTCGAACCGATGTCACTGGGTCCAGAGCCCAGTATCCTTGACCGCTAGACTACGGGGCTTTCGCTAGAGTTTATGCGAGAAGTGATTTAAAACATTTTCCCGCGCGCCGTCAATTCAAAATTTCATCCCTTGTAAAACGTCCTTTAAAATTTCTATCGAGTTCAGGTAGTCCGCGGTTTCAACGAACTCGTGGTCGGTGTGGTCCAGCCTGCTGTCGCCAGGGCCGTACGCTACAGTGGGCACGCCTTCCGCGGAGGTTATGTTCATATCCGACGAGCCGCTCTTCCTGACGAACCTTGGAGTTAAGTTGTATTTTTTTATCGCGCGCACGAACGCGCGCGCAAGCGGGTGGTTAATGTCCGTCTCAACGCCGTCTATCTTCTCCCTCACGTTCAGGGTTATGTGCCTGGGCGCGTGCTCCCGAAGTTTATGGATTATGTCATTCGCGTTCATGCTAGGGGGAAACCTGACGTCTATGGCGAACTCGAGCTCCTCGGGTATCACGTTCAGCGCCTCGCGCGAGCCGCACTTCATGTATGTTAAGTTCATTATCACCGAATCGTAAGGATTTTTGTATGGAAATTCAGCGCGAAGATGATGGTAGTACTCGAGCGTGCGCTCTACCGGCGTTTCGATTTTCATCCCCGCGTGCGCCATCTCCCCGCGCGTGGTCGCCTCGACAAGCATCCTTCCCTTGTACGCGACGGTCACGCCGTTGGTGTTGCTAGGTTCGCCCAGAATCGCCATCCTCGGCCTCGCGTACGTGAGAAGGTGCCGTATCCCTTTCGAACTCGTTGTTTCCTCCTCAACCACGCCTGCAACCATCAAATTATACGGGACATCAGCATCCGCGGCAGCGAAAAGGAGCGCGGCCAGCGACGCCTTCGCGTCAACCGCCCCTCTCCCGTAAATCCTTCCGCCCTCGCGCCTCGCGGGTATGAATTTCGGGACGGTGTCAATGTGGCTGAAAAGAAGCAAATCAACCCTTTCCGCGCTCGCGCCGTTGTTCATCGCGACGGCGTTTCCCGCCCCGTCCACTTTCGCGCGCATTCCCAGTTCGCGCATCTTCCTCACAATCAGTTCGCTCGCGCGCCTCTCGTGCGTTGAAGGGCTTGGAATATCGACCAACTCGCACAAAAAATCAACGCTTTCGTCTGTGCCGCTCATGCAATAACCTCATTCAGAACTGAAATCACTTTTTCAATAGAGTTTTCACTGATGATGAGTGGCGGCAGCAGCCGCAGTACGGCATCGCCTGCAGGCATCGCGAGCACCCCGCGCTCCGCGCATCCCATCATGTACTCCTTTGACGGTTTTTTCAGTTCGAGCGCGAGCATGAGCCCCATGCCCCTTGCCTCGCGGACGTCGCTCTTACTTTCGAACTCGCGCAGCCTCGCGAGGAATTTTTCCCCTGCGCGCGCAGCCTTCTCCGGAATTTTTTCATCGATTAAAACATTTATCGTCGCAATTGCAGCGGCGCACGCGAGCGGGTTTCCGCCGAAAGTGCTCCCGTGCTGCTGGGGCTGGAACCTCAAATCCTCGCGCGATACGGCCGCGCCAATTGGAACTCCGTTCGCCATCCCTTTCGCGACGCACATTATGTCAGGCGCAACGCCGAAATTCTCGCACGCGAACATCTTTCCAGTCCTCCCCCAGCCCGTTTGAACCTCGTCAAGTATAAGCAACACCTCGTTCGCTGTGCACGCCTCCCTCACAGCGCGCAAGTATTCGCGCGTGGCTGGGCGGACTCCGCCCTCGCCCTGGACGCACTCGAGCACGACGGCCGCGATATCTTTGTTTTCTTTCAAAATTTTCTCAATCTCGCCGGAGTTGTTGTAATGCGCGTGCGTCACAGGTCCGATGAGCGGGAGAAAAGGCTCGCGGTACTGCGGCCTGTAAGTCAGCGAAAGCGCGCCCAGCGTCCTTCCGTGGAACCCGTTCATCGCAGCAACGAACCCCTTCTTTTTCGTAGCCACGCGCGCGAGTTTCATCGCCGCCTCAACCGATTCCGTGCCGCTGTTGCATAGGAAAATTCTTTTCAGCCCGCCTGGTAAAATTTTCTGGAGGAGCGCGAGAAGTTCCGCGCGCCTGTCATTGTAGTACGTTTCCGAGCATGTCATCATAAGTTCGCTCTGCTCGCGAACCGCCTGCGCCACTTTCGGGTGCGCGTGCCCGAGTATGCATACCCCGTGCCCTGTCATGCAGTCGATGTATTCCTTCCCGTCAACATCGTAAGCGAACTCAGCCCTTCCTCTAACTAACACAGTTCCCCTCTTCGTAGAATTGCCCATCTCGAGTTCGTCCTCGGTTTTTCTTATCTCGTCCGCGTCCATAGCATCATCCAATCAACGTATCACAGTTCCATTTCCCGCGAGCGCGCCCGTGACCGGTTTCTCCTTTTTCCCGTTCGCGATTATAGCCTCGCGCACCCCTCCCTCAATCGCCTCCTTCGCGGCGAGTAGTTTCCTCTTCATCCCGCCGGTCGCTTTCTGAATGTGCGCCGGCAAATCAACAGCGCGCATCTCCTTCACCAATCCATTTGGAAAATTTTCATAATATCCATCAACATCAGTTAGCATCACCAGTTTCTCCGCGCCAACGCTCCTCGCGAGCATCGCAGCAGCGCGGTCGCCATCAGTGTTCAGCAGTTCGAATTCCTGCGATAGCGCGATGGGCGCGACGACAGGGACATAACCATTGTTTATGAGCACGCGCAGAAGCTCGGTGTTCACGCTTTCAATTTTTCCCGTGTAGTCATCTCTGATCATTTTCTCCTTTCCATCCTCGCCAACCGCCTTCAGTATCTTCTTGCTTGCGCGCAGCAAACCCCCATCCACACCGCAAAGCCCGAGCGCGTTCACCCCCTTCTTCCGCAGCGCTGCGACGATTTCCTTGTTGATTTTTCCCGCGACGACCATCTCGAAAATCTCCATCGTCTCGCGGTCCGTGTACCTGCTCTTGAAACCGCTCGCGCTCGTGATGAACCTCTGCTGCTTCCCCATTTTCTCCGCTACGCGCGTTGTCTCCGCCGCGCCGCCGTGAACGACAATCAAACCGGTGCCCGAAAGGCTGGCCAAATCTTCCGCCAACTTATCTATCTCGTTGAAAATGCTGCCTCCTATTTTTACGACCAGCATGCGAAAACCCTAAACCGGATGGAGCCCGGGCCTCCACAATCCCGTTTTTTCATCGAGCCCGAACATTATGTTCATGCACTGCGTCGCCTGCCCGCCCGCGCCCTTCACCAAATTGTCTATCGCGCTCATCGCGACTATGCGCGGCGCGTGCGAATCAACCTCGAACCCGATGTCGCAGAAGTTCGTGCCTGCCACGATTTTCGGTTCCGGATATCGATACACGCCTGTTTTCTCTTTCACTAATCGTATGAATGACGAGCCCTTGTAGAACGCGCGGTACGTTTTCCAAATCTCAATATCCTCAATTTTTCTATTCTCGTCGGCGAGAAAAGCGTGCGCGGTCGTCATTATCCCCCTCACCAACTCAACGGCGTGCGGCGAGAAAGAAACACGGACGCGCGCATTGCTGAGCGCACCAAGTTCCTGCTCCATCTCCGCCGTATGCCGATGACCAGTGGGCTTGTACGCGCGCACCACTCCCGCCCTGTCCGGGTGATGGGTTGAAGCATCAAAAGAATGCCCGCTCGCGGACGAGCCTATTTTCGAATCCACGATTATGTGCTGCGCGTCCACGAGTTTCGACGCGACGAGCGGCGCGAGCGCGAGTATCGCGGACGTCGCGAGGCATCCCGGGCACGCGACCAATTTTGCGTTCTTAATCTGCTCGCGGTGGAGTTCAGGAAGCCCATAAACTGCGCGCGGAAGAAGTTCGGGATGTTTGTGCGCGTACCCGTACCAAATTTTGTAATCCTCTGGATTGTGAAGGCGGAAATCCGCGCTCAAATCCACTATCTTCATTCCCGTCCCGATGAAATTCTTCACCATGTCCATAGACGCGCCGTGGGGCGTCGCGAGAAACACGACGTCGCAATCAGTTTTCATCTCTCCGGCGCGCACGAACGCGAGTTCCGTGAAACCGCGCAGGTTCGGATGCAGTTTTGTCACGAGCGTGCCCGCGTTCCTCTCGGACGTTACCTCGCGCACCTCGACTTCCGGATGCTGAAGTAGGATTCGCAGCAGGTCCCCTCCGGTATATCCTGACGCGCCTATTATGCTCGCGGTTATCATTAAATCAACTCCAAATCAAATCATCTTTTCGCAACCCTCATCATATACTCAATCATCTTTCCTGGAATGTCAACGCCGGTGGGTGCGACTGAATTCCTGAATTCGGTGGTGTGGTTTATCTCGTGCACGAGAAGTTTTCCATCAGCGTCCTCCATCATATCCACGCCGTAAATTCCTTCGCCTGGCGCGCGCGCCGCCTTTAAGCACAATTCGCGCAACTCATCTGTTACTTCGCATTTCTCCGCGCGGCCCCCCCTGCTCGTGTTCGTGACCCACTCGCCCTCTTTCGCGACCCTGTAGATTGCCGCGACAACATCATCACCGACAACGAACGCGCGTATGTCCCTTCCCGGCTTGTCGATGTGCTTTTGAACGTAATAGATTTTCTGCCACGCGTTCCCCATCTCCTCCCTGCTCTCGAGCTCGGCTTGCGCCCCTTCGTAATCATTTATTTTGTGCACGAGACGAGCCCAGCTCCCCATCGTCGGTTTCATCACCACCGGATAGCCCAACTCTTTTATAGCAGCCATCGCGCCCTGTGGCGAGAAGGCGACGAGCGTCCTCGGCGTGGGGACCCCGAGGCGCGCGAGCGCGAGCGAGCACAATAATTTATCCCCGCACATTCTCTGCGCGTCAAAAGAATTTATCACGCGCACCCCGCGCTCCTCGAAATATTTTGTGGAATAGAGCGTCCGCGTGAAACTTGTCGAGCGCTGGAGAATCGCGTCGTAATTCTCGGACTCCTGGCGTCTCGCGTCGGTGATTCTCAATATCAACTCATCCTCGTTTATTTTTTCGAGTTCGACGTTTCTTTTTCTTGCTGCCTCTAGCAGCATCTTGTTCTCGGCGTTTATCATCGTGTAAACAATTCCAAACCGCATATGCTCACCAATTATGAAAAGCGCGCGCAGAAGCCGGTCGAGTTTACTCGCCCCAGTCCTCCTGCACTTCCGGCGCCTTCTGAAGCACCGCCGGGTTCATGCTCGCGACCTCGAGCTTCGCCCCGCAATCAGGGCACGTAAGAATCTCCCCCACCTCAGTGTTCGGCTTCAGTGTTACGCTTCCTGCGCATTCCGGACATTCGGCCATAAAATCCCTCCTTTCGCTGTTCTTTCTATATCCTTGTACACGCGCGTATTTATAAAGTTTTGCTTTTTTCGCACAAATCTCCTTATTTTTTAAACTTTTTCGTTATTTTAATACGAATTTCGTATTAATCTCCATCGCTCACCACGGGACCTTCTTCAGCCCGAGCCTATTCGCGACAACGTTCGCGAGCACGTGGAGCGCATAGGTGAGCACGGCAAGGAAAACAAACTCATCAGCGCCCACCGCGCGCACAGGCCACGCGAACGCCACAGCGAACACCAAAAACATGAGCTGGTCGAGCACGAGGGACGGATGGCCGGGCGCCGCGCCCATCCTCCTCTTTATGAAGCTTCCCAGCAAATCCCCGAACATCGCGCCGCAGGACAGGAGAAAACCAAGAAAACCGAACAGGACCGCGCCCTCCTCCCTTGTAAACGGCATGGGGCATTGCACATGAACATCAACCGGTCCGTAGCATTTTAGGATGGATAGCGTTTCTATCCAATTAGGCACAAGATATCCAATGACCACGGCAGCCAGCGTGCCGAAAAAGATTCCCGCGAAGAGCCCTCTCCACGTTTTTCCGTCCCCGAGAATCCTCCTGCCGTCAGAAAATTTTCTGCCAAAATCCGCGGGCGCGCCGCCGCCGAAAATTACCGGAGTGGCGTTTGCGAAATACGCGGGAAGTATGAACAGCACTGCACGCAGTAAATCCATCCTAATCCACCAACCGAACACATCAGTTCAACACAGACTCAACACAACGTTTTTAAATTTGCTAAATTTATTAAACCTTATGAATTTGCTCGGGGCTTCGCAACCCGAGCAAAATATCTCACATACCGCTCCGCGGTGATGTTCAATGAACTGGAAAGACATAGTAATAACCCTTGTTCTCATATTCGGTTTCGGCATAATTGTCAACATGCTCGCGCTAATATGGGGCGCCGTCTTTCCTCCTCCGGACTGCGTTGGCGTGATTGAGATTAACGGCGAGCTCGTTGCGCAGAGTTCCTCATCATTTTTAAGCGGGGGCATAGTAGGCTCGAAGGACATCGCGCGCCTGATAAAGGAAACCGCGGACAAGAAGGAGGTTAAGGCGCTGCTCATAGAAGTGGATTCACCTGGGGGCTCCATCATCGCGAGCAGGGAGATCCGCGACGCAATACAGAATGCGGGCAAGCCAAAGGTCGCTTATCTGCGCGAGGCCGCGGCATCCGGCGGGTATTACATAATCGCGGGCGCGGACTACATCGTCTCGGACCCTGCTACGATAACAGGGAGCATCGGCGCGCGCGCAACAGTTGAAGATTTGTCAGGCCTTTTCGGGAAGTTGGGGATAAACGTGACAATCGTCAAGTCAGGCGAGTTCAAGGACATCGGCGACCCGACGCGGCCGCTCACAGAGGAGGAAAGGAAAATACTCCAAGGAATCGTTGATGAGATTTTTGAGGATTTCAAGAGCACCGTCAGGGAGGGGCGCGCGGGTAAACTGAACGAATACGAGTTCAACAAGATTCTGGACGCGCGCATCCTCACTGGAAAACAGGCGCAAAAGATTGGGCTCGTTGATGAGTTGGGAGGCGAGCAGCGCGCGATAGACAAGGCAGCCGAGTTGGGAAAACTCAAGCCAAGCCCGCCACTGTGCGAGGTGAAGAGGAAGGCGAACATTTTCGAGGAGATTTTCGGGATGTTCGCGCGCGTTTTCGCCGAAATAATCGCAAACCTATTCAGGGTTGACGTGGGCGGCGGATGGAGACTGCAATACCGCTAACTATTTCTTGTCTCTCAGAATGAATAGAAGCGCGCACGCGCCGAGCGCGCATGCCGCGCCGTATGCAAACGCCACCGGAGCGCCGAACGTCTGCCAGAGCGCGCCCATGAGCACGCTCGCCGGAAGCTGAGCGAGACCTGTCGCCGCGTGGAACGCACCGAGCGCGGTCCCCCTTTTCTCCTCCTGCGCGATGTTGCTCACATACGCGCGCGCGGCAGTCTCGTTTATGGAGTTGAAAATCCCGTACAGCGCGAAGAGAAGGACGGCGTGAATCGGGCTGCTCGCGAAAGCGAAGCCAATGCACATGAGCGCGAAAAGAAGATACCCCACGCCGATCATTTTCCTCTTGCTCCTGACATCAGCGGCAGCGCCTATGGGAAACGCGAACGCGGCATAGACCACGTTGAAAAGTATGTAAAGGATCGGTATTGCAGCTATGCTGACGCCGATGTCCTGCGCGCGCAATATGAGAAACGCGTAACTGAAATTCCCGAGCGCGAAAACGAACGAGACGGCGAGAAACCTCTTCGTCTTCTCGTTCAGGTGCGTGAGGCTTAATCTCAGGCTCCCGTGGTTCCGCCTTCCCCTCTTCTCCTTCACGAGAAACAGCGCGAGCACGCCGAGGAAAGCGGGTATAATCGATATCAGGAAAATGGTGCGGTAGCCCTGCTCTGCGCTCACGTAAATCTGCAACACGATCACGGCGATGAGCGGGCCGATTATCGCGCCAATGGTGTCAAGCATCCTGTGATAGCCGAACGCACGCCCCCTTGTTTTCACATCGCTTGACTCCGCGATGAGCGCGTCGCGGGGCGCGTCGCGAACTCCCTTTCCAACCCTGTCCACAAACCGAACGAACAAAACCTCATGCCATCCGCTCGCGAACGCGAGAAGCGGTTTCGTTACCGTGGAGAGGCTATATCCCAATATGACGATCGGTTTTCTCCTCCCGAACCTGTCAGATATCCATCCGGAGAACAGTTTGAGCGCGCTCGCCGTGCTCTCCGCGATTCCCTCAATGAGTCCGATGACCGCCTTGTCAGCGTGCAGTATGTTCGCCAGAAAAAGCGGCAGCACTGAGAATATCATCTCGCTGCTTATGTCCGTGAGCATGCTCGTTATTCCGAGCAGCTTGACGTTCCTGCTGACGGTCTTCATGGCTTTAAGAAACAGTTTAGGACATATTTAAATGTATGGCGAGCAGCCCACAAGCACTGATGCGGGTTTGCACTCCACCCAGTTTCCCGCGCCCGCATCCACTTTTCCCGTCACTACGTACGTTGTCGACGCAGAATACGTGCAATTAACCCTGCACGCGCCAGTCCCCGGGATGGTGTCAATTCCTGTGCATGATTTAAGTTGCATCGTGCTGGTCCCGCAGCTCACGTTCGCCTGCGGGTTCGGCTGGAAATTCTCATACGTCACGGTTATCGTGGAGTTCGCTCCGCCGGGCGGAGGCGTCTGGGGCAGGGACTCCGCGCCCAGCCAGCATCTCGGGACCGTCGAGCAAGGGCCTGCGACAACCGCGCCCCCTCCGCCCCCTCCGCCAGCTGTCTTTCCAGCACCGGATGTCCCGTTCTTCCCGAAATTCGAACTCCTGATTGCGGGATAGCACGCCACGCTCGTGACAACCGTCTCGTTGCCTCCCGCTCCGCCGGCAAAAACATTTCCCCCGCCGTTTCCCCCTCTTGCCGAAAAGTTTATCGCGTACTTCGTGACGTTGGTGTTCACCCTTATCACTCCGCCGCTTCCGCCCCCTCCGCCTCCTGCCTCGTTTGCTCCTCCGCACGCGCCCCCTCCGCCGCCGTAACCGCCGTTGCCGCCAATCCCGCCGCACGGGCACGAGCACGCGCCCATCTCCCCGCACACCCCCCTGCCAGTGCTTCCTGGGCTGTTTCCGATTCCATCGCCGTTTCCTCCACTCCCTCCTTCAGCGCGCATCCATCCGTCCCCGAGCCACTGGTCGCACGTGCTAACAGAAATGCGGATATCGCCCCCTCTTCCTCCTCCTCCGCCCTCGCGCCCGCCTGGAGGCGCCGAATATCCCCGAGCGCCGCTCGCCTCAACAAGCCCGCCTACAAATATCCTCGTCACGTTTATCTGAACATTCCCGCCGTCCCCGCCCCTCATCCCGGCGTCTATGCCGCCGCCCCCGTTCGCCCTGAGGATTCCAGTTTTCTCGACGCTCAGGGCGTGCGCCTTTATCAGGATGTCGCATCCAGCCTGCCCGCTGCTCCCGTCCGCGATGACGCTTCCTGTGCCGGTTATCACGAGGTCCGCGTCGTTTTCGCTGAACAGCACGTTTTTCCCGGTGAAATTTTTCATCGTGTTTATCGTGCAGGTGCTCGTCCCGGCATTCCACGCGTCGCAGTTCAGCCTCAGGTTTACCGTTTCGTTGCACGCGGATTTGTTCATGACGATGATGTCATCAACCAAGCCAGTCACAGAGCCTGATAAGTACGGGTCGCCTGCAGCGCACGCCACGGGGCGCGTGGAGTTGTACCCAATCGTGATTGTCACGAAGTACGCCCCCATTGGCGAGGGGTATGTTTTCAGAATCATTTCCGCAGTCGCGCCTGGCGCTATTTTCGTCCCCACGCCATTTTGGACAACGCTGAAACCGAACAATGGACTGAGCGCCACTGATGTTATGCGCGCCTCCACGTCGCCTGTGTTCAGGACCGTCACGAAAATGTTCACCGGCTCGCCGACATATACCGCAGACGGCGAGAGGGACGCGCTCGTTATCGCGAGCGTGGGTCCGTTCTCCTTCTCCACGACATTAACACTTACACTATTTCCCGCAAGCGTTCTCGGCAGGTTGCTCGCAGGGGTCTTGCTCTTGAGGATGACCGCGCGCGAGCCCCTTATGTACCCGAGCATGTCAACAGTAATGTCAGGCCTGAGCGTGTACGCGCCCGGCGTGTTCGGAATCTGCACGCGTATCGGCGTCGCGCTCATCACATCGCTCGATGCAACGGGGGCTGCGCCCAGGTACGTGGTAACGGTCCCGTTCGCTGCGATTGCGGCATAAACTTCGCACTCACAGTAATCAGTTCCAAAAGGCGGGGGAAGCGTGCCTCCTGTGAAAAAGCAGTTTGCCGGCAGCGCGCCCGCGCTCTCCAAATCATCGCACGTGAAAACGCTCACGTTCACCTTCTGCCCCACGTCCCACTCCGTTATCCCGCTGCACGGGGAATTTCTCGGCTGCGCGCACCAGGGAAGCCCGTTCAAAGGTTCAATAACACTCAGCAGCCCGCTGAAAATACTCCTATTCACAAATTGAACTGGCGGAGTCATCACATAACCGCCATTGTACGGCCCCCAGTCCGCCGATTCAACAGGGATTAGCGTGAGGTTCTGGCCGACGCACACTGAGCATCCGTCGTGAATCACGTTGTTTTTCTCATCCCTGAATATCGCGCCCCACTGCGTTATGACATCTGTGCCGAGGCACGCCTCCACGTTCGCGACCCCGCACCTCGTCGGCCCTGGCGCCATTGGCGAATAGAGAACAACACTCGTTGTCGGAAGCGCGACTATGGAAACGCCGCTCGCGTTCGAGATCGCGCCGCTTGTCGCGCGCACGACCTTTCCGCCAGCAGGCACCCCCTGCGCGGTGAAAACCCCGTCGTTCGTTATGCTCCCCCCGTCGGTCCACCAGACCGGCGCAGGCGCTATTGGCGCCTCGTTCCCGTACGCGTCCCTTCCAACCGCGCCGAAAACCTGCGTTCCTCCGACGGGCACCGACGCGGGGTTGGGCCTAACCTCAATCCAGACAAAATTTCCGGGCGAGACGGTAACCGTGGAATTCCCCGAGAATCCCCCGAAGCCCGCGACCACGTACCCTGTGCCTGATTTCGTCGCAGTGAAAGTTGTCGACGCGCCCAACGCAATGTTCAGCGTCCCAATCCCGCCGACCACGCTCCAACTCGCGACGACGGGAAACGCATTGCCGTGGTCGTCAATTCCGTACGCGCTGAAAACCTGCGCGCCACCAGCAGTAATGGAATTTACGTTTGGCGAGACGGCCACCGAGGTGAGCGCGCACGAGACGACGGGAAGCTCAGGGCCGAACGGCGTAAGGGGCTCGAGAAGCACGCGGATGGTGTAGTTCGAACTCACGACTCTCGGAACCAGCGTGGGCATTATCGAGGCGGCGGCGGGGCTGTTTACCGTCGTGTCCAGGAGATTGTTCGCGCCGTCGCGGATTCTTATTCTTGTATTATGGTAATAGTTGTAATCGACGGGGCTTCCGTGGCATCCGCCGGTAACCCTGCAACTCGCGGGCGTTATGTTCAGCGTATACACCCTGTTCTGGCACAGTTCGTCGGTCGGAATGGGCGTGCCGTCTGATTTCAGGTATTGTATTATCGGATGCGCGATAAGTGTGTCTGTTCCCGAGGCGCACGACTCGCACGCCTCGCCTATGCTCTCTGAATGCACAATGCCGAGCATAACAAACAAGAACACAAACATGCACGCGCACGCACGCGCATCCTTTCTCATCTCTTTTCATCTCCTCGTGATCTGCAGCGTTTTCCTGCTCCAGTAGATTATGAACGCGAATCCTATTATTATGCTCGCGACGAGCAGCAGATCGTTCCAGCCCCCTGCGGCTGGCGGGGCCGGCGTCCCGGGCTGCTCTGGCGGTTTTGGCGTCCTTGCTTTCACTTTCACGTACGCGATGTCGCCCGCGCCTGATTCGACGTCAAACGCCTTCACCCGATACTCGCCCTCCCCGACCTCGAGCGTTCCGTTCAACTGCCCTACCACGTCGTTGTTCTCGCTGAGCGCAACCACCTTCGTGTCGTTGCTGAGCAGATACACGTTCACAGTCCCTTCAGCAGGGTCCCCCAAATCATCCGTCACATCCACGGTGTAAAACACGATGCTCTCCCCGCCGACCGCGCGCAGGCCGAGCGTTTTGTTCGATTTGAATTTTGAATAATCAAACCTCATCTCGCTCATGTCGAGCAGGTTTCCGTTCTCGTCAAAAAGTTTCATGGTGAGCGTCGCGTCCCGGACTTTTTCAACGCTCGTGAAGGGGAGTTCGACAGCCTGCTGTGCCGGAGAAAGAACAACGACATAATCGCGCCACGCGAGCGTCTCATTTCCAGAGACGAACGACAGACTCACTCTTCCGTACTTTCCTTCGCCAGAAACGCCGGAATCCGTGCCATCAACCGAAAACGTTATCCCTGGCCCGCTCGTCGTTGTTGAGAAGCAGGATGCGAGCATCACCTCGTCTCCTTTTTTTATTGGGAAAACATCAGGCGAGCCGAACGCGAAATCGGCCTTCAGCCCGCGCACAGGAACCCGTATGTGCAGAACCGCGCCCATATCCCCCCTATGCGCGATAATCCTTACAGTGTAAGCGCCAGGAGGAAGTTTTCCAACGTCGTATTTCAGCACGCGCGTCTCGTTCCCGCCCATCACGAACCTCTGCGTTTTAGTGAGCGCGCCCACCTGCTCGTATGTCTTGTAAATGATGCTGTCATTGGAAATTTTTCCCTCGTCTATCAATCTTCCAATCTCCTCCTGCTTCACGTCCTCGAACATCAGCGTCTCGTACGTGACGTTTACCTCCCCAGGTTCCCCCCGGTTCACGAGCGGCACTGAAACGACAATCTCCTCGCCCTGCCCGCGCTCGATGTTCAGCGTGTTCGAGGGGCTGTACTGCCTTCCGCTCACGTCTATTTTATCCCTCTCAAAACGAACCTGCCCCCATTCCTCTCCGGTGTCCCGCACCTCGAACATCGTGAGCCCGCCCTGCATGTTGGGAAGGAACGAGGCGCCGCCAACCTGGAACGGTCCCATGTAAAAGAACAGCGCGAGTTTGTAAACGCCCGGCCTCGCCTTTTCAGGAAGTTTCCACTCGAACTCGAAATGCTCGGAGTCGTTCGCGCGCATATTCACCTCTTTCTCAAGGAAAAATTCATCAACCACGTCCGGCCCGTGGAGCGGCCTCGCGTAGTCCGGCTGGTACAATATCTGAGCGCGAACCCTCCCGTCAACGAGCGGGTGGCTGAGCCTGCTCTGGACGTCGAACGCGCCCCTTACGGTCTCGCCAGGCGAGTAAACGAACTTCTCGACGTACAGGTTGTTGAAGTTCACGGAAAAGAGATTATGGTAAACGCCGCAGTCGGCGCCGAACGAGAGCGTGGCGAGAAAACAGATAGCGAAGAAAAAAGAAACCGCTGAGCGCAATTTTTTCCTTTGGAAAAAATGCGCATTTTTTTGCTTCACAAAAAAATTGCGCGCGCGTATGTCCATCACTCCATCCTCTTTTACAGGGAATAATCTGCCACCAAACTATTTAAAACCACCTCAAATAAAAGCATTACGAGGTCTATGGCTGGGGATAGAACAAGGGAGGGGTTGCGCGCGCCGCCTGGCCCGCTCGTGCCTCCTTTCTCGCTTCGGGGCGGGATAAAGGACCTTTACCTCTACAGGCACAGCCGCACAGAGGGCGAGTACGCGCGACACCTGTGGAAGATACAACTCATATTTATCGCAGTTTGCGTCATCATAGCCTATCTCGCGTACACCAATTTAAACCGGGGCGCGCCCCCTTCCCCGTCGTCCTCGCCTACAGGCATCGCACTCGCAACAGACAAGGAATCCTACCACGCTGGCGAAATCATACGGCTGGCAGGGACCTCGAACAACTGCACAGAGGAAGTTAGGTTATATGTCGATACAGTCGGAATCGCGACGCTCAACATCACACGGTTCAACGCCTCGTTCCTGTACAACCTCTCCCCGCCTTCGAGCACAGGCGCGCACGTGGTCCATGCCGAATCCGGCGAATGCTCGGATTCTGTCCAGATAAATGTCATCGAGCGTCCTTGCATCCCGGGCGAAACGCGCGCGTGCAGGACGAGTGACGGATGCGAGGGCACGCAGGTGTGCACGGACTTCGGGCCGAGCGGGTGCATCCTGAACAAGGCGTGCGTCCCAGGAGAAAAAGTGTCGTGCTCCTACGACACGTGCAACTCGGGCTACAAGGTGTGCAACCCGTGCGGCACGGGCTATGGGAACTGCATAAACCCGAACCTTCCGGGTTCGTGATTTTATCGGCGATGCTTATGAAAACCGTATCAAAGAATCATCATGGTTTCGTTTTTACCGTTGATGCGTTCGTGGCGCTCATGCTCTCGCTCGTGCTGATAACGGCCCTCATGTTCTTCATCCAGATTCCGAGCGTTTCTTACGAGAGGTTCGAGCAGGCCCAGGACGTGGCGAAGGACGCGATGACCTCGCTGAGCGTGCTCCCCCTCTCGGCGTTCGAGAACAGCGCGAACTACACAATCGCCAATCTCACGTACGGCACGCTTAGAGACAGGACTGACCCGTACGCCGCTATCGGGCGGAATTTGAGCGCGAGCATTCTAGAGCAGATAGCCGCAAGCTGGGCCAACGGGGACGCGAGTTACTGCGGGATGAGCCAGGAGTTCCTCGAACGCATGATACCGAAGCAGTACGGGTTCAGCCTTCTCATATACGATTCATCCAGCGCGAACTGGGAGATACTTTATTCATCGGATGCCGGTTGCGGGTCGGGCGCGACCAGGAATGTTCAATACGCGCGCATCCAGTTCTCGGAGGTCCGCATAGTCTCGGGCATCCAGTTATACGGCAACTACACGAGTTCAAGATTCGAGTACAACAACTGCCACGGCGGGCAGACCCCGTGCGAGCCGATAACCGGCCAGATAGATTTTGAAGAACTCCTGCAGCCAGTGGCGATGAAACTCGTGGTATGGGCGTGATGGTTTGGATAAACCCCAAAAACAGCAATTGAAAGGATTTTTCTTCTCGCTCATAGTCATCATACTCATTTCATTCGTCATGATCTCAATATTCATATGGGCGAGCAGCAACCGCGTGCGCGAGCAGACGTACCCGAGCGTTCACAGGGGGCTGGTCATGAAGGAACTCTCGGACTCCTCCTCGCCCCAAAAGCTCGAAAGGCTCTCCAACTTCGTAGGCCGGCGCGCGGTTTATTATTTGGACAATTACACGCGCACGTACAACTCCTACTCGAAAAACGTGAGCGGCGATATATGCATGATAATGTGGAACGGCTCGCTCGCGAACGGCACGCAAACTTTTATTGAAAACAACAACACCCTCTCGTACTGGCGCGACCAGATGAGCGGAATCGCAAGCGCGCTAGGCTTTTCTTTCAACGCGAGCATAAACTGCAGCGCCTTCAACGCCACGCAGTACGGCCCCTGGAGCGCGAGCATCGCGTTCAACATGACGATAGGCATCACCGACTCCGATGGAAAACTAAAACTCTCGCGCGCCGTTCCGATAAACACGAGTTTTTACATCATAGGCTACGAGGACCCGCTCATCTCCGTGGAGGACGCGGAACTCAGGGGCGCGCAGACTGGCACGGTCAGGCAGGTGCTGAACTATTCCTACGAAACCCCGTATGTGCGCCTCCTACTGAACGCCTCAGCAGACCCAACGGCGCGCGGGAAGGGGTGGATTTATGGTAATATAATCAACGTTTCAGATTCTTTCGCATCGATTTTCGCCACGAACGACACGGATTCACTCTTCGACGCAAATGGCAACCTGAAGGACACTTACACGAGATTTTTCGGCTTCATAAGCACTGTCGCGCCAGGCAATTATTCAGCAATACAAACCTGGACAAACGCCACCACGGGCAGCTCCTGCACTTACTCGGTTTTCCGCGAGACGAACTGTTTCGACTGCCTGGAATGGACGAGCGGCTGCACTGTGGGCGGTGGGGGCGGAAAACAAAATGCGTATGTGAGGGTTTACAACCACTCCATCTCGCAGGCTTTCATCGCGAGCACTGTTGCCGAAATCCTTGTCCCAAAAAACCTTTCGGATGAATTCAATGACAACAGCATCGACCCGAACCTTTGGACTTTGAATATGCCAGCCAATTCTCTTCCGCGCGGGTTCATAGGGGAAGCCTTGGGCGCGCTGACGGCGATATCGACCTGTCCTGATCCCGCACCAATATGCTGTCAGTTTTCAGGAGCAGGCGCAAGGCCGCAGGTTCGCTCGCGGCCGATCGGCTATACGTTCACTATAGACACCCGAATTAACATACAAAGCATCAGCGTTCCTAACCTCGCCTTCGTTGGCTTTTGGGTTGGCAACCTATCCGACCCCATTTATGGGTACCGAGTTGGTTACAGCATAATTTCTGGAAAGCTTATCGTCGGGTATTGTAATCCTACTGGTAGCTGCGCGTATTTGTACACCATGCCATACGCCTTAGACACATACGTAAACGTCTCAGTGAAAAGAAACTACAACCGTTTTTACTTTTACGTAAACGACAAACTTGTCGCCACCCATACAAACACGGATAATTTGGGGGAAGTTTATTTTGTCACAAGCGACAAGTGGAACGTGACGACTTTCAACTTTTACTACCAGATTTATTACGATTACGCGCGGATAATGGACAACCGCCCGCCGGTCCTCATGGACACGCAGTCTTGGAACAACACGAACAGCATAAACACGCCCTTGCAGAATCTCCTTTCAACTCCAGCGGAGCCCGCGATAACCGCTTCGGGCTACCGCATCGTGTACGACATCGAGAACCTCCGCGACGCGTGCATCTGCGGGCATTACAACTTCTCATATTCAGGTCCTGATTTCCTCCAGAGGCTCGCGGGCAACACGACAGGGCCCTCAACGCGCGGCGCGGGAATAGAGACTTTCGTCCTCGGCACGTGGACGAACAGGACCGACAAAAATTACTCTTACCGGGATTTCAAATACTACCAAAATAGGACCGGGTATCCGATAAAAGGAATGCCCGGCTGCAGGGACGTGAGCGCGTGCAGGAACCTGGGCTCGCCACTTGGGCATTTTGCTTTGAACGATACCGAAATTCCGATGTACGGCGCCGGCGACATCTACTGCGGAAAACCAAACCGCGCGGAATGTTGATTTGAACTGGCGATGATCGAATGAAAACAACAAAAAACGCGCGCGCGCAGGTGAGCGCGGAGTTCTTCACTTTCATACTGTTCCTTACGCTCGTGACGCTCCTGATAGCGATTGTCGCCTACCTCGCGTTCGGGAACACCTCGGAGCAGATGGCGCTCCAGGAAGCCACGCGCTCGTCCAGAAGAATAGCAGAGCTCGCGGGCGACGTCTACATGCAGGGGGAGGGCTCCGCAGCGTTGGCGTCAGTCCCGATACCCCCCTACGTCTCGAACATAACGGTCGGGGGGCCTTCGGGCCGCGAAATAATATTTAAAATGAAAACATCCTCAGGATTCAGCGACATAGTGGCGATGGCGTCCGCGAACGCCCGCTCC
>CAZWEI010000019.1:0-19735 GCA_964632135.1 Microcaldota archaeon
CATTCAGGCGCCCGGAGAAGGCGAGGCGCAGGCGTCGTATATGGCCGGGCGCGGGGACGTTTTCGCGTGCGCCTCGCAGGATTTCGACGCACTCCTTTTCGGCTCGCCCATTCTCGTGAGAAACCTCACAATAACAGGAAGGAGGAAACTCCCGCGAAAGGATGTTTATGTCGAGGTCGTGCCCGAGATGATTAACTTGAAGGAATCGCTCGCCGCTCTTGGAATCGATAGGAAAAAACTGATTTGGATTGGAATTCTAACAGGAACGGATTTCAACAAGGGAGTGAAGGGAATAGGGCCGAAGAAAGCGCTCAAGCTCGTGGGTGAGCACAACACGCTTGAGGATGTGGTGCGCGCGTCAGGGGGCGAGTTCGAGGTCGAGCTGCGCGATGTTGAGAAAATTTTCCTCGAGCCCGATGTGGAAAAGGATTACTCGTTCGAGTTCCGCGCGCCTGACAGAAAGGGAATCATAGACTTCTTATGCAGGGAGCACGCCTTCTCCGAGGAAAGAACGGAGAATTCGATACGTGCGCTCGAGCAGGCGTTCAACGTGAAGGGCGCACAGGCGAAGTTAGGGGAGTGGGCTTGAATCAGTAAACGCTCACTTCGCCGTTGACTATTTTTTCAGTTATGCGCGTGATGTTCGCGAGCCGGTCGTCAACTATGTAATGGATTTTTCCCTGCACGCGCTCCATCGTCTCTCCATCTTCGAGGACGACGCGCACGTCCGCGTTCTTCGGGTTGTCGATGGGCGTGCCTATCTCGGAGAGAAGGGAAACGTTGCACTCCTTAATCTGCGGGAGCTCGCGCACGATGTCGCGCGCAATCTCGAAAGCGAGAACGCTGTAAACTTTTCCAACGTGGTTGACCGGGTTTTTTCCTGCCGCAGCCTCGAGCGTCATCGGCCTGCCGGGGGTTATGAGGCCGCTCACCCTGTTGCCGCGCCCCACGCTGCCGTCGTCGCCCATCTCGCAACTGAGTCCTGTAAGCGTGATGTAAACTGAGTTCCTCTTGTAATTGTCGGCGGTGTTCACGTGAACCTCCACATCGTGGTGCGTGATTTTCTCGGCGAGTTTCTGAACCTCGATGCGCACGTGCTCCTTTTTCTTTATGTAATCATCAAGGTCGCGCACGAACTTCGAGACGAACGCGACTGCGACCGTGAGTTTTATGGAACTGTTCTCGCGCAGGGCCATCACCTTTATGTCCTCGCCAACCCAGGGCATCGTCTCCTTGTGCTCGCGCGAGTTGAGCATCCTCTCCGTCTCGAGCGCGAGCCTCTCGGTCGCGCTCAGTGGCGCGAAACCGACTCCAAATGACGTGTCGTTCGCGAACGGGATTTTCTGCGTGCGGTCGAAAACGTCCCCCAGGTCTGGCGAGCCGGTCGAGATGCGCGCGTCGAACTCCACATCATCCTCAAGGTTGAGGAAGCGCGTGTTGCTCTTCAGGTGGTCCTTCGCCGCCTTTAACGCGAGCGTTGAAACAGGAATCTTCTTCCCCTTCACTTCTGAAATTGCCCTTCCGTTTAATATTATGTAGATGGGAGTTACGAACTCCCCCCCGCCGAACTCCACGTTCGTCGCGCCCCCGCAAATCAATCCCTTGTCGACGTTGTGGTGGAGGATTTTCCCGAACTCGCGGATGTACTCCTTGCAGAGCGCGCAACTCACGCCCTCCATTATTCCGTCGATGAGCGTGTCAGGATGCCCCTGCCCCTTCCTCTCCACGATTTCAACGCGCCTCTTCTCTATCGGCGTGCCGTCCAATTTCTCAATGACGATATTTCGAGCCATATCAAAACCTCGCAAAATTATTCGTTTGGGTTTTAATTTGCCGTGGAAGTTTATTAATTTATGTCACGCCGGTGGTTTATTCCTGAAAGGAATAATTTATTCCTATGGGAATATTCGCGCTGGGCGGTTGCGCGCGCCAGCGGAAAACGGAAGGAGTTTAAATATTAAAAGCGCAATATAATCATGACGAACGGGCACGCGCAGGTGCCGTTGAAAAAGTATGACGCTAAAACCCTCGTAGTAGGCAAGCGAGAAGAGACAACACCTAGGGTTGCTGAAGAGGAACGCACCGACGTCGTCATACCAAAGAACGAGCTTGTCGAAGGAAACCGGCGCCTGATTGACTTTTTGAGGATTCATGGAAATAAGAAAGTGGTAGAAGAGGTAACTAGACTTTCAATAGAGCTTTTCAAGAACGATTTGTATCTAGTTGCGGGCAATTTTGCCTCAATAAATTCTCCTCCGAATGAGGAGATGATTACCCTGGGCGTGTGCGCATCGATTTTTATCACCAACGACCGCGGGTTCGAGAAGGAGGTTGGAAGCGTCTTCGCCTATCAGAAAATTCCGCCTTATGCGGCAAACGTATTGTGCAATTTTGAGGCGATTCCAGCGCAAAAGGAGCATTTTGAATTTAGAATAAGTTACGACTCGGTGTTTTTCGATTGGAACCCTGATGAAGCGCGCGCCGTCGCAAAAACAAATGTCATCAGGATGGGCAGGGGAATCGCGGGTGAAGAGAAAATCAATGAGATGAGCAGGAAGATAGATGAGATTACGGGATTTCATGGGTTCCAAGCATCGATAGGCAAGGACGGGCTGGATGTAATGTCCATCGTGACGAGTTCCATCTTGACGAATCCCGAGGCAGTGCCTCCGCTTTACGTGTATGTCGATAGGAACAAGAGCCCCCCTGAGCTCCGCGCAGGAACGCAGGATGACTTCGACAGAGACGTGCTGCTCCCCGAAGGCATAACACGAACGCCCCAACTCGCGCGCTGAAACCGCTGTTTTTATTAACTCCTGAGCGCATAATTTAACCATGGAACAGACAGCAGTGCGCAGAAGAAGAGGGAAGATTCCTGACTTCCTTGAACCGTTCGAGATTAAGAGTGTGGACAGGGATATGGCCAGGGCAATCCAGCGAAAGCTGAAGAAGAATGGAATTGAAATGGATATCGGCGAGATAGAGAAAAAACTTGGGGAACTCAGTCGGCTCAGAGCTCACGGCTTCACCGAGCAGGACATGATGAAATTCCCGCAACTGCTGCTGTACGAGGAAGAGGATTTGGAAAGAGTGCAGCCGCAACTTGACATGAATCAGGATGCTGGCGAGATATACAAAGACATGCAGCTTCTGGACTCGCTCAAGAAATCGCTGTTCGAACTTCTCTCGCAGAAATACCTTTTCAGGGGCATCGTCTTGGGCGCTCAGGGTCTTGTTGATGGGGAGAAAATCAGGACAAACGGGATATCGTTTACAGGGGATGCGGACTGGGCGATGGCGTACGCGCTCGGCAGGCGCAAGGAGTTGGGGGGTGAGGCCTACCTTGTCGTGCTGAAAACGAAAAATTACAAGCTCAAGATGAGGCCTGGGGAGCAGTTTCCCAGGGAGATGGTTATAAACGGTCCCATAAATGAGGACGACGTAGTGTTACTTAGGCTGTCCAAGAGTTGGAGTGAAGCGTATGTGGTGTACAGTTTAAAAGGGAAGCACGCGAATGAAGGAAGCGAGGAGATAGCCAAGATGCTTGTTGCCCTCGCAAAGGAAATGTTCGAGAAGAGGAAGGCGGAAAAGGCAAAGGAAATGGAGAGCGTAGGGGTTTAAATACCGGAAAAGGCATAATATAACACTAATTCTGACGAGCCTAAGGTGTAGACATGAACACGCAACTTCGAGCGATTGAGAGAAGGACACAGACAGATTTGCTCATGAAAAAAATTGAAATCGTTGCTCTCGAACTTGAGGGGATGGAGAAAAACCGGCATGTTCTGAAAGCCCTTGAATTGGTTGGGAGCGCGCGCAGGATGTTCGGCACCCTTAATGGCAAGCAGGACGCGAAGGACGTGTCCTATGTAAAATCATCCCTGGCGGGCATTTTCAAGAAGATAAGGGCTGTTGCGAGCGGGTATAACGGGGGCATACGGGACGACCCGCAAACAGAGGGTATTGATTTGAGGATACCGGCGAATTTTGAGAACCTTGGGGAGATGTTTGAACAGTTTCTTGAGTTGAAGAGGGTACCCGAACAGTTCGTTCAACGCGTAAAGAAGTTCAACGAGGATTTGAGGAAAAGCGGGCTTCAGATAACCATGTGCAACTATGACTTAACGAGCAGAATCTATCACGCCGGGATACCGGGCGACGCGAGGACGCCGTTCAACGTCACGACGGAATCGGCATCGATAGTTCTCGCCAGCGGCAGTGATGTGGTCAGGAAAATCGGGGGTATTGAAATCGGCACGATTGAGTTTTTTCCTCCTACCGGGGTCCCTTTTCGTTTGGGTAACGACGTGGGGTGGAGGTTCGAAGACTCGTTTAAAAAAGGCGAGGGAACGGTCAGGAAATTTGAACCAGAAAACGCGGCGGATGGCGAGCCCCGTGTTGTCGTTATTGGTTGCCTCGGCGGGTTTGTTTTATCATCCGGGGATTTTCGAGTGAGCGGCGCGGAAGCAAGAGGGTGGCTTAAAGAAGACCTAAATAACGTTACTGAAAGCAAGAGACAGAAGCTTCTTGAACGCATTGATTCAAGGAAATACATTGAATCGTTTAGTGTCAAAATTAACGAAAAAGGCGATATGAGCGTGCACATTAACGGGTGCTAGCGTTCTATTTTTTATTTGGATTTGGTGATTCATCATGCAAAGAGAAAAACGGATTAAGCTGAAAAAAGATTTGGATAAGTGATGGGGATAAATCTCGCCTTGTTTATTGCGATGACTGGTTTGTGGATAAAGGAGTTGGACGAGCAGACTAAGAATGAGTTCGCTGGAAAAAGTTTGAAAGAAGGATTGCAGTAAGCATCTCCTTTTCTATTTCAGCCTTATCGTGTCCAAATTCATCGGCGCGCGCGTCTCGAGCCTCATCAACTTGTTGAGGGAGCGCGCGAGGTCGTCGCACTTGCTCTCGTCCCCGTGGAGCGTGAATATTTGTTCTGGGGACGGGCGGATGTTCTTCGCGAAATTGATGAGTTGGTAGCGGTCCGAATGCCCTGAGAATCCCTCGACTGTTTCTACGCGCATATTAATTTTTAGAGTGTCGAGTCTTCCGCTCTCACCGAGAATCGGAATTTCTTTCATTCCCTTCTGCAATTTTCTGCCGAGCGAAAGGGCGGACTGGTAACCGACGAATAACAGGAGGTTTTTCGGGTCGCCGGCGAGCATTTTCAAGTATTCCACGGATGGGCCGCCGCTCAACATTCCCGAGGGCGCGAGAATCACGCACGGGTCGCCCTCAACTATCTCCTTGCGGTTGTTCTTCACCGACTCGAAAATTTTTGACTCGAAGGGCGAGTTGTTCGAGAGCACGCGACGCTGGACGTTCTGGCGCAAATATTCTGGATAGGCGGTGTGAATCGCGGACGCCTCGAGAATCATCCCGTCCAAATAGATGGGACAGTCGAAGCGCGTCTTCCCGTCGCCGTTTTGGGCGTATTCCTCGAGAACCAACATTATTTCCTGCGAGCGGCCGACGGCGAAAACAGGTATGAGAACTTTTCCCTTGTTCGCGATTGTCTGCTTTATCAGTTCCGCGAGGCGCTGCTCGATTTCCTGCCTTTGGGGCATGATGTCATCGCGGCCGCCGTAAGTGCTCTCCATGAATAGCGTCTCTATGCGCGGGAACGTGGTGTTCGCAGGCTCGAAGAGGCGCGTGAACCCGTATTTTATGTCTCCGGTGTAAACGAAATTGTGGAGCCCCTCGTTGATGTGAAGGTGCACCATCGCGCTCCCGAGGATGTGGCCTGCATTGTGCAGCGTGAGTTTCGTTTCGGGCGTGATGTCCGTTACCTCCTCGTACTCGCGCGTGACGCACCTGTTCAGCATCTTCCGTATGTCCTTGTCCATGTAGGGAGTGGGAATGCCCGACTTGTTGAGAATGTCGAGGTAATCGAATTGAAGCAGCACCATCGTGTCGCGCGTAGGCGGGGTGCAGTAGACGGGACCGTCGTAACCGTACGCGAAAAGATATGGAATGAAGCCCGAGTGGTCGAGGTGCGCGTGCGTGACGATTACCGCGTCGAGTTCGTCGAGCGCGAGGTTCATCGCCGTCAGGTAGGGGAAGGATTTTGAGGGCTCGTTCGTTTCAGCGTTGATGCCGCAGTCGATGAGGATTTTGTCATTGGGAGTCTGTACGAGGATGCATGTGCGGCCGACCTCCTTGAACCCGCCGAGCGCCGTAACCTTCACCCAATCGCTCTTCGTGCTCGCGCCGCAGATTTTCTTTCCAAGCGAGTTGAGGAATTTCTTCCTGTTCTCCGACTCCTTGAAAAGCGAGGCGCGTATTCCCTTAATAGTGTCAGAGGGCATTGTTGGCGTGCGGAGAATTTTCAGCGCCCAACCAGTAGTTGTGATGACCTCGCGCAGAGTCCCTCCTCCCTTTCCAATCACCAGGCCGGGCTTGAGCGCCTCTATTATTACCTCGCAGAATTCTGGCGAGAACTTGACTTCGGTTATGCCTGCCTCAACTGGCACGAGCTCCTTGATCTTTTTCAGCGCCTCGTCCGCAGGCATGAGGGAAGAGGGATCGCTTCGTATGAGAACGCGCTTGCGTATGGCGACCGCTATCTTCCTTATGAGGTTGTCGTCCGAGTAGAACGCGCGCAAATTCTTCAAATAAATAACTACGTCCGGACCCTCGAACTCGACCTTCGTTACGCCGCATTCACGTGATACTATGTCGTCTAAACTCTTTTGTATCTCATTCAGGTTGTTCAAAAAAATCGCCCCTAATAGTCTGTTCGTGGTATTTCATCCGTTTACCCGCGTAATTCTCAACTGGCCACTCGCGTGCCGCGTGTATTTATTCGGCGCGCTCCTTGCTTTCCACGAGTTTCTTTATCTCGTCTTTACTGTATCGTTTGAACTCCGTCTTCGTTATCGTGACGAGGTCGATGCCGTCCCCGCTCCCGCAGTCGCGCTTGAGCGCCGAGGAGAGGGCGCGTATGGCGAGCCTCAGATTCTCCTTGATAGGCCTGTCGTCCTTGAACGCGTCCTCGAGGACGCCGTATGCCATCGGAGAGCCGCTCCCTGTTGAGACGAACTTCTCCTCTGTCGCGCCTCCGATCGGGTCGATGTTGTATACGCGCGGCTTGTCATCAAAGCCGCCTATGAGCAGTTGCACGTAGAACGGGAAGAACTTGTACTGGTTCATGAGGTTCGAGACGAGCGTCATTGCCGCATTCACGCTCATGGTTTTTCCGTTGCGAACCTTGTAAAGTTGGGTTTCTGCCTTCATCAGGCGCACGAGCGTCTGCGCGTCGCCAACGCTGCCCGCAACCGTTACCGCGAGCTGGTCGTCTATTTGGAATATCTTCTGCGTGTCCTTGTTCGCGATGAAGTATCCCATCGTCGCGCGCTTGTCGGCGGCGAAAACCACGCCGTCGGAGCAAATCAGCCCTATGGTGGTCGTGCCCTTCCTTCCCAAATCCTCTGCCTTCTTTGCCAAATCTTCGGTCATAGCGAATCACCTTCACGTTAAGTAATTAAACAAACAATTAACAAACAACAAATAACATCTTAACATCTGGTCGCGTCTGGCGCGCGCGCACACGCAATACTCGCTGCTACTCGTGTTTTTGCGCTTGCCAGAACCAGCTTTTGCTTTTCCTGTGTTACTCTTGATACGAGAAAATATTTAAATATAACGTATACGCCGGCGCGCCCCTCGAGGGGCGCGAAGCCGTCGTTGTCGCCGCTCACGAGGCGAGCCGCTACATCGGGCTTCTCACTTAAACGATTTGTACCAGCGCTCGTATTCCTTGTGGTCCTTGAAGCAGCGGAGTACGTAAAGCGTCTCATCTTTCTCGTCTGTATGATAAACCATTCTAGCCTGCTTAGTAACATCTTCGACATTGAACGGCAGCCCGAATTTGAGATGTCTCCTTGGGGGCATCTGGCCCAGTTTCTCTATGTGTTTCATAAACAGAGCCCTAAGCTCGGATTCCATCTTGTCTAGCTCGTCCTCGGCTTTCTCGGAAATGCGTATTTTCATCGGCTCACAACGGGTATTTCTTTTTCAACTGCTCAAGGCTTTTTGTCTTCACTTTCCCAGTCTTGATCTCTTGCATCTCAAGCTCGACCCCTCTGCTCACAAGCCGAGCCTCTTCCTCCTCCAGCGCCCGCTCGTAGGCCAGCAGGGCCTGTCGGATTACCTCGGTTTGATTTCCGGCGTATCCTTTGCCGATTATCTTGCTTATTATGCTCTCGTACGGGGTTCCCAGGCTGACATTCATGGCACCACCTTTGCTTAATAAATGAGCATTAGACTTTATAAACATTATGCATTGAATGCGCATACGACTCGCTCTCGAGAGAAGGCGGTTCTTTACTGGAAACTTACTCCGCATGACCCGGTATTTAAGCGCCCCGACGGAAAGTACTCTGCCAAGGGGCGCACGGGCGACCAAGGCTTCTTGGCGGAGGCGAGAGCATGAGGATCGACATAACAAACGCAACGCAGAACGAAGTGAACGCGATGATAGAGAGGCTGCAGAAAATGCGCCTGAGCGCGAGCATAAAGAGAACCGGTGAAAAACTCGTCATTGTGGCTGAGGAGATTCTCCAGCCCCCAGCCGAGGGCGCAATTGCGCTCCTTACCGACACTGGAATAGAAAAGGTAACGTACATTGGCGTTAACGCGCAATTTGTGCGGTAGCACAAATGCGCATTTTTGCGTAACAAAAATTGCGCACTGATGCGTGTTCAAAACGGCAGGGGCGGACCGGTAACGCGTTTCACTGGGATGCCCCTGCCACCCCCTTTACCACCTCGGGGTTTTGTTTTTTAATTTTTAATTTTGTTTTTTAAAATTTAAGAAGAGTTAGAGGGATTAGCCTGGACGTCCCCATAACACACTTCGTTCCAATATTTACCAATCGAAGACCAAGTTTCTATTTTATCGCATATTGAGATATTCTTCTTGGCTTTTGCAATGAAAGTGTAGCACTCGCCTCTCCCATATGTGGTCGTTATCCTTTCGCACAGCTCGAAATCCAACCAACTTTTTGCGAGAGATTTGTAACACCAATCTCCATAATAGGGTGTTTGTATTTTCGCACATATCGAAGTATCTTTTGTAGATATGCCGACCTCCGCAAGACACTCGTCTCTTGATCGGTTATATGCTATCATATAACATATTGAAAAGTCCTTCATTTTTTTCGCGATCCCGGCATAACAAAAAAATTCCGCAGATCCTGCTATTTTGCAAAGTGATATATCTTTTTTGGATATCGCAACGGTAGAGTAACAAGTATCTTTTCTTTCTTGACTTCGTATATTACTACAGAGTGAGGAATACTCATTTTCTGTTGCGGCACTGAAATAGCAGACATCTTTATTGAATGCTTTGCTGTTTTGATCGCACGGTATGCAATGAAACTCGACAATCTCCCCCTTAATCTGAGCAAAGAAAACGTATGCGCGGCATAAAATCTCGGCGATTGGACATTTTATTTCGTCTTGGATCTCACACTTTATACCTTCTAGATAAGCACGTCCGAGTATCCAAAATACTCCGAGCGCCAGCAAAATGATGATAAATAAATGGATAAGTTTTATTTGAATCATCTATCCTTTCTCCAACTTCTCTATCTTCTGCACCAGCGACTCCATGTAAATGTCGACGATGTTGAACGCGCCCTTCTTCACCTTGGAGCGCGCGAGCCCTAGCTCCAGTTCGATGTCGAACACGTCTAGGTTGCGCGCCTTGATCGCCTCAACGCGGAGCATGAGCGCGTCTATCTTCCTGTTGTACTCCTCGTACTGCGATATCTCGGTGTCAGAGAGGCGCACGACGCTGTGGAGGAGCGGGCGGAACGTGACGAAATAGGGCGCGCCGTTGTTGTATTCGGAGTTCTGCATCATTCCGGTACCGATGGACGCGCGCACCACCGACTTGAGCGTGTCCTCCCCGAACTTGAACTTGATTCGCTCGAGGTCTACCTCGTATTTCGTGCGCATCTGAATTTCCGTGCCGATGTTCGCCTTTATCTCGCCCACGAAGTCGCTCAGTACCTGCGAGATGAGTATGAGCCCCAAGCCCCACTTGCGGAACTCGCGGGCGGCGCGCTCAATCTGCACGAAGCCGATGCCCGTGCCGCCGAACTTCGGGAGCAGGCGGTGCACCTCGTCGTAAACGAGCAGGAGGCGGAGCTGCGGGTATTCCTCGAGATGAGCGGCGAAAACCTGCTTTATCGTGTTCGCCGTGAACACCTCAATCTGCTGGGGCACGAGATTGTTCAGGCAGAACACGGTGATCTCGCCCGGCTTCATGAACTTGCGCACGTCAACAATTTCGTTCGGGTCCTTCACGACGTACAGGTTGCCCTCGAACGGCCGCGCCTCCGTGGGTTTCATGTTGAACTGCTTGTAGATGGCGAGCATGTCCCTGTTCTTGTTCGGGCGCAGGAATCCGGTCCACTGCGCCGTGGGGTCGAAAACAATAACCGCGACGTTCTTCTCGAGAGCCTCCTCTGCAAGTACCTGCGCGGCGACCGTCTTCCCGGAGCCTGTCGCGCCCGCAATCAGCGTGTGCATCGTGAGCTTCGGGAGAGGAGCGAACGCGCGAATCTCGGTTTCTGCGACCTTGCCAAGGAAGCCGGACATCTCGCCTGGAGGCGGAAGTTTCGTGAAGTCAATCTTCTCAAGGTAGCGCCGTTTCTTGTCCTCCTCGCGCCTCCTGTACATGTAGAAGCCGGACGCGCCGCCCACGAACATCGAGGAGATGAGTATGAACCATAGCGGGATGCCGAGAATCTGCAGGTCTAGCAGGGAGCGCTCGATGCGCACGTACGCGAGCGCGTTCGCCTCGCCACTCCGGTTCAGTGCAGAGGTGTAGTAGCCGGTCGCCTTCAGTATGTACCAGCCCTCCTTCGCGTCCTTTGGAATCTGGAGTGACTTTATGGTATTCACAGTGGTCGAGACAATGATGGTGTCCGTGGGAAGCTCCTGCAGCGTCTGCTCGTTGTTCGGGTCAACGAGCCGGATTTTGAGCTGGACAGCGACATTTTTGCTCTCGCCCAGATTGTACAGGATTGTCTCCGCCCTGAGCACTCCGCCTGGCGAAACCGTGTCTGAAACTGGCTGCAGTTTAATGTCGATGAGCGCCTCCTTAGTCGAGAGCACGCGTATCGTGGTGGGAACCAGGAGGATGTCCACGCCGTTTGAGATGGCCATCTGGCCTGAGTAGACGCCAGGCTTCGTGCTGGGGGGTATGTGGATGTCTATCCTGAACTCGCCCTCCTCGCCGGGGTTGAGTAGGAGCAGCTCGTCGCGGAAACTGATGAACTCCTTCGTGTTGCCGGAGGATTCGATGCTTATTGGCGTGGTATCGTTCAGCGTGTTTTTTACATACGTGTTCGAGGTTGTCGACTCGCCGGGGTAGAGTTCGAGGTAAAAGCTCTGTGTTGAGGTCTGGAGGCCGCCTGAGGATTTGTTCAACTGATGCTGTATGGCAAGCTGCCTTTCGAGGCTCGTGTTGAGCTGCTGCCTGAGATACTCGTTCTGCTGCTTCAGGAAGTCCATCTCGCCGCTCAGCGCCTGGAGTTTTTCCGAAAGCGCGTTCAGCGCACCGGTGTCCGAACCTCCCCCACCGCCGCTTATGACAGTGGTGGTCCCGCCGCTGCTTATTATGGTGGTCGTCGTTGTCGTGGTGCAGTCGGTCGGGCAGTTGGAGTTCGCCTCCCCGTACGTCGACTCGCAAACGCCGTTTCCGCAGATGTACTCGGCTGCCGCGTACGCGGAGGAATTCGAGAATGAGGACAGGCTGAGCGAGATGATGTGGTTCGTCGTGTTCTTCACAGTGCCGCTCTGGCGCGTCCAGGTCGAGGTGCACGTCCTGTTCGCAAACGTCCAGTTGCTGCATAGGTATATCCCTATGTTGTCCTCGACGGCATAGGAGGTTCCCGAGTAGTTTATGGTGAGCGAGGCGCTCGTGTAGTTGAGCGCTGAAACCGTTATGCCTATGCCCTTAAGCCGCACGCCTCCTGAGCCTATGCTCGCAATGGGTATATTGTCAAATTGGAATGGGTTGGATATGTTCGTGCTTATGTTCGCGCCCGCGAAGTAAACGCTTGAGTTGAACACGGACGCGTTTATGCGGAACAGGCCGGTAGTGTTTATCGAAACGTTGTATCCGCCGCTCGAGTTCGTGCCCCCGCTGGCTGCGAGCGCGCCGCTCGTCTGCCTTTTGAAACTGAAGTTCGCGGAAACCGCTGCGCTGTCGGCATCTGCGAGCGTCCCGTAGAAATATACGGTTATGTAAACGTTGAAAGTAGAGCTCGAGGTGTTCACGTTTCCGTACGTGTCGTTTGCGGTGACGGAGAGCGTGTATTCGCCTATGTCCGTGGTGTTCGAGAAATTGCCGTAGAATATGTCGTTGGTTGTGTTCGTGAGGTTTATCGTCTGCGTAGTTCCGTTGGGCATTGTGACTGTCGCAGTGGCGTTGTACACCGCCGAACTAGCGTCCGTTGCGTTTATCGTTATGTACGAAGTGCTTCCTGTGGAGTTGTCGGTTGCGTTCACGATAAGGTGCGGACCCAGTATATCGCGGTAAATAAGGGCGCCGGGGACAGTTTGGGTAGCTATGGCACGGTATGTCGTGTAGTTTCCTCTTACTTTCAAGGAGTTATTCAATGTCGCCACGTATGGGGCTGAACAGTTGAAGTTCCAGAGACCCCACGCGGCTGTGTAAGCCGAGGCCGTGACAACACATTCCACTTCCCCGGTGCCCACGTAAACACGCCAAGTGACGTTCTCGGTTAGGGGCGTGTCGCCTATGTAAGCAGAAGAATTGACGGAAATAGTGCTTCCCTCGGTTATGTCAGTCTGCGGGCTCGTAGCGTTCGGGCCCGTTATGTTGATTGTGAAGTTGTATATGGTGATGTTCACGCTCGTGTTCTGCTGGGTCAGGCTCACGTTGTCAGTGATGGAAACGTTTCCCTGGTAGTTGCCGATGAGGTTGGTTGAGTTGTAGGTGATGAGGACGTAACCGTAGGAAACGCCCTGCGCGACTACAGAGGAGGCGTTCAGCGAGATGAGGGCTGAGACGTTCCCTGAAATTGCGAGCGTGAAATTTAAGGGGATGTTGCCCTGGTTGTATATGGATATTGCGCCGAGGCTGTCAGTGACGCCAGTGCCTATGCCGGTTGAGAAGTTGTCCGGCGAGCGGGACCAGCCGGTTTCCATGGGCACTGTTAGGTTCAGCGTCATCGTGTCGGCAGTGCCTGTGCCTGCAGCCTGTATCGTCGCCTGGTATGTGCCGGGTGCTTTGCCGGCCGGAACGGTAACGACAAGGGATATGGGCATGCTCGAGCCTGGGGGGAGCGTGTTTACGGATGACGGAGTGAAGTTGAAGCCGAAGTCCCCGCATCCTGTGGAGCACGAGAACGTTATCGTATTGACAGGGCCTGTCGAGACCGAGGTTATCGTAAACGCGGTTGAGTTGGTGGAGTTCTGGCGCGCGCCGATTGCCTGGGAGGAGTCGTTTATGTCTATGACGCCTGGGCAGGAGGACTGGCAGTCCTGATAGCAGGTATTACAGTTCTCGCCCAGGTCTGACCTGCAGAAGGTGTCCCCGCAAGCGCCCTGCGCGAGCGCGAACGAGCCGTTGAGGGACGTAGTGTTGGCGTAGAAGGTCAGGGAGTCTACGCTATTTTCAACATCCGTGAGCCTGGTCCAAACGCTGTTGCAATACCTGCCCGTGAGGTTGGAGCAATAGAAGAGGTTTAGCAGATAGTAACTTGCGGACACGTCGCTGTAGTTCACGACGACCCTGCCCCTCGTGTATGACGTGTTCGTTATGACAAGTATCGCTTTTACTGCCAGCTCCGAGCCTGATATCGTTATGTAGTTCCCAGGGGCGAACCTGAACAGGTCAAGGCGGCCCAGCGAGTTCGTTGAGGAGTTTATGTCTGTGTTGTAGTAATAGAGCGTGTAGTTCGTCAGAGCCGGGGTCAGCAGGACCATATCGTATTTTCTCTTGTGGAGGACCAGGTAGTAGTAACCGCTTGAATCGGTCGCGTTTGTAGCCAGCAGCGTGCTGTTTCCCGGTCTGTAGAACCTGAACGTCACGTTCAATGGCAAGGGGGGAATGCTGAGGTCAAGCATGTATCCTGAAATTATCTGGTTCTCGTAAACCTCGAAGTAATAGGTGGATGCGTTTCTGTTGCCTGACGAGTCGCTCGCGTTTATAAGGCAGGTGTAGTCCCCTGTCTCGCTGAGGTTCGTTGGGCTGAGCGTGTTTGTCACGTTGGTGGAGTTCGTGGAGAAACTGTAGACGTTTGCGAACGCGACCGCGCCGGACGGCTTGAGTATTGTGAGGTTCACCTGGCTTATCTGGACGTTGTCCGTTACGTTGAACTCGACGGTGCCGCTCTGCCCGAGCGGAACCTGCGGGAGCATTGTCTGCGGTATCTGGGGCGCGGTTATGTCCTTGTACCAGATGGAGTTCGAGGAGTTTGCAGAAACGACGAGCTCCTGCGTGGTGTAGTTCGCGGTGAGGTTGACCGCGTGCCAGGCGCCGTCGCTCACAGAGGGCGCGGTGCAGTTTATGCTCCACCGAGTGTTGCCTGAGTCGTACGCGTAATTGGAGATGATGCAGTTCGTCGAGTCTATGCGCGCGGTGAATGCCACGTTCTCGGTTATCGGCTGGCCCTGCAACTCAAGCGTGGCGTTTATGTTGAGCGTGTCCCCGACGGTCACGTTTACCGTTGGCGTGCCGACAGTCGGCGCGACGATTGTCAGCGTGATGACGTGCGCATTGAGCGTAACGTTCACCACCTGGTCTGCGGAAGGCGTCCCGTTGCTGATAGTTAAGGTGCCGTTATACATCGCGTTCTGGTATGGCGTGTTGTAGGTCAGGTTGATGGACACGCTCTGCTGCTGCGGGAGGTAGGTGTTGTTAAGGGTCGTGACATTCACCCAGTCCGTGATGTTGCCAGCGAGCGTGAAATTGAAGTACATCGGCTTGTTCCCGAGGTTTTGGAGCAGAAGGCTGCTGTATGTTCCGTAATCGCCTCCGGCGCGCGAGAGGTTCACGTTTCTCGAAGACGTGTTCCAAGTGAAGTTCGCGGGTATGGTGACCGTAACCGGGAAGGTGCTGCCTGTCGCACTGACGGTAAAGGTGTAAGTGGAGGAAGACTCGTCGGCCGGCACGCTTATCGTCATCAGGATTAGTTGCGATGAGGCCGCTGGCAGGCTCGTTATGGTGGTCTGGTTGAACGACACGTGCAGGGAGCACACGCTTCCGCCATGCGAGCATGTGCTGCCGCCTGTGCACTCGATTATCACGTTGCTTGCCTCGGCGTTGCCTGTGTTGTTCACCCTGAAGGTGCTCGCGTTGCTCGTGCCTGCCAATATGGTGTACGCGCTACTGTACTCGCTTAAATTTATCTGCGAGTTGGACGACACGGTTACGGTTATGAGCGAGGACGTGTTTTCCGCAGGGGCGTTGTTCGCCTGCCTCCACACGACCTTGGAGCCGACCGAGTAGGGGCCAGGGGCAGTCCCGTTCGGAACTGTTATGTTCAGCACGCCGTTGCGCGTGGAATTGGGCGGGATGTCCCCGAGCGTCTGCGGAGCCGAGTAGAACCACCCTGAAGGAAGCGATGAGTAGGTTATGTTCGCCGCGTACGCGAACGCGCTTCCTGCAGTGTTGTTCGCGGTCACGTTTATCCCGAACGTCTTGTTGTCGTACTGCGTAATTCCGGTAATCGTTATGCTGGTGAAGTTGTTTGTTACTGCCACTGCGGTGGAGGCTATCGCCGTGAAGTTCGTTGTCGCGTTGCCCTCCTTTGGGGGTACGCCGGTGTCGTTCGCGTATATGGTTACGTTGTAGAAGCCTGCCTGATTGGGCGTGTAGGAGCAACTGAAATAATTCCCGCTTGCGCACGGGCTGGTTGCGCAGGTCGCGTTTGCAATGGCGCCTGTCGGCGAGTAATAGCAGTATATGCTGGTGTTCTTGAGTTGTGACTGGTCGTCGGTAATCTTGAAGGTCACGTTTATCTGCGAATTGACGTCAACAGTGTCGTTTTGCGGGTAATTCAGCGGATTGAGGGACTGGCGCGTTATGTCCGTTATGCTCGGCGGCTGGTCGGATATGTTCAGGCGCATGTATGTCGTGTTGGAGGTGGGCGTTCCGGACGCGTTTGAGACGGTTATCGTCAGGTTGAAAAGGTTGCTGAAACTGTAGCCGCCCTTGTAGGACACGTTGAAGTGGTTTGAGGACTGCTTCGGCACGACCACCCACGTCGGGTTGGAACTGTTCCATGGCGGGTCGAAGTCGAGAAGGTCTCCGCTGTAGGCTATGGTGAAGTTGAGGTCTCCGTTGCCTGTGTTGGCTATCGTGACGTTGCCTATGATGCCCGCTACCAGAAGACCTGACTGTTTCGTCTGGTCTGCTGGGTACATCGTCCAGGTGCCGTTGTAAGGAACCGTGACTGTGAGGTTTATCTGCTTCTCGCCTGCGTTTGCGGTGGTCACGTTGAAGTAGCCCGTGTAAGCGCCTGCAGTCGTGCCTGCGGGTACTGACACGTTTATGTATAGGTATGCGTAGGAGCCGCTTGTGATTTGCCCAATTGATGTCGGGGAGTAGTTCAACCACGAGGCGTTGAGCGTCTGGTTCACGTAAACTATGTTTATGGTTGTCACCGCATCGTTGCCAGTTGAGTTCAGCGTCGTGTTCGTGGCGCCCATCGCCCCCTGATCGACGGTCATGGCGACGTTCGTTACGTTAAGTTGCGGGGTGCTCGCGATTGTCACGAGTTGCGATATCTGCACGGACGTGTTCGCGGTGAGGTTGTTGTTCGTGTAGTTGGTCCGGTAGTAGATGTAATAGTCACCGGGCTCGGTGCTTCCCAGGATGGAAATGTTGAGCGTCGCAGTGCAGTTGTTGCCTGATAACAACTCGCCGCAGGAATAGGACATGTTTTGCGCTGAGAATCTCAGCGAATTTGAAAATGCGGATATGTATGGAGTTGTGTTGTGCGACGTAGTGGAGCCGGTGTTGTTTACGGTAACGTTTTGCAGGAAATAATATGTGTCGACGCCCAAATCGGTAATGACCTTTGTTGCCACAGGATTGAGGACGAGATAGAAGGTCGCGGGAATCGTCGTGATGTTCATCTGCGTCGTGTTCGTACTGTCCGCGTTGTCTGTTGCGTATACAGTTATCGTGTAGTTTGCCTGCGAACCCGGCGACGTGAGCGAGCAGTTGTATATCGAGCCTGAGACAAGGACTCCGTTCGTATTCACGCTGTTCAGCTCGCAGGTCACGTTTTTGATTCCTATGCCCCCGTCGCTCGTTGCGTTCACAGAAACGTTGAACGGGGTGCTCGCCGCGATGTAGTTGTGCTGGTTTATCACGCTCCAGTTAGTTATTGAAACATTTGGAGCCATTGTGCTTACTACGAAATACGTGGTGTTGGAATAATTCAGCGCATTCTTGGTCGCGTTCACGTAGAGCGAGTAATTGCCGCCTGCGGAAACATTCACTGCCCAGGTGTAGTTGTAACGACCTGCGCCTGGCTCGCTCAGCGTGAAAGTGTAAACAAGGCAGGCGGACGGGCTTGGATAGGTTGATACGCAGGCGCTTATGGCGTCAGCGCTTGAGAAGTTCCCGAACCCGTCGGTTACATTCGCCGAAAAGTTCATTTGCGTGCCGTTGGTATATCCTGTTTTGTTTGTGTTTATCGGAAGGTAGAGGGCGTATATTGATTTGTTTGCCGAGTTGCCTGTGTTGTTTGAGGTGTCGTTCGCCATCACGGTGATGTTGTACCTGCCAAGTTGGGTGAGGTTGTAGGATGCGTTGTAGGTGCCGTTGAGGGAGGTGCCGCTCAGGAGGCTCATCGTGAGGTTTACGATGTTGTCGCCTGTGCGGTTGTAGATGATGGCCCATACGATTGTGACGCCGATGTTGTCAGAGACGTTTGCCAGTATGGTTGAGTTCGTGTTCACCCAGGTGTCGTTTGCAACCGGCGTCTGTATTGTCGGGGCGGAGAGGTCCTGGAGAGTGAATGAGGTCGTGTTTGAGTGCGGGATGCCGTTTATAGACGCGTTGGCGTACGCGTAGTAGGTGCCTGGGGGATGCGTTGAGTTCGTCGTCCAGTTTGAGTAGTACTGGCCTGTTGAGATTTGATATGTTGTGAGGTTGAGGAAGTTGCAGGCTGAGGCAGGGGTGGAGTTTGAGATGCAGAACCAGGGAGTGGAGGAGGAGTTTGCGAAATAGGATGATGCGGTTGAGAAGTCCGTGATGTTGAGGGTGACGTTCACCGTCTGGCCTTGAGAGTAGATGGATTGGTTTGTTGTCAGCGGAGGATAGAGGGCGTAGATTGATTTGTTGATTGATGCGCCTGTGTTGTTCGAGGTGTCGTTTGCCATCACGGTGATGTTGTACCTGCCAAGTTGGGTGAGGTTGTAGGATGCGTTGTAGGTGCCGTTGAGGGAGGTGCCGCTCAGGAGGCTCATCGTGAGGTTTACGATGTTGTCGCCTGTGCGGTTGTAGATGATGGCCCATACGATTGTGACGCCGATGTTGTCAGAGACGTTTGCCAGTATGGTTGAGTTCGTGTTCACCCAGGTGTCGTTTGCAACCGGCGTCTGTATTGTCGGGGCGGAGAGGTCCTGGAGAGTGAATGAGGTCGTGTTTGAGTGCGGGATGCCGTTTATAGACGCGTTGGCGTACGCGTAGTAGGTGCCTGGGGGATGCGTTGAGTTCGTCGTCCAGTTTGAGTAGTACTGGCCTGTTGAGATTTGATATGTTGTGAGGTTGAGGAAGTTGCAGGCTGAGGCAGGGGTGGAGTTTGAGATGCAGAACCAGGGAGTTGTTGTTGAGTTTGCGAAATAGGAGGATGCGGTTGAGAAGTCAGTGATGTTGAGGGTGACGTTCACGTTCTGTCCTTGCGAATAGGTGGATTGGTTTGTGCGCAGATAGGGCTGGAGTGCGTATATCGAAACATTTGAGGAGAAGACGATGTTGTTCGAGGTGTCGTTTGCGCGGATGCTTATGTTGTATTGCCCCAGCGCGGTCAGGTTGTATGTGGAGTTCCAGGTTCCGTTGCTCTGCTGCCCTGAAAGGAGCGAGAGGGTGACGGTGTCCATCCCGCCCCCGGGTTTGTACACCCACGCCTGCATTATTGAGATGTTCACGTTGTCTGACGCGTTCGCGTATATGATCGTGTTCGTGTTCACCCAGGTGTCGTTTGCCGCCGCGGTGCTGACAACAGGGAAGGTCGTGTCGTACACATAGAAGGCGGTGTACACGGTGTCGTTCAGGTTCCCGAGCGTGTCGTTTGCGAAAATCGTCACCGTGTATGTGCCGTTCAGCGAGGGTGTGAACGTATTGTTCGTGTAATTGCCATCTGCGGCAAGCGTGAGGTTCACCCTTTCGTAGCCGTTGTACCAGGAGATGTTCGCCCAGACCTTGTCAACCGCCGTGTTGTCGGTTACCGTCACGTTTATAACGAGCGGGGACGAGGTGTTTCTCGGGGAGTTCACGACGAGTTGCGTGACGTTCGGCGGGACGGTCTCGTACAGCGAGAGCCAGAGTATTACGTTGTCCGTGAAGTTGTACGAGGTCGTGTTCTCGGAATAGCCTGGTTTGGTCGCGTTCACGGTGTGGTTGTTGAGCGTGATGTTGTTCCGCGCAGTGCTGCTCACGTTCATTATCATCTCGCTTATCTGCGTGGCGTTCGTGTCATAGGACCACTTTAACGAGCCGTCCGTTA
>CAZWEI010000020.1:0-19613 GCA_964632135.1 Microcaldota archaeon
GCCGTCAGGTACAGGCAGAGCCCCTATTCCAGACTCATCTCAAGCATTTTGAGAATGAGCGCGTCGCACCAGGCGCTAGCCCTGCCGGAGCTGAAGCGCATCCTGAGGAAAAAGGAGGGCGTGAAGGAAGCCTACCTTTTCGGAAGCGTCGCGCAGGGGAAGGAGCGGCTCGAAAGCGACGTTGACGTTGCGATTCTCGTGGAGAGGAAAATCGACGCTCCTTCCCTCATCTCCTCGACATACGAAAAATACGGGGTAAAGGTCGTCCCGCTCGTCTTCGAATCCAAAGACGAGTTCGAGGATTTCCTGAAAGGAAAGAAAAAGGTGAGGCTCGCATGAGCGACAGTCCGGAGCGCGCGATCGGGGAAGCCGAAAGCTGGCTCGTTTCCGCAAAGGACAAGCTCGCGCTTGCCGAGACTGAAGATGCGGCGGCAAACGTCTGCTGCGCGCTTGCGATTCACGCAATAATAAGGGCAAACGACGCGCTGACCATGAAGTTTTTGCGCCTGAAGCCGACAAGGCACGACGACGCGCCGGCGGTGTTCTCGAACCTCCTGCGCCAGGGCAAGATTGCAGGCGAGAACCGGCGCTTCCTGAGGCTGCTTCAGAAAATCACCGTGGACAAGAGCGGGGCGGATTACGGAAAAGGAACGTTCGCGTGCGAGGACGCGAAAAAATACGTTGAGGATGCCGAGGAGTTCGTTCACACGGCGAAAAACTTGTTGAAGGCGTGAACATGGTCTCTTTAACTTTCTACGGCGGGATAAACGAAATCGGCGGGAATAAGATTCTCGTAGAGGACAAGAAGACGAGAATCTTTCTGGATTTCGGGCAGTCTTTCTCGCTTCTTGACGATTATTTTGTCGAGGAGTCGTTCCTGAAGCCGAGGGACAGGTTCGGCCTGAAGGATTATTTTGAGTTTGGCCTTATCCCAAAGCTTGAGGGGCTCTACTGCGAAGAGGCCCTTGAGAAGACGGGGATGGACTGCAAGGAGCCAGAGTTCGACGCCGTATTCATAAGCCACGCGCACTTTGACCACGTCGCGCACCTCAACTACCTGCACCCTGACATTCCCGTCTATCTTGGCGAAACCACGAAAATGATACTCGACTCCACCACGGAGACTACCAACAAGAACTTCTTCCAAGAGGGCGCGAAGCTTAAGACGTTCAGGAGCGGGAAGGAGATTTCGGTTGGAGATTTGAAGATAACGCCGATTCATGTTGACCACTCGGTTCCCGGAGCGTATGGTTTTCTTGTCGAGACCAGCGGGGGAGTCATTGCATACACGGGAGACCTAAGGCAGCACGGGCCAAGAGCAGATATGACGCACGAGTTTGTAGAGAAGGCAAAGAAAGAGGAGCCTGAAGCCCTTATAGTTGAGGGAACGAGGGTTGCCCCGCAGGAGTCAAGGAAGAACCACTCAGAGAAGCTTGTTTACGATGAGAGCAAGAAAGTCGCGGAATCCAAGGGCTTTGTGCTTGCTATGAGATACCCGAAAGATTTGGATCGATTCCAGACGTTCTATAAGGTAGCAAAGGAAACCGGCAGAAAAATCATCATTTCGATGAAGACCGCTCATCTTCTGCGCGCGCTGAAAAGCGACCCACACATAAAACTCCCGGATCCGTTCAACGACAAGAGCATCGGGGTTTATTGCAGGGAGATGAAAGTTTACAAAGCCTGGGAGAGAGAAATAATGAACAAGTGCATGGGCGCGAGAGAAGTCAGCGAAGGGCAGAAGGAGCTGATTCTTGAGCTTGACTTCTGGCAACTGACCGAGCTCGTTGACATCCGGCCCGAGGGAGGGGACTGTGTGCACTCGATGAGCGAGCCGTTCGAGGAGGACCCGATCTCGCAGGTCTCGGACGAAGTTTTGAAGAACTGGCTCGCGCACTTCGGGATGAACTGGCACCAGCTGCACGCGAGCGGGCACGCATCGAAAACAGAGATATTCGATATAATAAAAGAAATTAATGCTAAGAAAGTATTTCCGGTTCACACTAATTACTCGGAGCTGTTCCCGAAAGCAGTAGAAGCAGAGAAGAACAGGAAAATTCAGTTGGGGTAGCTTCAATTTTGTATAAATTTGGTTAATCAAGAAAATCCTCGGGTTTGGGCGGTTCCTTGGGGTCGCGTTTTCTCTCGCGAATTTGGGAGACGATTTTGTCCTTTTGGGGGTCCAGGCCGGTCGTCTCTATGTCGAGGTAGAAGTTGCCAATAACATCGCATTCCTTTTTTCTAGCTTACTTTTTTTACAAAGTATTTTAAAAAGTAAGATTTAAATAGTTTTGTGCGGCAAGCTTATGTTATGAACGACCGAATTCTCAGACTGGTTGACGATGCGAAGGCCCTTAACTCAAAAATCTTCTCACTTCCGAGGCTGTTGATTCTCGTGTCGATTGAAAATCTGGGGGAGGACGGGGCAACGTACAGGGAGCTTAAGGCAGGTCTTGGATTGGATGACGGGGTGCTATACTCAAACTTGAATGCGTTGATAGAAATGGGTTATGTTGTTGAGAGAGATGTAAAGCTTGAGAGAAGAAAGATGTCGTCTTATTCCATTACTGGAGACGGCAGGGAAGCGCTTTCAGCAGTTCGTGTATGGCTTAGAAAATGGTTGAGTTGAGGGGTGGGGCCGATGGACCGGATTGAAAAACTGATGGCGTGTTTCAAGGAGCTTAATTTCAAACCGAGGATTGATAGTTTTCAGGACAAATTGATTATTCAAAAAACCGTTTGTCTACTCCAGCTGCTTGGAGTAGATTTAGGTTATAACTTTTCGTTGTATGTTAGAGGACCGTATTCGCCGGATCTGACACGGGATATTTATAAACACAGGGACAGGATTCAGAACCTTGAATCTGATTGTTCTCTTTCAGAAAACGAGAAAGAAAAACTAACAAAGGTTTTTGAGATAAGCAATAAATTAGACGCCCCTATGCTTGAGATAATCACAACCTATTCTTTTCTTTCAAAAGATCTTGGTATGAGCAACAGAGATGCAATTATCGCACTAAAGAGATTGAAGTCGTTTTATTCTGAGGCCCAGATAGCTGTAGGTGTGTCAAAGGCGAAGCAGCTGTTTCCTCCAACCGAAGAGGAAATCGAGGAGATGAAAAAAGAATTCAACGCCTGGGAAGATGCAAGCGGCGCGGATGCACGATATTGAGAGTGACTGCGATGACCTTACCCTCGAAAGTGGAGATATGGCGAGTTGATTTAAGCGGTGCGAAGGGTCACGAGCAAAAGAAGGAAAGACCCGCGGCGGTTTGGAAGGACCTTGATCATGTGAAGATGGCGATAGTAATTCCATTTACCACTGCTCTTGAACGCGGAAATCTCGCCTATACTTACAACATTACGCCGACCTATAAAAACGGATTAGAAGAAGAAAGCGTTGCTTTGATTTTTCAAATAATGGCAATTGACAAAAAGAGATTGATAAAGAAAGTCGGCGAGTTGGAGGAAGGAGACATCAAATCTATGGCCGGCATTTTAAGGGATGTGCTAAAGTTATAAGCGCGGGGGGGAACGGTGCGAAGCGGTGGTTGAAGATGGCGAAGTTTTGTATTTTCTCGGATGCGCACGGAGATCTGAGGCCGCTTAAGAGGATTGCCCCTACGATAGATTACTTTCTCTCATGCGGAGATCTTGCTTTTTATGACGAGGGCGTGTTTCCAAAACCACTTTACACAATACTGGGAAACCATGAAATGTGGGTTTTCATTCCAATCCTCAAGAGAGCCGCGGTTCGGATAAACAACTTCCATCTCATGGAGTCTGGGAAAAGCTACGCGGTGGGACGTTTGCACCTCGCGGGACTGAACGGAAACTTCTCTCCTTCGTATAAATCCCACCCCAGACATTTTTCAAAAGAAGATGTGGAGAAATGCCTAAAGCTTCGCGGCGTGGATATTTTTCTCTCGCACGAAGCGCCATCAGGAATTGGGCTGGTGAACAAGCGCAACGGAGAGAACATGGGCGTGAAATTGATAAACGAGATAATAAACTCGGTGAAACCAAAATTTCTATTCTGCGGGCACCACCATTTATTTGTTGAAGCAGAGATTGGGGACACTAAAATAGTTTGTCTGCCGAAATTTCAAGAGGGATATGTGATTTTTGATGGCGAGAAAATGACGTACGAGTTTGTCAAGTGCAGTGCCAGAACAAACCGGATTAGCGTCTGAGTGTGTTTTGGCCAGTACGACAACCAAAAACCTAATGATTTTGGTCAGTGTTTGACCAAAAAGTCATACGTTGGTATATCACTATTTTTAGATAATATCGCAAAAAAGAGATATGCCTGGTTAGTGCTAATCCAGAAAGTCTTCTGGCCGCGGGGGTTCCTTTGAATCCCCTTTTCTTTCGCGTATCTGGGAAACTATTTTGTCCTGGAGGTCGCGCGGAAGTTTGTGGTAGCCAGCGTACTCGTGGTACCAGATGGCGCGCCCCTGCGTTGCTCCCCTTATGTCATTTGAAAAGCCGAACATCTCTGCGACGGGAACTATCGCGGTGATGGTGGTGGTTTCCTCTTCCTGGTTGATTTCAACGTCCTGGCCGCGCCTCTTCTGAATCTGCTGAATCACGTCGCTGAGGTAATCCTGCGGGCAAAGAATCGTGAGTTTCTGCTTGGGCTCGAGAAGAATCGTGCCGGCGTACAGCATTGCCGCGTAAATCGGCCTGCGGATGGCGGGAATTATCTGCGCGGGGCCACGGTGAACGGGGTCCTCGTGAATTGTAGCATCCTCAATGATAACTTTAACTCCGATAACCTTTTCCTTTGCGAGCGGGCCGAGGTTGACCGCATTCTCGAACCCCTCAATCAGGAGCTCCATCACCTCGTCCATGTACTGCACGCCTCTTGTCGCGTCGATGAGAACGCACTTGTTGTAAATGTCCTTGATGTTCTTGGCGAGATCGCGGTCCATCCCTCCTTTCACGAACGCCTCCACGTGCTGCTTTCCCTTGGGACGGCCGTCGGCAATCTCGCCCTCTGCCATTGCTTTCAGCACGCCTTCCTCAAGTTGCGTGACGGTGACCTTGAATTTGGTGTGCTTGTTCGGGGATTTGCCCTCAACAGGCCCGAACCCGCCGGTGATGGTCTCGCGGTAAACGACAATAGGTTTGGAAGTTTCAATCTCAATCCCGTGATCCTTGGTGATTTTGTACTCAATAATCTCCAGATGGAGCTCGCCCATTCCGGACATGAGGTGTTCGCCTGTCTCCTGGTCGATTTCAATCTTCACAGTGGTGTCTTCTTTCGCGATCTGGCGCAGGACCCCAATCAGTTTCACGAGGTCGCGCGTGTTCTTAGCCTCGATGGATTTCGTGACCACGGGCTCGGAGTAGTGCTTTATCTGCTCGAAAGGCACAATCCCCTCCTCGCTCGCGGTCTCGCCCACGTACAAATCGTGGAGCCCTATGACTGCGGCGATGTTGCCAGCCGGAACCTCGTCCACGAGGATGCGGTCAGGACCCATGTAAACTCCGACCTGCTGAATCTTCTCCTTTGCGAAGCGCGAGGCGAGAATAACCTCAACGCCTTTCTTCACTGTGCCGGAAAACACCCTGCCGACAGCGACCTCGCCTGCGTGCTCGTCAACCACGACACCGAAAATCACCATCGCGGTCTTTCCCTTGGGGTCGCACGCGACCATCGCCTTTCCGGTCTCGGAGTTGAGGTCCCCGTGCCAGATGACAGGAATGCGGTAGGGCTGCGCTTGCGTGGGGGTTGGAAGATGGGCGATTGCCATCTCCAGAACCACTTCATCCACAGGGGCCTTCTCAATAAGCGTTTTGTGCTCGCCTGTGACGCAGAACTTGTAAATATCCTTGAAAGAGAAGCCCGTACGCTGCATGTACGGGAAGGAAAGCGCCCACTTGTTGTACGCGGAGCCGAACGCCACGTTCCCCTTCTCAACCTTCAACTGCCACGTCTCCTTGAAATCCGCAGGCGCGTACTGCACAACGAGTTTGTTCACGCCTGTGATTATTTTGATGAGTTTTGCCTGCATATCTTCAGGGCCGAGCTTCAATTCGTTGATGAGCCTGTCTATCTTGTTTATGAAAAGCGTGGGCTTTGTTTTCTCCTTGAGCGCCTGGCGGAGAACCGTCTCGGTTTGGGGCATCACGCCCTCCACGGCATCAACCACGAGAACTATGCCATCAACAGCGCGCATTGCGCGCGTGACGTGCCCCCCGAAATCAACGTGCCCCGGCGTGTCGATGAGGTTGATGAGGTAGTCGTGCCCCTGATATTCGAAGCCGAGCGAGATGTCCGCGGCCTTGATGGTGATTCCGCGCTGCTGCTCCAATTCCTCGAAGTCCATCATCCTCTGGTCGCCTGCGAGCTCCTTTGAAATCAGGCCTGCGCGCGCAACAAGCGAATCCGTGAGAGTAGTTTTTCCGTGGTCGACATGGGCAACGATCGCGATATTCCTAACGTAATTCAAATCGTACATGAGTTTCTGAACTTCGTCAACGACGTATTCCTTTCTTACCAATTGAACCCCCCCTATGTAAACATAAATGAAAACGAGATGAGACTACCTCGCGCTCCTTGCGATTCGCTCTGTCTCGTCGCGCTTCTTAATCGCGTATGAGTTTATGTCGCCGGCGGCCGCGAGCGCGAGCTCGTCGGCGAGCGCCTGCGCGAGCGTCTTCTTCTTGTCAAACGCGCCCATAATCGCCGCGAGCGTGACGTTGCGGAGGGCCATGTCAAGCCGCCTCTCAGCTGAAACGTCGACCGCCACCTGATAGGAAACGCCTCCGTACTGCACGCGAGTCGTGTCCTCGCGGGGCGCGGTGTTCTGGAGCGCGTCAATCAAAACCTGAACTGGGTTCTTGTTGGTGCGCTTGTAAACCGCATCGAACGCCTGCTCGACTATTTTTATCGCCTTAAATTTCTTTCCCTGAAGTTTCCCGTGGGTGCGGATAACGCGGCCGGAAGTTTTCTCTCCTGTCCCGCCCCTCATCAATTTATTGACGAGGCGCTCGACGATGTTCACTTTCACCTTCCCGAATTGCTTCTTCGCCTGCCGGCCGTATGAGTGCGGGATGACCACTGGTGCGAGGCTGATGTAGTTCGCAAGGCTCACATCAGAGACTTTCACTTCGCTGAGGTCGTATTTGTTGAAAAGTTTATCCATGAAAACCAACTCTCGGATGCATCATTACCTCTTGGGTTTTTCTTTCTTGCCTGAAATCAGTTCCTCCAAATCAACGCCATTAACAGCAATAACCTTGTGGCGGACGCCGGGAATGCTTCCCATCTGCCCCCTCTGCGAGCCACCAAGCCCCTCGAGGAGCACCTCGTCGTGCTCATCAATGAAACTTATGGCGCCGTCGCCAGGAGCGAAAGCGGTGATGAGTTTCCCATTCTTTATGAGTTGAACGCGCACGCACTTAATTAAGCCAGAGTGGGGCTGCTTTTGCTCGAGCGCCTTTTTCTCAATAACGATGCCCTTGCCCTGCGGCGAGCCCTCGAGAGGGTCGTACTTATCCTTCAGGCGGAGCTTCCTCCTCTTCCAGGGCTTCTTGAGCCAGCGCAGGCTCTTCCTCCTTCGAAGCAAATCTCTTCCGGCGAATTCTCCTCTTCCCATAAAATCACTTTGCAAACATGCATCGATGCATTGGCATAGGGGCGTTATAGTGATAAAGGGCTGAAAAGTTTTAAATCAGTATCGAAATGCCTCATGAGCAGTTTTTTCGCGAGTTTGATGTGCTCCCCATTGCGGCCGATCGCGTTTCCGCGGTCTTTCGGGTCAACGGAAATCGTCGCCATGCGTGTGCCGCCCTCTTCGCGAATTTTTATATCCTTAATGGGGATGGAGGGAAACAGGTTCGCGATGAAGCGGTCCATCTTGTCCGAGTGTTCAACAACTGAAATGTTCCTGTTGAAAGCCTTGCGCACGCGATCAATGGCGCTGCCTGATTTTCCAATGGCGCGGCCCATGTCGCCCTCGTGAACGAGGAAGACCGCGCTCCCGGGCTCCACGATGCAGTCCACTACGCTCGCGCCTGTCAACTGCTCGAAAAGCGTGATGCACTTCAAATCCTCATTCGTGAGTTTCACCATTTATCCAACTCTTATTGCTTTATTATTTCGAGAATGTTCGAGTTTCCGGGCTCGAAAATGCAGAGCGCGGAAACGGGAAATGGTTTCCCGCAGAGCGAACCCAGTTCGAACGATGTGCCTGCAAAAACGTGAACCTGCACGCCTGAGAGTTTCGCGTGGCGCGTTATGTCAGAGCGCGTTTCCTCAGGGCAGTTCGAGGAGAGGAGTATGAGTTTCGCGTCTCCCTTGAGCGCTGCCTTTATGCCGTCGCGCGTACCGAACTTCACCTTTCCTGTGTCGACTGCCATTCTCACTGCTTTTGAAATGTCAACCATTTTTACCACCAATTATCGCATCATCTATCGCATCTCTTCATTAACGTCGCATTTTCAATTTCACGAGCCCTGTGCCCACTGGGATGGGCTGCCCGATGATGATATTTTCAGTGACGCCCACGAGAAGGTCGTCCTCCGCCTTGATGGACGCGGCGACTAGGTGCTTGATAGTTTCCTCGAAGGCCGCGCGCGCAAGGATGCTCGCTTTTTCGCCGCTGAGACCGTGCCTGCCGACCGGCTTGATTTCGCCGTCCATGGTCATCGCGTCCGCGAGGAGCATTATGTGGCGCACATCAACGTCGAGTTTCTGCAAATCCAGAACCTGCCTCGCCTCGCGGATGATTGCGTTGCGCGATGCCTCGAGCCCGAGAGTGCGCTCAATCTCTTTAATATCATTAGTGTAGCAGCGGGTGGAATCGACTTCCGGAAGAGCCATAATCTCGGAGAGGTTCGAGCCCCCTGTCCGGATGAAGTGTTCGTCCTTTTCCTTGAGAACCACGGCGCGCATGATGCCCTTCACGCCCTTCACGCGGAGGTCCTTCAGCTTGCTTGTCAGCCTGCGTATCGCGCGGAGAGTGTCTGTGCGCGGCTTTATGGTGATTTTGTTTCCGCTCGTGGTGCATCCCGAACCGCAGAGAGCCTTTATTTTCTTAATAACGTCGTCAAGGTGGAGCGCCTCCTCCTTCAATTCCTTTTCATCAATCATGACAACTATGAGCTTGTCGATGAAGTTCTCGTTTATCTCGGAAATTTTCGAGAGGCTGAGCTCCTCAATCCGCTCGGCGATGCGGCGCGCCGCCTTATCGTCGCCAGCGTGCAAGCCCTTCAGGTATATGTCCATCATCGGTTTCTTGGGCGCGCGGCGCGCGTCGACAATCTCAATAAGGCGCGGAAGGCCCGTGGGCACCTGCTCTGCCACGCCGGCGTAGTGGAACGTCCTCATCGTCATCTGGGTGCCGGGCTCGCCGATTGACTGCGCGGCAACGACGCCGACCGCCTCGCCGGGGTCCACCCTGTATTCCTTTTTCGTAACCATAAAATCACTCAATCATAACCTCATAACCCCCCCTCTAATCGCGCTCAGGGCCTGTGACCGCCTCCCCTCCTGCTGTGACGCGCATCGGGTCCGCGCCGTCCCCCCCATATGTGAACTGGACGACAATCTTCCTTGAATCGCGCACCACGCCGTCGCGCTGAACCGCCAAATCCTGGAGAGCATTAATCAATCTGCGCTGCATGTAGCCTGAGCGCGCAGTTCTTATAGCCGTGTTCACGAGAGATTCGCGCCCGCCCATTGAATGGAAGAAATATTCCGTGGGGGAAAGGCCCTTCCTGAAGCACGAGGAAACGAAGCCGCGCGCATGCGCACTGAGGTCGCCTTTCCTGAAGTGGAGAAGCGGGCGGTTGTGATACCCGCGCTTTATGCGCTTCCCGCGCACTGCCTGCTGCCCAACCATCGAGGCTATCTGAATCGCGTTGAGGATGCTGCCGCGCGCGCCGATGCGGGCCATAAGTATTGATGTGTTTTCCATTCCGAGGTGCTTTTCGACGACTGCTCCGCTGCTGTCCCTTGCCTTTGAGAGGACGGCCATAATCCTTTCCTCGAGAGTCTCGCGCAGGGTCCTTCCTGGAAGGCGCTCGAGCGTCTTCCTCCTGTACTGGAGCACGAGGCCCTCAACTTCTGTTTCGGCCTTCTTTTCAATCTCCTCGATGCGCTTCACCGCCTCCTCTGGGAGGGTGTAGTTCAGCGGGCTCACAGAGAAGCCTGTTTTCGTGATGGCGTAGAGCGCCATTCTCGTCGCGGAATCGAGAAATTTCCTTCCGGCGTCAGTGCCCCAGCCGCGCGTGATTCGCTCGATGAGCTCGTTCTCGAACGCCTTGCTCTCGATCGCGCCGCTGATGATTTTTCCCTCCTTAATGACGATGTAAGCATCATAGGGGCATTTCTCCTTCAGGCACGGGCTGCACTTCCTGCAGAGTTTTGATTTGAGCGAAAGCGAGATGTTTGGAAGAAGAAGGGAGAACAGCATCCTGCCCGAATATTTTTTGCCCCTGTCAGGCTTCGGGAGCTCGTGAATGCCTGCGATGCTGACAATCTGCGACGCCTCATCCTTCGCGAACTCGGCGTCCTTTCGCGTGAGGAAATAGGCGCCAGACACGTGGTCCTCCTGCCCCCGGATAATCGCGTGCCCGTGGCGCGGGGAGATGATCTGGTCCTGAACTTTCATCAGAACCTCTGCCTCAACGCGCGCCTCCTCGGTCTGCGGAATGTGGAGGTTCATCTCGTCGCCGTCGAAGTCGGCGTTGTAGGGCGTGCAGACCGCCAAATTAAGGCGGAAGGATTTGCCTGGCATGATGCGCGCGGTGTGGCACATTATGGACATCCTGTGGAGCGAGGGCTGCCTGTTGAAAAGCACCTGGTCCCCGTTGTCAAGCTGCCTCTCCACGATGAAGCCTGGCTGGAGCGAGGTGAGAATCTCCTCCTTGCTCTTCTCATTCAGTTTCTTCCTCCTGCCGTCCGGCCGCGCAACGTAAAGAACCTGCGGGTAAGTTGTAGAGTTAATCAGCTGCTTGCATTCCTCGACGTTCCAGTCGGTAACGCGAATGGGAACGGTGAGTTCCGCGGCAATCTCCTCTGGAATTCCGACGTCGTTAATGCTTATGTTCGGGTCAGGGGAAATCACGGTGCGCGCGGAGAAATTAACCCTCTTTCCGGAGAGGTTGTACCTGAATCTCCCCTCCTTTCCCTTGAGCCTCTGCGAAAGGGTTTTCAGCGGCCTGCCAGAGCGGTGGCGCGCGGGCGGGATGTTCGACGTCTCGTTGTTGAAATACGTGGTAACGTGATACTGCAAAAGCTCCCAGAGGTCCTCAATAATAAGTTGGGGCGCGCCGGCGTTTATGTTCGCCTCGAGCCTCTGGTTTATTCTCATTATGTCGACGAGCTTGTGGGTGAGGTCGTCCTCAGACCTCTCGCCTGTCTCGAGCGTGATTGACGGGCGGACGGTGACAGGGGGAACGGGAAGCGCCGTGAGAATCATCCATTCCGGGCGCGCGTACTCCGGGTTAAGGCCGAGAAGTTTGAGGTCGTCATTGGGGATTTTCGCGAGCGAATCGCGAATCTCCGTGGGAAGGAGCATGCGCTCGCCCTCGTAAACCGTGACCGGCTTCTCGAGCTTGAGGTCAACCTGCTTTGCCCCGCAGTGCGGGCATATGGAAACCTTTTTCGTCTTCTCGATGACCTGGTCCGAGACCTCCTCTGCTGTGAGCGCCTCTGCGAACTCGTCGGTCTGCTTTTTTGAAATCAATATGCGCTTGCACTGCCTGCACGTGGATTTGAGGAGGAGGAAAATCACCTTCGCGAATTCCGGGTGCACCACCGGGCGGACAAGTTCGATGTGAGTGAAGTGGCCCGAGCACGTGCGAATTTTTCCGCCGCAAGTTTTGCATCTTAGGCCTGGGTCGATGACGCCCATCCTCTGGTCCACGAGCCCGCCGTCAATCGGGTAGCCGTCCTCGTTGTAGGTGTCCGGAACTGTGATTTTCGCCGCGCTCATCTTCCTTATCATCTCTGGCGAGAAGAGGGAAAACCTTATCCGCTCGACCATTTTTTCAACTGCCATAATCTCACATCACGCTATCGCGCGCTACGCCTTGTCCTTTATTATCAGCCTCGGGAATATCCCGATCGCCTTAATCTCATCCAGCAGAAGTTTGAACGCGTAACTCATCTCGATGGGGTGCAGGCTCGTGCTGTCGCAGAGCGGGCAGTAGTCACGGTTCTTAATGTGGTCGTGAACCGCAATCGAGCCGCATTTCTCGCAAACGAGCTCTGTGGTTTTATCCGACTCCTCGAGAAGCCTCTCGCGCAGGAGCATGCTCGCGCCGTAGCCTATGAGGCAGTCGCGCTCCATCTCCCCGAAACGAAGCCCTCCCTCGCGCGCCCTTCCCTCTGTGGGCTGGTGCGTGAGCAACTGCACAGGACCCCTGCTCCGGACGTGCATCTTGTTTGAAACTAGATGGTGCAATTTTTGGTAATAGATGACTCCGATGAAAATTTTCGAGTGGATTGGCTCGCCGGTTATCCCGTCATAGAGGGTTTCCTCCCCGTATTCGTTGAAACCATACTGCTCGAGCGTCTTCCTGAACTCCTCCTCCTTGTCGCCGTTGAACGCAGTTCCGTCAACCAATTTTCCGCTCATGCACGCGGCCTTGCCCCCGAGCATCTCAAGAAGATGCCCTGCGGTCATTCTCGAGGGAATGGCGTGCGGGTTGATTATGAGGTCAGGGACGATTCCTGACTCTGTGAAGGGCATGTCCTCCTGGGGCGCGAGAAGCCCGATCACGCCTTTCTGCCCGTGGCGCGATGCGAACTTGTCGCCTGGCTCGGGTGTTTTCACGCTGCGGACCTTCACTTTCACGAGCTTGTTGCCAGAGGGGCTTTCAGTGAGAAGCACGGAATCGACGATGCCGTCCTCGCCGCTGCGAACGGTGACCGAGTTTTCCCTTTTCTTCTCCTCCGTGAGCCCGAACGCGCTTATCTCCTCCAAAAATCTCGGGGGAGAGGTCTTTCCAACGAGCACGTCCTTTGACTTCACGTCGCTCTCAGGAACGATGATTCCGTCCTCTCCCAAATTCCTGTACATGGATTCCTCGCGGTAGCCAGAGACGGTGGGCTCCGGAATTTCAAACTTATCTTTCTGACCGCCGGGGTATCTCCTTTCCTCTGTCTCGTACGTCTTGTAGAACGCAGAGCGGCCGAGCGCGCGGTCCACGGCGTTCCTGTTCATCACCACGCCGTCGCCCATGTTGTAACCGTAATAACTCGTTATCGCGACGACGAAGTTCTGCCCAGCCGGCCTGTCCGAGAATTTTAAGTAGCGGTAGGGGCGCGTCTGCGTGAGGGGCTGCTGGGGGTAGTACATGAAGTGCGCGCGCGAATCCATCCTGATGTTGAAGTTGCTCGCGTACAGCCCCAAGGACTGCTTGCTCATCGCGCACGCCATCGTGATTCTCGGGGAGGAATTGTACTCGGGAAACGGAAGCTGCGCGACCGTGACGCCCACAATGGAAATGGGGTCGATTTCAAGGTGCGTGTGCTCAGGGGTGAGTTCTTTCTCGCTGAGCGCGACGTACGCGTGGTCGTCCTCCTCCTCCGCATCCAAATACTCCACGACACCCATTTTTACCAAGTCCGCCCAGGAGAGTTCGCGCGCAGTGAGTTTTTTCTTCAATTCGTCCGTGAGTTTTGATTTTCCGTTCTCGACGACAACGTAGGGGCGGCGCGCGCGGCCCGCGTCCGTGTTGATGTAGAGCTCGCCTGTCCTCGGGTGGTGCGCGAAGTTCGCCTCTGAGCTTATCTCGCCCTTCCTCCTCATCTCTAGCAGCGCCTTGATGAGTTCCTCGCCTTTCGGGTGGAACCCCACGAGCCTTCCGTTCACGTACGTCGCGGTCCGGTCTATCCTCGGCCGCTCCCTTCTCTTTTTCTTCACCATATGAACACCAATCAACAAACATCAATCGTCTAGAGTGTGACGCCCATTTTCTTCAGTATTTCCTCGATTGTTTTCTCATCTTCGCCAGTGGAAATCTCGCAGAGCAGAGCCATGTTCTTCACGAGCGCGCACGAGGGCCCCTCAGGAGACTCGTTCGGGCAGAGTTTTCCCCAATGAGTTCCGTGAAGGTCCCGCGCCTTGAAGTGCGGGTGCTTCCTGCTGAGCGGGGAAATAATTCTTCGCAAGTGCGAGACGCTCGAGAGGTAGTTCGTGCGGTCGAGAAGCTGGGAGACTCCGGTCTGCCCGGCTATCCAGTTCCCAGTCGCCATCGAGTAGCGTATCCTTTCGCTGAGCGCGTCAGGCCGCACGAGCGTCTGCGCAACGAGTTTCCTCCCGCGCGCAAAAGCCCTCTCGGCCTGGTACGCGACGTCCTTTATGAGAAACTGGAACGCGTACCTGAAAAGCTCCTCCATCAGGTTTCCGGTGAGTTTGATTCTCTTGTTGGAATAATGGTCCTTGTCGTCCTCGAGAGTTTTCCTGTAGGCGACGTGAATCGTTCTCTCGGCCATCTTGCACAAATAGTACGCTTTCGCGAGCCTGTCCTTGGGCTCCACGCCGATGTGCGGGAGGACGTAACTGTCAAACAAAACCTCGGCGCGCTTGAGACGGTACTCGGCAGCCTGGCCAGGAGCGGCTTTCTTTCCAATGGAGTCGATCGCCTGCTGGGCGTTCTTCGCCTCCTCATCCTCGAGGTTCAGAAGCATGTCGTTCTGCACGTGGAGGGCGCCGGAGAATGCCGCCAGGATGTCCTTCTCCTTTTCGAGCCCGAGCGCGCGCACAACCGCGACGAGCGAGAGGTCCTTGGGCGCTGCTGGAAACACCACGCCGAGAAGCCCGTCGCTCCCGCGCTCGACAACGCATCTCGCGCGGAAACCGAAGCGCGTGGAGAACACCTTCGCCGTCACGAGCGCGCCCTCCTTCTCCTTCGAGACCATGATGCGGTTGGGCGCGAGGTCCTCTATGCTCACGAGAACCCTCTCGCTCCCGTTGATGAGGAAGTAGCCGCCGGGGTCGTCCGGGTCCTCGCCTGCCTCTATGAGCTCGTCCGCGTTCATGCTCTCAAGGTGGCACAACTTGGATTTCACCATCACTGGGAGCTCTCCGATGAACACTTCGGAATAACCCCTTCGCTCTATCCCATTGTGAATCGGTATGATTTCAAGAAAAAGCGGCGCTGCGTACGTGAGGTCCCTCATCCGCGCCTCCATCGGGAGTATCGCGCGCCTCGAGCCGTCTGCCTCGACTATCATCGGCTTTTCGAGCCTTATCTTCCCGAACTTCAATTTGTAGCCCTCGATGTTCGGCTCCACGTGCCCGACCTTGTTGATGACGTCCTGTATGCCGAACTGTACGAACTTGTTGTACGAGTCAAGATGCTGGCGGACGAGCTTGTTGTCCCTGAAATACGCCTCTAACAATTCCTCTGTCATGTTGGCACCAATTTCAAAATTTATTTGATTACCAGACGGTAGTAGATGTTCTCGCACGTGAAGTCCTTTCGAGCTATTTTTATTATGTCGCCCTCTTTCGCCCCGATCGCCTTCACGACGGTGTCGCTCGCGAATATCTTAGGCAGCTGCTGGCGCGTGATTTTAAAAGAAGCGAGAATGCCCTCCTCCTCGGATTTGGGAAGTATTGAATGCTCAGGCACGAGGACATGAGATAGGATATCCTTACGTTCGCTCAACGCACCACCACTCATCACCACTGAACCACGGCTAATACCACCGCTAGAACTCGATTGGGTTAATGGTTTTTGAAGGGAAAAATATATAAAACTTTTGCGGAAGTCCGCGGATTGACGAACACGCGCTGGGGCGCGGCGCACGATGGACTCGCGCGCTCATATGCTCGTTGCCCTGTATGACTTCGCCTCTCTGCCGAAAATGACCTCCATCGCGCCCATCGCCATCGCGAAGTTCTCGTTGTCGCCGGGTATTATGATTATGGGTTTGTTTGTCCACTCTATCATTTTCACTAAATCCGCGTTGAACCTCGCTGAATTCGTCATACCGCCTGTCAGGACTATCGCGTCCACGTCGCCGTTTAAAACCATCAGCTGATAACCGATGTTGCCCGCGACCTCGCGCAGGAGCTTCCCGTAAACCGCAATCGCGTGGTTGTCCACGGAATCAACCAACTCGTAAACTTTCTTCAAATCATTTGTGCCGAGCTCGCCCATTACCCCGCCTTTTTTCATTATCCTGTTCGTGAGTTCCACTTTGAGCGCGGTTGCTTTTTCGCCGGCATAAAGTTCCAATTTTGCTCCGTCCAACGCAGCGCCTGTTGTGAGCGTTAGAACCTCCAGCACCGCTTTTTTGAGTTGTTCCGCTGAATATGTTACGGGGTGTATAGGCATCACGTGCGAGGCGTCCATTGAGAATATCTCGCCTTGTCTCTCGTTTACCTCTATGGCCTTTCCCCTGAGATGCGCGGCTATCGTTATTCCCGCGCCCATGTGCGCAACGACCATGTTCACGTGGTTATAACTGACTTTGAGTTCGTTCGCGGCTATCTTCGCGGCTATTTTGTGGTTGAGCGCGTGGAACGCGCGCCGATTCGGCCATTCTGGAACGCCGGAAATCTCGGAGACCGGATCAAATTCATACGTGCTCACGGGGTTTACGACAAGCCTCATGCCTTCTGGAACGCCGAACTCGCTGCCTATCTGGTACGCAATCGGGGCGCCGAGATTCGATGGGTGTGGCCGTTTTCCCTCGGAAAGCGCATGTTCCAGCATCTTGCTGTCTATTACGTATACTCCGCTTGGAACAGGCTTGAGGTTGGAACCCCCTCTTCCGACAACTGATGTCAAACGAATTACGTTCGCTTCCTTGAGAAATTCTTTTACGAGATTAGCCCTGAATATCGCATCCTCGCCTGGATTTTTTGGAATCTCGTCGGGTTTGTGCGATATGATTTTATCCGCGATGGGCTCGAATCCATTGAAAAGCACGATTTTTGTGGAGGTAGCGCCTGGATTGATTGTCAGAATGTTATTCGGTACGCCGCTGATTTGCGCCTTTCTGGCGGAAAACACAGATGCTAATTTGTTTCTAGCCTCGGCAATATCGACCGTCTTGCACGTACTCGCCATTCAAACACCCCTTTAGAATAAGTATCAGTATTTGCCGGAGAAAATTTATAATCATTTCCCGCGGGAGCTGCGCGCGGACAACTAACGCAAACCTTCCCTAATCATTCTCTCGCTCTCCCTCAGATTGCGCGCGTTGTCGAAATTGCGAAGTGCGCGCTCGAGTAAAGCTCTGCTTTGCGAGAATTTTCGCCGCGAGGCGAAAGGTTCGAGCGCGCTTCGAGGCTTGTACCGTAATTTTTTTATTTTCTTCGTTATATTCGGAATTGCACGCATGATATTGTCTACTATAGTTATGTCCGCAGTTTTAGAAGTGCGCGAGAGGGGGTTGAGGTCGATTGCGATGACCGTTTTTCCTAGTTTCTTGAGCGCGGCGGTCCTGTCGCCGTCCTCCAAGGGAACCAGAACGACGTCCGCGCGCCATATGCCCTTGGAACTCACGCGCGCGCGGGCGGAGTGGATCCGCGGAAGCATTTTATCTGGGGCAACGCCCTCGATTTTTTCCCCGAATTTCGCAAACAACTGCGCTATTTTTTTCTCGCGAGTTTTTGTCCTGTGAAACAAATTAACCTCTATCTTCGCGTTCGATGCGCGCGCAAGTTCGACGATTTCTTTCGGGCAGAGCGCTGCCACGTTTCCATTAACGGAAATTACGGGGTACTTCGCGAGGAGAAGGGAAGCCGCTGCCGCCTCGCTCGCGCGGTCTGCGGTTTTTGTTGTGCGCTCGCCAAGGAGATAATCGAACGCCTCGCCCCTCCCGTGCGCTATGAGCCCGTGCGTGGAGGCTATGCCAGAGCGCACGCCGCGCGCAAGCGCCTCGCGCTCGCGAAGCGAGATATAGCGGGGGTGGAGTTTCGAGGGTTTCAACCTATCACCGAAAAAGGGTTATTCCGCGCTCGCCACGTCGCTCAGGACTTCAGTGGTCGTCCTGCTTATCGGCCCTATGTCGCGCGCGATCGCGCCGACAATATCGACGTCGGTGGTGGCGTTTGCTATCGCGATTGATTTCGACGCGAGGTCGAGCATCTTGTCCCTTATGAGAGTGCATTTTCCAGCGTCCGTTGCTCTTGCCTCCTTGCCTATACGCTCGAGAGTCGAGTTGAGCGAGCCAACCGCGGTTATCAACGCATCCTTTTTTATGTCCCCGCCGGTGTAAGCCACTGTGGCGTCGAGCACCGCGGTGGTGTTCTTGAAAATGTCGTCAAGCCATATCGAGACCTTCAGCCTGTACGCAAGACTGCAGACCGGGGCCGTCTCGTTCGTGGCGTTTGCTGTTTCGTTTGTTGCTGTCGCACACAAACTCAGGTCGTCAACTCCTCTCCCGTCGGGGCACACGAACTTCGGCGGGGTCGCGGGCGGCTTCGCTGTCCGGTTGGTGAACGGACGCGCAGGGCACTTGTTCAGCGAGTCGACGACGGAGCCATCCGAGCACACGTATTTCTGCGATGTGCAGCCGAATGAGAGCAGCAAAACTGCGACAACCGCGGCAAATGCGAGCGCGAGAACGAACTTCCGCACGGGAACACCAAAATTCTTCTACGTTTATGGTATTTATCTCTATCACTCTTTTAAAAGGCGCGCGCCGTCTGCGCTTATCTCTGAAATCACCACGTTTTCTGTGAACGCGTGGCACGCCGAGGCTGCTGCCTCAGGCTCGCGCGTTAGCACGAAAACCGTCTCGCCGAGCATCGCCATGCTGCCGTCCTTAATCTTCAAAAGCGCGCGCTCAATCGGCTTCGCGAGCCCTGTCCCGAGCGCGAACCTGCGCGAGAGGAAGATGAAATTCTCAACCGAGGAATTGCGCGCGAAATCCCTGAGACACGCGGCGCCTGCCTCGTTTATTTTTTTCTTCCAATTTTCGTCGCGTATTATTTTGCTCGTGGAGAGCGGGTTGAGGAACGCGCACACCGCGCGGAAATCATCATCAATGCCGATGCGCTCGACCGCGTCGAAGTCGCCCGGCTCGCGCCGAAGAAGGAAGCCGCCGTGGGACTGCGCGATGACCGCGCCCAATCCGGTTCCGCGCTCAATCTCCGCGAGGTGCGCGATTCGTTTCGCGGCGTCCTCGCTCACGGCGCGCAGGCATTTATTCAACGCGAGCGAGAGCGAGAGAGCGCCTGCCGCGCTCATCCCCAAACCGTAACCAACTGGAACTTCGCTGACATGCTCGACACGAACAAACAATCGCTCTCGCGCTATTTTGGCGTATCTCGCAATAACTGCTTTTGAGACAGGCGCATCGTCGCGTGCGCCGTTTATCGTTATCTCTATCCCGTCCCCATCACCAAGTTCAACGCGCGTGCTCATCCCCTTTTTCAAATTTACTCCCGCGCCCGCGGAGCCATTATCAAAAATCTGGAAGAAGCCGGTGATGTGCGCAGGCGAGAAGGCGCGCGCGCGCGAAATTGTGCCGGGCATAATTACCAAATGCTTATATATTATAAGAAAATTAATAATCCCTGCCTATGGAGTTTGATGTTTTATGCCGGAAATAAACAGCCCGCGCGGGACGCGCGACTTCATTCAGGAGGACGCGCTCCTTCGCGCGCGCGTAGTGAGAAAAATAGAAA
>CAZWEI010000021.1:0-19262 GCA_964632135.1 Microcaldota archaeon
ATGTTCATCGCGCTCGCGAGTTTGAAGGAAAGCCTGCGCGCGTACCAGCACCTTCTGAAAAAGAAGCCTTAGTCGCTATGGTGGGCTATTTCTTAAGCGCGCGCACCGCCTCCTCAATCTTATCTGCCTTAATTGCAACCTCGGTGTAGCCCTTGTTCTTTCCCAGCAGATAAACACATTCGATGTTTATGTTCGCGTCGGCGAGCTTTCTCGTCATCTTCCCGAGCTCGCCGGGCCTGTCGAAAAGCTTCAACGTGAGCACGTCACCCAGAACCACGCCGAAACCCGCCTTCTCAAGAACATTTTTCGCAGTTTTTTCATCAGTTGTAACAAGCCGAATCACGCCGCTGTCGCCAAGCCCCTGCGCCGATATCGATTGTATGTTCACGCCGAATTTCCCGAGCGCCTCGCACATGTCCGCGAGCGCGCCCACCCTGTTCTTCGTGACGATTGTAACCTCTTTCATCCCGCTCACCTCCAAACATCAAACCAGCGCCAGCACGAAAATAAAAAATAAACACGCCGGGAGTGGGATCCGAACCGCAGGGGGGCTCCGCCCCCCTTCAGTTCCAGGGTCCTCCTGATTCCCCAGAAACAGGAGGAATTCCCTTCCAAATAATTTGGAATTCGAACCCACGAAGGCCTTTCGGCCCAACAGCTGGCTGCCGCCGAAATCAAATTTTGATAGCAGGCTGCCGCCCTACCACTAGGCGATCCCAGCGCGTGCGGTGAGAGTGGCTGAAGTCGATACCCGCCGCCTGACCAGGTTTTTCAGACCCGTGCTACGCCTTGTGACTCGCGAGCACGGAACATTATACTTAGGGTTGCTCCTTCCGGCCTGGCCCGGTTCATACAACGACCCATCCCGCAAGGCAAAGCCTCAACGCCGTGGTCTGGGCCAAATCAAGCAGCAGGCACCTCGTCCAGTTTTTCGGTCCCACCGTGTAGAGGGTTTGTGGTACAGGAGACCTCTATCCTCCCGACCTATCCCACCGCGTGATAAATATAGAAAAAGCAATTTAAATAAATACCCCCTCGCTTTTCTTTCTAGCGGCGCCTGTGGTAGGAGCGATGCGGGCGATGCACATGACGCGACTGCTGCCTTTGTTGGGGTTGCCCGCTCACCTGAGTTTGCTGCTCCGGGCTCGCCTCTGCGAGCTGGTCAGGCGGCTTGAAGAACCCCTTTCTCTTCAGCCACTCGGACTGGATTCTCGTGTATCTCCAGACGATGTCTCCGCGCCTGTCGGGGTCGATTTCCCATGGCTCGACAATCACCGTGTCGTCGACTTTAACCCAAATGTTTCTCTTTATCTTTCCAGGAATCCTGCACAGTCTCTCCTTTCCATCCAGGCACTCGACCCTAACCCTGCTCGCGCCCATCAGGCCAGTAACCGCCCCGAGCAACTCGCCCCTTCTCGGCGTCCTTATCCTGAAAAATTGTTCCGGCTCATCTACCAATCAACCACCACAAATCTACACAACAACAAACGCAACTCATACTAATGCGCGCGCACAGGCGACCTCGCCCCGCACGCCTCGCACACGAGCATCCTCATCCCCCTTCCCATCTCGGTTATTTTCGTGTCAGGCTTCTTGCACTCCTTGCAAATAACATACATCTCGGTGTAGTTCTTTATCTTTTCGTTCAGCACGCGGTCGTAGAACTTCCCCTGGAGCACGAGGCGCTGGCCCTCAACGCTTATGGGAACAGCGAGCTCGCGCGCGAGATATTTTGAAATCTCGTATGGTTTTCTCCTGAGCGCGAGCGCGATCCCCTCGAAATTCTTTATTATCGTCTTGCTGCCCTGTATCATGCTCTCGACTACGGGAATCTCGAACCTCTCCTTCCTCGTCGCCTTCTCAGGCAGCAGCGAATACGCCTTTTCCAGCAGCTTGTCGTAATCTTCCGAAACCATCGTCCCCACATTCCGCGTTTACTCGCTTCCTTTATTTCCTCTCGTTTTCCCTTCTATTTCATCGCGTAGTTATTTAAAACCTCTCTCGAGGGCGCGCGGATTTTAAAAAGTATTAAAAAGGAGAGACGGCATAATAAAACACTAATTATCGGGTATGTGATTTGATGGAAGAGTTGAAAAGTTTAGCTGAACTGCGTGAGTATGAGACCAAAAACGTAGGGGCGCTCAGGGATTTACACGATGTGCATTTCAATCTCACCGAAGGATACGAACTTGCCAAACTAATAATAGAAGACGGCGCGTTCGGAAGGATTGGAGATGCAGCTCGCTACCTCATGCTTGCGCGCGTCAGGATGGAATCCGCGCACATTGAAGTCTACAACGACTTTTCAAAAAAAGTGCTTGAGTCAAAACAGGCGTTTTTGGAAAATTTTAGTGGGAAGAAGGAAGAAGGCGAAGGCATTAGTAATGTGCTTGCAAAGAGGCTCAGTGGGCAGAAACTGACCGCGCTTGGTTTTTGGAACGAAATGGAAAGCATGATAAAAAAAGCTGGCGAAAGGCGCATGGACATCACGCCGCTGGCGCGCACAATAGCAAAAATACTCGAGGTCAGCAAGGATGAGAAGGCGCGCGAAATCTCCGGGAATCTCAACGATGCTATCGAACTTATGGACAGGATGTGCCGGCTATACGAGGAGGTTAATCAAGAAATAACCGACGCGAGTATGCTGTGCGTAACGAGCGCGCTTGATAGACTCCTATACCGGCCATGGCTTCTCACAAAGCCGGAGTACGGAACGGCCCCGGCTGCCATATCCCGTATGGCCGAACTGGTAAAACTCGACTCAGAGAAGGAGACCGAGAAATTTTTGCTCTTGGTTCAGGCGAAACTCGATACTGTGGAAGATAGCAGATACTCCGCGCTATTAGACGCGAAAATGCTGAAAGCAAAACTGAAAATTCTCGTAGTGCACAATAATCTGGATGCCAGAACGACTTTCGCGACAAAGTTGCAGGAAAATGGATACACGGCCAAACATGTGAAGACAATCGGAGAGGCGTTCGAGTTATGCAAAAAGCCAGAAGAAAAATTAGACATCATATTCGCGAATTTTAAGCCCGAAGAAATCGACACGGTAAATGAAATTCAAAAAATACGGCCGGAAATGATAGTACACCCGATGTTTTTGCTGACAGAACTCGAAAAGTTAAAGGAAGCAGGCAAGATAAACGAGTTATCCGCGTTTGCCTCTGTTTTCAATCCGCGCGATGGCGCGGTTAAACTGCTGGGGATAACGGGCGAGGACGAGAAGAAAATAATCCTGGCACGCCGTGAAAAAATATACGAGACGCACAACCGGAAGGCCAAAGAATGCTTGGTTTCATTGATATGGAAGCGAAACGAGACGGAGATTAAAATGCTGCTTTTGGGAAATTCTTTGCGAAAGATAACCTAAGTAAGATGCCCAGATGAGTTTCAAATCAGAATCCCGTTCACGACCCCGTCCTGTCCAACTCTGTTCGTGACCCTCACCTTTCCAATTTCAGTGTCTATCACCGCGCCCTTGGTGATTATGTTCTGGCGCGCGTAATGCCGGTTATCCCGCGACTCCAAGACCGTCCTTATCCTCGCCTTTTTCATCCCCTCTTTCGTGAGCACATTCACGAACGCGGCGTGCTTCAGTTTAACTTTCAAACTGCCGCCCCTTGCGCGCGTCATCTTCCTGACGTCCTCCTCGCCCACTTTCGTCGCCGTGAAAGGACCACCCATCTCGCTGAGCTTATTATCTCTGGACCTCCTTCTTCTCCCACCAGTTCCGCAAGTCTTCGTTCCCAGCCTCCCGTGAAATTGGTCAACCATAAGATTACCTCCATTACACCCTCTCGTATATTTACCAGACAAATATTTAATAATCTTGATACATAGCCAATCATGAAACGCGCGATAATAACCGGCATAAAAACAAAATACAAGACAACAGACGAATTACTCGGCGCAATCGCCACGCTTCGCTCTCGTGGCTCGCTGATTCAGGTTTTCAACCCCGATACGATACTAAACAAAAACCACCTTCTTTTCGCCCTCGCGCACGCGCGCTCCTCCTTCGCGCGCAATTTGCGCTCCGCGCAAATGCGCATTTTTGCGAAGCAAAAATTGCGCAAAAAAAACATCGCGAAAAAAATTGAAACAGAACTTCTGCTGCGCGCGGCAGGCACGCACAAAATAAACAATGCAATTGAACTCGTCGGAGTTAAAAATCCAAAACAGGTCATCCTGCTCGCGCACGGAAAAGCGCAAACGAAACAAATACTAAAAAAATTACGCGCGACTCGTGCTGATTCGTTGCTCAAGCAAACTACCAAAAAAACAAAATCCGTGCTGCGCGCGTTCGCGATAGACACGAAACTGTTAAAATCCTATTCGGCTGAAGATTTACTGCTGGAAAAACTTGCTTCGCTTGACGTGTTCGTTTAGTTGTTGGTGAAAATATGGTCCTGCTTCAACTTGCGATGGACATTTTCGATTTGGAGCGCGCGCTCGCTATTGCGCGCGACGCCGCGCGATACGTCGACTGGATGGAAGTAGGGACGCCACTCATCAAATCCGAGGGCATGAACGCCGTCCGCGAGTTCAGGCGCGCGTTCCCGCACAAGGAAATTGTCGCCGACATGAAGACGATGGATGTGGGCGCTGCAGAGGTGGAGATGGCTGCGAAGGCAGGCGCGAGCATCGTTACTGTGATGGGCGCGTCCGACGACAGCACGATAAAGGAAGCAGTTGAAGCAGGGAAGAGATACGGCGCGAAAATAATGATTGATATTTTGGGCTGCCCGCCTTCGAGGGCGGTTGAGGTCGAGAAGTTGGGCGCATCCTATCTCTGCATTCACGTTGGCATTGACCAGCAGATGCGCGGGGAGGATTCGATGAAGATGCTGCGCGCGCTCAGCCAGAAAGTGAAAATCCCAATCGCTGTTGCTGGAGGAATAAACTCGGAGACCGCGCCAATTCTCGCGAAGGCAGGCGCATCCGTCATTATTGTTGGCGGCGCGGTGACGAAGGCGAAAGAAGTTGGAAAGGCGGCAGAATCAATAAAACGCGCGCTCGCGACAGGAAAGCCGATTCGCGCGGAGATAAAAAAATACGGCGAACGCGAGATTCGCGATGCGTTCATGCGCGCTTCTACCCCAAACATCTCGGACGCGATGCAGAGGAAGGGAGAAATGAGGGGACTGCGCGCGATTGTCGATGGAGTGAAAATGGCCGGGCAGGCATTCACAGTGCGCACCTATCCTGGAGACTGGGCCAAGCCAGTGGAGGCAATAGATGAGGCGAAGCCAGGCGACGTTCTCGTGATAGACGCCGGCGGAGGAGGCGGGGGCGGAAAGGCGGTCTGGGGCGAGCTCGCCACATGGAGCTGCGTGAGGAAAAAAATAGCAGGCGTGGTAATTGATGGCGCGGTACGCGATGTTGATGAAATCAGAAAACTGAAATTTCCCGCCTTCGCGCGCCTCATCACGCCGACCGCAGGCGAGCCGCGCGGGATGGGCGAGATTGGGGTTGAGATAACGTGCGGCGGCGTTTCCGTGCGGACTGGTGACTGGATAATAGGGGACGACAATGGCGTCGTCGTTGTCCCCGCCGAGTGCGCGCTCGAGATGGCGAACCGCGCGCTTGACGTTCTCGAGAAGGAAAACCGCATCCGCGAGGAGATTAGAAAGGGGAGCACGCTCGCGAAGACAACATACCTGAAAAAATGGGAAAAAGTAAAATAGCTCCTTTTATTTTACCGGATAAGCTTCGAATTCACAGAACTCGTCGCCCTTCGCGATGCATTTTTTCTCCATGCAGTACATCTCCCTGTCAAAAACAACCTCGGCAGCGCCAGCGAACATCCCCGCAAGGTCGTAGCAGACCGGCCATTCGGTTTTCATCCCCTCGGCGTTTGACGAGTTGAAAACCCGCACCAGCATGTACGGCTTCTTTTCGTCATATTCCAGTATCTCGATATTCCCGTAACCTCGTTGAGGGACTTGCTTGCACAGCGCCTCTATCAGTTTCCGCTTGTTCACGAGCTTCATCACGGACACGAGCGCGCCGCTGTACTGCTTGACGCTCCCCACCGTTATCTTTTTCGACGCGTTGTACACCATGCCCCGCGCAGAAGGGCCTATCGTGTTCTCCAACTCCTGCAGCAGCGAGGAAAGAAAACCCCTGCTGTGAATCTCTGACGCCACCCCTCCGTAAAACATCTTCCCTGTTTTCTCGTCGTATTCGAGATCTATTTTTTTCATACGCACACTTCCATTCATTTTTTTCTCTGAACCGCGGGCACTCCTTCCACGAGCGCGCCAGGCGCAACGTCCCTGTTCACGAGCGAGCACGCGGAGACGACGGCGCCGTCGCCCACGCTCAATCCCGCGAGCACAGTGGAGTTCATCCCTATCATTACGTCCCTACCTATTTTAGTCTTTCCCCTCCTCCACTCGCCGACCAGAAACTCGTGCGCCACGATTGTTGCGTTGAAACCGATGACCGAGTTGTCGCCTATCTCAATCAATTCAGGGAAGAAAATATCGAACGTAACTCCGAGCGCAACGGATACATTTCTGCCGACTTTCATCCCCAGCGCGCGGTAGAGGAAATTCTTCAGCGAGAGCGACGGGAGGTATTTGCACGCATAGATGACCAAAAAATTTATCACGACGCGGAACGGGTTCTTTACCCTCCACCAGCATTGGAGTGAATTCTTCCCGCGCACCCTGAAAACTTCCAACCTTCTTTTTTGCATTCTCATATCCCACGATTATAAGCAGTGGTAAATATTTAAATACTAGGAACCCTATTATAAACGTCGAATGCGCCGAACGCGTGCTTATGCTCGGAGGTGCTCGCATGGTTGTCCTTTTTCAAACTGGTACAGGTACACTCAAAGAGAAACCGAAGGAGACGGTGAATTACGAATCGAAGCTAGTCTCGCTCGCCAACAACTATATAACAAACGAGCCGCTCAGGAACTGGGTTCTTGGCAAAATCTCGGAAATCAAAGGCACGGAAAAGAAAGAGCATCTCGGGAACACGGAGACGCTTTACAAGGCAGGCGCGGTACTGATTATGTGCGCCTCGCAACTTGTTGACGAGTCCCCGGAGAATATAAAGAAATTCGTGCTTGCTGCTGAGAATGACATATCCAATATGCTCAAAAAAACCCCTCCAGACATGGGGCGCTTCGCGTCAGACCTTAACAGGAGCCGCGCTGGCGAGAAGCTGACGTTCACTGGAAACGTCACGCTCGCGGAGCAAGTGCCGCAGAAGGTTGAACGACCATCCCCGCAACTGGATGAGGACAAGACTATTTCCGAAGAGGCAAAAATGACGGGCGAGCAGCTCAAGCTCCTAGAAGAAATAACAAAGAGATGGGCTGAATTCACGGCTTATGTAAAAAACGGCGAGGTCGTCTTTTCCGAGAAAAAGTTCGAAGAGTACGATGACAAGTTCAAGGGCATTCGGGAAGATCTAATCAAGCAGAAAAACGCATTGGAGGCCGAGACAAAGGCGGATTTCGAAAAAAAAGATGGCATAATCGACCAGCAACTGCACACCAACCAGGAGCAGTTGAAAACCATGAATGAAAACCTGAAACTCTTGGATTGCGCGATAAGTTACGTGCACCAGGCATCCCAGATACTATCCCTCCTCAGGCAAGCCCAAACACCTTCAAGTAATTTTGTTGCTGCTGATGATGCAGGAAAGCTTCTTGATGCGATGGTAAGCAACCCACAAAAGTTCGGGCTTAAGGAAGGAACTCTTGAGTACGAATCGCTCAGGAGCATGAACGAATCGCTCAAGAGCGGTAGTCTCAGAAAAGACATCGAAGAGGCAAAGAAGAAGAACGACACGGACTTCTTTGGAAGACTTCTCGACAGGGTAAAGCTCGCTACGAGCAAGGGCTTCCCGACATACGTGTACGCCGCGTTGGATACGGATACGTATCAAACCACGACTGTCGAGGCACCGAAAAACATCAAAATGAGTCCCGCGGAGACCTTTTCAGGCAGTAGCAACACGACTTTCACTCTGAGCCACAAACCAGTTAAAGGCACCCTGACTCTCGATGTGAAGTATACGGGCACTAGCGGATATACGCCAAAGACCGAGGGTACGGATTTCACAGTTGACTACGATACAGGCATAATCACGTGGATAGGCTCGAACCTTCCAACCAACGCCGGCGACTCGATAAGGGTTAATTACTATTACACAAAACCCGGCGGAACGACAAGAGAGACGATAACTACGGCCAAAACAAGGAACATCGACGCTTTATTCGGCTCGCCGAACTCCTGGACAGGCTCGCTCCACTGGACTCAGGCGTGGGGCTCAACCGAGACGACGAAAAAAAGAGAGATAGGGAACAAATACCTCCAGCAGTTCTTGGGCAGCCAATTTGACGGGAGCAAATCCGTGACCCTTCTCTACACCCCTGTTCGCGGAACGGTTGAGCTCTTGGTTGGCGAGGAAAAGAAGACCGAAGGAACTGATTTCACAGTTGACTACGAAAACAAAAAAATCACCTGGCTCGGGGAAACCCTCCCTTCCAGCATCAACGTTTATTACTATTACAGCGAAACGAAGGAAAAATACGCCCCTTCCTCCGTGAATGTCATATGGGCGAAAAACCCGAAGAGGGACGGCGTAAGTCTAACGCGGCTCGAGTACAACAGCAAAGACGGAGAATATGGTTTCGACCATACCACGCACGTGGGGACAGAAGGAATATGGATATATAAAGGCGGCGAGACACATTCCCGCCTGGCGTATGACAACCCGACATTGCGAAAACAGATAGCAAGCATGAATACCTGGGGCACAACTGACTTTGGCGCGGGAGCGTTCAGCGTGTATGGCAAATACACGGAATACACGAAAGAGAAGGGAAGGGTGCCTGACCACATGGTAGGCTTCCAGATTTCAAAAACAGGACGAACAATGAAAGAAACAGACGAGATCGCGCTTGGGCGGATGGACGACCAGATTGACGGCATGATAGACGAAAAACAATGGGGCAAACTCAGGGGTGAGATAAGCAAATTCTCAAACGAAGGGGACCTTTACGGCCTGAATTATATAAAAAACATGCTTCAGAGTGCGCGCTCAGATGACCCCACAATCACCTCGTGTTTCTCTGACGACAAGACTGACGACAAGAAGGAGATACAGTCTATTCTCGACAATGTGACCGTGCTCTGCCAAAGGGCCGGCTATGACCAGGACATGCTAAAAACGACTACGCTTGCCTCTGGGCAATCAGAACCAGGGGTTATAGTGCAGGTAGGAATATTGAAATCAGAGATTCAGAACAAAATCTCCAACGACGATACTAAAGGAGTGACTGCAGTGCTCGACGGGTTGATAGGCTATGACCCGGCAATCCAGATCGGGATTTACGATTGGCTTGACAAGGACCTCGAAACGATCTCCAAAAACTCCGATTTGACCTCAGAGGTCAGAGTCCTTGTCGAAAAGTTCAAGAACGAGCAGGGAAGCATTCAGCCATCACTCATCTCAGAGGAGAAAATCGCAAGCCAGTTCATAGACGAGGCAAAGCGGAATACGAAGAAGTTCCTCAACTACGACGCGAGCGGAAATTGTGTGATAAAACAGGACGCAAGCGGCGAGTGGAACGTCTTTGTTTCAGGCGACGCGACGTCGTTCAGAAGTTACGTCGACAAAACACTCAGCAAGCCGCAGAATTTCGGGCTGGCGATAGCGGTCCGCGACGAACTCTATGCCGCTATCCAGAACGTAAAGAGTCAGGCAGTGGATCCGACGGGAAAGGGCCTTACGCAAGATGTCGTGGATGGGTTCGTTACAGAACTCACGGAACTCATGACGCGGATAAGCCCGCAGTGCGCGCTGACAGAGAACGAATACGGGCAGAGGAGACTCAGGCTTGCAACGCAGAAGAGCATTGAATCGCTTCTGGCGTACGCGAGAAGCGCGAGGAACAAAAAATACGACGCTGATAAGGCGCTTGAAACCGCGAAGCAGAACAAAAATGTTACTCCCGAACTGGAGAACGCCGCCAACAAGGCAACGGAAGAAGCCGATAAGGCAGAGAAGAACGCCGCGACGCAGTTCGAGATCGTTATGAAGCACTTCATAGACAAAAACATCACAGGACTTATCACGCTGCAGAAATGGCTCATCGGGAAAAGCCAGGATATAGACTATCTTAGAGGCGGTCTCGCTAAAACGTACATCGTGGCCATAGACGCCAAAATAAAGGAGCGCGAGAACCAGGGATTCACCGTTCCTAACGAGGATTACGTGATGAAGGACATGGAGTTCTCCATGTATCTTGCGCGCGGCCGCAACTGGAGTACCGGCGGGCTCAGGGGCATAGAACTCGAGCACAGGGACACAACGCCGATGCAAAGGAACAAGTGGCGCATATCTGAAAAATATGTGCGCGGCGAGGAGCTTTCCCCGGAAGTGGAGAAATGGATGTCCGTGTTCGTGCTCAACAGGAATACGCTCGAGGCGAAAACATTCTACGAGTCGCTGACAGACATCTACAGACGCCTGGGGCTGACCGTCGTGGACACGAAGAACGTTGACCTTAGTAAGGACAATTTTTTCGTCCCGATTGGAGGAAGCGCGCTCCTTGACCAAAACCTGAGGGACAAAATTGACGCGCTCGGCCTTGGCGCGATTTTCGACGTGCGCGCAGGCGGCGCTCTTGGCGGGAAGATAATGAGCGCAATCGTGGATGGCCGTCTCGAAGTGGATTCTTACATGGGGCTTGGCGCCCCGGTGAAGGGCGGCGCAATAATACTAAAGGAGCGCACCAAAGGCGCCGGCGACCTCGACCCGCTCATAAAGGAGTTCATAGCGATGTACAGGAAGGACCCGAACGGCTTCGAGCAGATGCTGAAGGCGACGCTTAAGGCAGGGAATCACACGTTCTGGGTCGAGACCACCGGCGAGGCGATTAAGGGCACCAGACCGCCTGACGTGAGCAAATTCGAGGTCCGCCAGCAAGAGCAGACGCCCGGATACAGGAAAACCGGGGCAATAGACATGCGCAGGTATCTCGTTAAGATGTACTATGTCGGCAACAGTCTCGCGGTCGAGGCCACCGAATTCAAGAACCTGAACAAGCAGACGCGCGCAGACCTGGAGTTGAAGGGCATCCCGCAGTTCAACCTTGCCGGGCTAAAGGTCGCAACGACCGCGACCGGCCATGCGATGGATTACAGGGAGTACGCGCGCGAGGGCGTGTCAGGCTTCCACGACCTTACGTGGAACGCGGGCGTGAAATGGAATTTCCTCTCGAAAGATTACGGCCAGGGCAAACTGAAGCCTTTGGGCGCGCTTTCCGTTAATTACGAAAGCAGGGAAAGATACGATGTTTTCAAAGGCGCAAAACTGAGCGCAGAGGCAGAGAAGATAGGCAAGAACTGGAAATTCACGCTGGGCGGAAGCAGGACCACCACGGAATACGAGCAGAGCAAGAACAGGATGGAGCGCAACATGTTCACGGCAGGTGCTTACATGATTTCGAAGGACTTCAGTTTAACCGCAGGATTGGGTCGCGAGACCAACAAGTACCCCGGAACCGCAACAGAGATACACCGGGATAATTACGAAGTTAAGGTCGACTTCGCGCGACTCGTAAACATACGATATGCGAATTTCGACAATAGGACGCAAGGCCAGTGGGTGCAGAATAAGGACCACCGCGAGACGTGGTCAATCAACGTTAATCTCAGCATTCCTTTATAATCGCGTTCATCGCGTTCGGGCGATTGTTGGTATGATGTTGGATTGTTGGAGGTGGGCGGGATGATAACAGGAGGAAAAATGGAATACGTCGAGGCTAAGAGGGACAAGTACGAGGTTGCAAAAGGGCTGTCGTTGAACATAACAATTGACGACATAGTTCTCAGCGACGGAGAGCTGGAGGTAAAATACACGTACATCGCGAACTATCAGGACGGCGTTGGCGAGCTCACGATAAGGGGCTCGATGTTTGCGCGAGAGGAAAGCGAGAGGACAGAGGCGATAATGGCCGGCTGGACGAAGACGAAAAACCTGCCGGAGGATTTCGTTGAGTCCGTCCTCAACAGCATAAACTACGCGTGCGGCGTCAATGGAATTCAGGTCGTCCGCATACTCGACCTAGCACCGCCGATCGTCGCGCCAAAAATAGAACTCGCGAGGAGCGCGTAATTTATTTTTATTTTCATTCTCTATTCGTTTTCTTCTTTTTCCTTCTCCTTCTTCTTGCCGCCGAAACTATACCCTACGCGCAGAGAGACTGCGTTATACTTTGAAAGCGGGTCGGTGATCTCGAGCCTGAGGCTCGCGTTCTTTATGTCCTTCCTGTACCAAAACCCATACGAGACCGGATGCGACATATCACTGAGAATGTTCTGCAGCGCCGCGCCCACGTCAGTTCCGAATTCAGCCCCAAACCTGCCCCATTTTTTCCTGTCCCCCCAAAACCCGCTTTCTATCCCGAGCAGCGGGGTGGATTTCTTCGTGAACATCCTGCCGGCGCGTATGACGAAGTCCTCCTGTATCGGCGGAAGGTGATAAACGAACTGCGCGCCAAATGCTGTCTTTTTCTTACCCTTCTCCGCAAGTTCGGGTATCTCCGTTCCATCAGGCGCCGTGACTTTCGTCTCAGTTGTCGTTACAATCATCGTCCCCCTCACGCTCAGCCTGCGCATGAGTTCAGCGAACGTGTCGTTCCCTTTAACGAATGAAAACGGTCCCAAATCGAACTGGTATATCTCGGTTTTCGGTTTCTTCAACTCGTACAAATCAGTCTTCCCATACCTCCCAACGCTCCAATCGAATTTCTTAGGCATGAACACGCCAACAGCTATCTCCATAGGCAACTCTTTCTCCCCGACCTTAACCTCACTGCCTTTTCCTTCGACACTGAAATACGCTTCGGGGCTTTCGCACACTACCTCCTGGCCGAGCACCTTACCCCGGTAAGCAGCGACAACCGCGTACTCGCCTGCCCCGAACTTATAGTCGCCAGCCACCTTCTTGTTGAGTTCTTCTATGCCAAGCTCAAAACTGTAATTTCCCTTGTCGTCAGTCGTCCATGCTTGCTCGTGAATCGGTTTGTAAACGCCGTCGCTCACCTTCTTAAATATCACAAGGCTTATCGTCTGTCCCCCCCCTATGTTCACGTCAACGTCCTTCATCTTTATCGAAAGATGGCCCTCAACAACAAGCTTCTCCTTGGCCTCTCCCTCAGCAAACCTGCGCGGGTTCACTTTCTCCACCGTAATTCCGCACTCGAGCTTCGCCTCGACCTTCTCAGCCCCTACGTCGCCTACCACGTAATACCCACTCATCTCCTTGAACCTTTTCTCCGTGAACATCGCGAGCCCCTGCGCGAACAGCCCGCTTTTCTTGCGATTTTCTGCTATCGCGTTAATCTCCTCATCTGTTGCTTTTGGGTTTTGCCTCCGAATCGCGCCCCTGTCCGAACTATCTGAAAATGTTTCCTCGCCTCCAGTTTTTGCCACCTTTTCGAACTCCTCAACGCCCTTCCCCTGGCAAGTGATGAACGTGAGCAGGTAAAGCAGCGCGGTCTTGCCAGCATCACCTCCGCGCACAGCGGTAACGCTTCCATCATCGGAAACATAAACCCGGTCGCCCTTTTGCAGGTCCTCGCCCTTCTCAATCGTCACGACATCGCCGAAAATCGGCATAAGTTTCGCGTCCTCGACCGCCTTCTGGCCAATAAGCCCGAACCTCTCGCTTATTGTTTTCAAAATTTCGTCTGCCGGCTTCTCGAGTGATATTCCGCTCTTTTTGAGCCCGTTGAGGTACGTTTCAGCCCACTTCACATATTCCAAATCATCCGAGCGCAACGCCTTCGACGTTTTCCAGTCCTTTCCCTTCTCCTTCAGTGCGGCCTCTGCGCGCTCGCCTGCCTTGTGCATGCCAAGAAGAACGAAGAGGAGCATCTCGTTTTCGGACATACCCGCGTCCTTCATTTTCAAATAATGCTTGGCGAAATAATCCTGGTAGCTGAGCGCGGTCATCCTGACCTGGTCGCTCGCCTTTGTCGTGTACTGCCCCTTCTCGATAGCGGTAACTTTCTCGGGCGTCAAATTCAGCTTCGCCAGTACGTCAGGTAGTTTCTTCTCGGTTTCAGGAGATTGAACTAATTTTTCTGCCACAAAACCACCCCGTAAGACCGTGCGCGGTAAACAACACTATTCGTTCTCATCCGCGCCTAATATCTCTTTCGCTTTAGGAAGCATCCTCTTTCTTTTCTCCTGATGCTGCTTGAGGTACGCGACGACCTTCGCCGCGACCTGTTTCTTGCACTCCCCGCACATCAGCGTGCCGCACAGGCAGCCATGCATCCTCTCGTTCAGTGCTTTGTCGTCCTCCTCAAAATGGAACGTGCACAATTCAGCAATCACGCACTTGTTCCACTCCGCGCCGAGCCTCTTCTGCTCCTCCACAGTCGCGCGCCCCCCTGTGAAAGCGCTCAGAACTTTTTTCTCCGCAAGTTTCGGGTCGTCGCCCAGCGTGAGTATGTTCATCGGGTCTCTCTTCGACATCTTGAACTCGCCGTTCATACTTCTGAAAAATTTGTGATAAGTAGCGCCAGGAATTATGAATTTATACCCCGACTGGAATTTCTGGGCGATGTCGCGCGCGAGCCGGATGTGCGGGTCCTGGTCAGCGCCCACCGGAACAACAGTCATCTTCGGTCCCCCGAACTCCTTCAACTGGGGAAGAAGAATGTCCCCTGCCTGCGTGAGAACGGTGAAATACAATCCGATGGACCTCTCGCCGTAAAGCGCCTTGAGCATCGAAAGTGTGACCTTCCTCGCGAAAATGAACGAGAGCCTCATCACGTTGCTCTCGCGCGACTGCTTCCAGATATACGCGTTGTTCGGGTCAAGCCCGAGCGCGAGAAGGTCTGCAACGTTTCCTACCGCGTTTTTCGCGCTCTCCTCCAGACTCAATCCGTTATCCTCGTACGCCTCCAAGTCCGCAATCCCGTAGAACACTTTTGCGCCGAACTCCTTCTGCAGGAATATGAGCTCCTCCGCGGTCAATTTACTCCCAAGATGGAAATCGCCAGTCGGCTTTATCCCTGACATCGCTGCAATGGGTTTGTGATGCTCATACGCGCTCAGGAATTTATCAAACTCCCTGTGCGCGAAGATTATCCCCCTTCTGAAAAGGCGGTTCTTGTTCTTTATTCTCCTCAAAATCCCCTCGTCAATTTTCTGCATCCCGAACTCTGTGAAAAGTTTGTCATAGCTTACGAGCTCGTTGCTCCAGGGGTCGATAGTATCCATAGCACGACCTTACATCTTGTGCATGCTTATCCCATCAGAAGCAAGCTTCATCAAATAAGTCTCGCACCCGTGAATGACACCGCGCAGTTTTACGACCTCGAGCGTCCTCTCCCTGCAGCCCTTAATCTGCACGTGGCCCAAATGAATCAACCCGTCGCTGAGGAACTCGATTCCGAACTTCGTTTTCGGGCACTCCTCCACTGTTTCCGAAATAAGCAGCGTCGTGCAGTCCCACTTCCTTATTTTTTCAATCAGTTTCAGAAGTCCCATCCTCCTCTTCTGCTCGTCCTCGAACGTTAGCGCAACAGGCGTTATTGAATCAATCACGAGCCTCCTAACGCCCATCTCGCGAATCAAATCGTGTATCATCGTCTCCTGAGATACGAAATGCCCTATCTCGTACGGGGGATACTCTATGTAAAGGAATTTCTTCCCGTCCTCCAGTTTCTCCAAATCCCAGCCATACCTCCTCATGTTCCTGAACATCATGGACTTGTGCTCGTCGAAAGAGATGTACAGCCCTGGTTCGTTCTGCTTCGTCGCGCCGAAGTAAAGAAACTGCACGCCGAAAGTCGTCTTTCCGCACCCTGTCCCGCCGCTGAGGGTCACTATGCTCCCGCGCGGAAGCCCGCCCTCAATAATCTCGTCCAACCCCTTAATCCCAGTCTTCACTTTCGCGCTCTCCTTTCTCGACTCGAACTTCGCTGCCATCGCCTCGAGAAGTTTTCGTATGCTCTTCTCACGTTCACTTAGTTCGCGCTCCTTATCCGCCTTGCTTTCTTTTGATTTTTTGTGCTCTGTCTTCGTGCTCTCCTCCTCCAATTCGCGCTTCGCGCGAATGGACCCTTTGTCCTCCTGGACAAATTGGTCGTCCGCGCCCTTCGCCTCCCTGAACTCGCTTTTCTCCTTGTCGTTTTTATCGCCCATTCAACCAACTCGCATTCTCGTATAACCTCCTCGTCATTTATTTATATAGTTATTCATCTCCGCTCTCGCGCGCAGGCAGGAACCCGAGTTTGTATTCCTTGTAATATCTCAACACCTCGTGCGAGCGGATGTGCTCAGCGAACTTGTTTCTCATCTCATCCAGCAACGCGCGGAACTCCCTTTCCCCGCGCGTTTGTACGTCTATCTCAAAGTCCGCTCCCCCCAAAACCTCGTTGTCATACACGACGTTCGGATGCGCGCGCGCATACGCCCTCATCTCCTTTAATTTCTCCGGTGTCATGCTCTGCAGTTTGAAATGAACTTTGTAATACTGCACTCCGAGCAAATCCAAATCAAACAACGTTCTGAAACTCGCGATAACGCCCTTCCCCACCATCGCCTTAATCCTGCTCTCAACCGTTTTCTCGGAAAGCCCAACATCGTGCGCAATCCTTATCACAGGCGCGCGCGCATCCCCCGCGAGCACTCGAAGAATTTTCACATCGCTCTCATCAACGCTCGTTTCTTCCGGCTCGCTTATGAACACATCAACGCGCGTGTTATCAAATTTCTTATCAAGGAGATACGCGCGCCTGAAATACCAAACCTTGCTCCATACGGACAGCCAATTATCCTCGATAAACTGACCGTAGCGCGCGAACAGCTCCCTCCAAAACCCGCCCAATCCCCTCAAATCACGCGTGCAGCACCACATCACCAAATCCCAGTTTCCCTCCACGCTCACGAGCCAAATAACAATTTTTTGTTTCAGCAAATACTCGATGATTTCCTTCTCCTTCGATGGTGTCGCGCCCCCGAGCCGAAGGAAAAGCCTGAAGCTTGTATACCCCAGTTTGCCCACATTAATTACTGTATGAAACTGCCTCACCACGCCGAGTTCCATCAGCCTCTTCACTCGGTAATTCACGACCTCCTTCGAGAGCCGCACCTTCTTCCCCAAGCGCGAGAAGCTCTGGCGCGAGTCCAAATCCAACTCGTACAATATTTTTTTGTCCTTGACATCCAGTGCTATTGGGCCCATATTTTAACATATACGTAATCTACTATTTAAATATTTCCATTTTGATAAAAAATTCAATCCAATGTTTTAAATCTCCCGAATTCGTAATACTTGCAGGTGAAGCGGCCAAGGTGAAGCTGATATGAGTGAAATATCCGGGGCTAGCGTGAGCCCTAAAAAAACAAAATTAAACTCGTCAATATACTCCTTCATGCGCGAGACCTCGGAGCGCGTGAATCCAAAAATGCTCGAATACCTCGAGCCCCTGCGCTCCGAAAACCCCGCTCTTTACGAAATTGTTGCTCATCTCCCGAAAATAAAAGTTGGTGAAAACCAGCGCGCGTCCATGCTCCGCCCCACATTAGTTAGGCTGGGCTTCGAGGCTGGCGGCGGAAAGGATTTCGAAACTGTTCTTCCGCTCGCGACCGCGGTAGAGCTTCTGAATATTTCCACGTACGTTATCGACGACGTTTTTGACAACTGCGACCTCCGCCACAACGCGATAACGGTCCACCGAAAATATGGGGAGCACAACGCGATTATCGCAGGAATGCTCCTTCGCGAACTCGCAGGAAAGGCGGTTCACGATGCAAGCGGAATGGAAAACTTCGCGCGCATAAGCAAACTCTTCACCGATACGCATTACGTTATATACTCCGGTCAATATTCGGATTTGAAAATGAACACGCACAAACAGCTCAGCGAGGAAACCTATTTCGACAGAACCTACAAAATAACTGGCGCGTTCATCCAGAACTGCATCCTGCTCGGCGCGCTTGCTGCGCGCGCAGACGAGAAAACGGCGCATGCTCTCTCGGAGTTTGGAAAATACTACGGCATCGCGGTCCAGATAAGAAACGACCTTATGGATTTCGTCATCCCGAGCGACAATCCCTCATACTCGCGCGGCTTCAAGGGAATCTCCCACAACGACCTCAAAGAGGGGAAGATGACGCTTCCGGTAATCCACGCGCTCGGCGTCGCCGACGGGGAGCAGAGGGGATTCATAATGGCCGCGCTTGGCGATAAGAGCATAGACAACGATAAACTGAGGGAGTTTAACGACCTCCTCGCGCGCCTCGGCTCGTTCGGCTACACGAAAGGCGTGATAGAGGCATACGGCGAGAAGGCGGCGCACGCGCTCGCGGAGCTTCCTGATTCCGATGCGAAAAAGAACCTGGCCCAGTTGGTGCTACTTCTCGGCAACATAGAGAACTGGATGTTCATCTAGCGCGAATTGGTTGGAAGTGAGTTTTATGATTGAGCAGGATAAAAAGTCGAGATTGGCGGAAAAGCTCGAATGGGCGCTCGAACTTTATTCTGCGCCATTAGAGTTCGGACTTTGTAGCGGTGATGAGCAGGACAGTATCGGGTGCATAGAAAAGCTTGGCGAGCTCGGATCGGCGTCTTCTATTCCTATCCTACGCAAATGCGCTTATGCGAAAAAAAATGATAGCGTGAGAATCGCGGTTGCGAAAGCATTGAGAAATTTTAAGGAAGAAAAGGCAGTAGAGATTCTCGGGGATATGGCAATCCACGACAATAGCGAAAAAGTCCGTGAGACTGCGGCAGAAAGTCTCGTATTCATCGGTGGCGCCACTTCTAAAAATTATGTAGTGGAAGCCATGAAAAAAGGAAAAATAAATCCGGATATCGGAGAGAAAGCGCTTAGACGCATACTCGAAAATTTCCCGCACCGCATAGACGCAGATTTAGATTTTAGAGATAAACGCAATGCGGTTGTGGACGAACTTGTCGAGGCGATCAAAAAAAGGAACGCCACACACAGCCTTAAATCAAAAGTTCGCCTATGGAGTATAGCGTGCCAAGCCAAGAAGCTGTAATTCATCCGCGCGCACGAGCGCATCACGGCCTGCTCTTGTTACAGAAAAAAATAAAATGCGGGGAGTGGGACGCGCATCGCGAGCGCGCAACTATTCCGCCGCGCGCAAGTGAATTCGAACCCACGAAGGCACTAAGCCACAGGCTTCTGAGGCCTGCTCTATAGACCAGGCTCAGACATCCCCGCATAAAATGGGGCTGCT
>CAZWEI010000022.1:0-18905 GCA_964632135.1 Microcaldota archaeon
ATTATGTCCATGCGCTGCGGCCAGTACACCATGTTCTTTCGCACTTCGTCACTCCATCCTCCTCCGGTAATGACAAAAAATATTCTTTTCAAAAAATCACTCCTTTCTCCTTAGCCCCAGGGACACGGTTAGTAAATCAAGGGATATTTTTATTATTTTCGAAGGCGGCAAGGTTCGCAGTATTTTTATGATCCTGTGCGGCTTCATGTAGAATCGCATATAGGCGCGCGCCTGGAGCTTTCTGAGTTCGTCTATGGGAATTTCTTTTAATTCCAGCGGGCCGCCACGCTGCTTCGTGTACTCGCTCCAGTCGTGGCACAAGAGGTGATAGCCGCCGAGCCCCTGCTCTGCAAGCGCGCGCACTCCGGTGCCGGGATAGGGAATCATGATGCCTATGTTGAAAAGGTCCGGGTCAAGCTCCTCCGCCAGTCGCATCGTCTTTTCGATGCTCCCGCGAGTCTCGTTTGGATGCCCGAAGATGAAATAGCACTCGACGGCGAACCCTATTTTTTTGGCGAGCCTGATCGTCCTCCTAACCATATCGAGCGTTATCCCCTTCCCGCTTCTCGCGAGTATCTCCGGGTCGCCGCTCTCCACGCCGAAGCCGATGCTCTTGCATCCGGCCTCCTTCATTTTCCTGAGAAGCTCCTCTGTCGCATCCACGCGCGTCTCCGCAACCCAGCTTATTTTCTTGCTCAGCCCGCGCGCGATGAGCTCGTCGCAAAGCTCGACGCCCCATTTTTTGTTTATCCCGAACGTGCCTTCCACGAAGAAGAAGTGGGTCGCCCCGTAATTCTTGATGTCGTACTCGATCTCGTCCACTACTTTTTTCGGGTTTCTCAGGCGCAGCGTGCTTCCGTATACCTTGAAGCAGAAATTGCACTTGAACGGACAGCCGCGCGCAGAGAGAATCGGGAGCTCGAGCTCCCTGCTTTTCGTCTCCTCCCGCAGCTGCTCTGTGAGAATTCCCCTGTACCTGTCCAATGGGAACATATCCCACGCCGGCATCGGCATTGAGTCTATGTTCGCTATCACGCCTCGCGGCTTCGTTGAGAATATCTTGCCGCCTTTTCTGAAGAATATTCCCTCCGCTTCCTTCAACGGCTTCCCAGAGGCGAGCTCGAAAAGGGTTTGCTCGCCCTCGCCGCACACCGCGACGTCTATGCTGCCGAACTCCTCAAGGGTCCGCTTGGGTATGGCCGACGCGTGGGGACCCCCTATTACCGTGATGATGTTTTTGCTCACTTTTTTTGCCCGGCGGCAAACCTCTGCCGCGGATAAAATTTCCTCCGTAAAGCTGGTAACGCCGAGTATTCCCGGGGATGCGCGCCTTATTCTCTCCTCAACGCCGTCGTGGTTTATGCCCTCGGCCTTGCAGTCGAGCACGCTGACGCTCACACCGTTTTTCCTGAGATAGCCGGCGAGATAGGCTATTCCTATCCTCGGCCATTTGGAGCCCGTCTGTTTTACGTCTTTTACTTCGGTCTCTGGCGGGACCACGAGCAGAACGCTCCGCGTGTTAGACTTCAAATCCTCACTCCTGTCCTGAACGCTACTATCACAACAAAGAGGTCGACGAACATTTTTAAAACAGACTTCCAATTAACGCTTCCGCCACGCCTGTCCACGAACTTCCAGGGCATCTCCGCGATGCGGAACCCTGCCCTGTTCCCGTATATAGCGAGCTGCGTGTCGAAAAGGAAGCCGTCGTTGTCGCACTGCGGCAGTATTTTGTTCAGCGCGTCCGCGCGCACCACCTTAAGGCCCTGCGTGTCCCTGAAGCGCACGCCGCCGCATATCCTGACGATAGCGTTGAACGCGCGGCTGAGGAAATCCCTGAGCGGCGTCCTGCTTGCCGCGGACGAGCCTGGAAGATTTTTTGATAGGAAGACAATGTCGCTGGTCTTGAGCATTTCCGCGTATTTTTTCAGTTCGTTCCTGCTCATGGATAAATCCGCTGACGAGAAAACGAGAACGCCCCCATGCGCGCTTTTTATTCCGTTCCTGAGCGCGCTCCCTCTTCCCGCGTGCGGGGCCGTCACGGCGAAAACTTTTTTGTTTGTTTTCGAGAGTTTTTTCGCCACCTCGAACGTGCGGTCAAAGCTGCCGTCGTCGCTTATTATGATTTCGAGGTCCATGCCGTCGAACTCGTTTAGCAAACCTTTCACGGTATCGGGCAGTCGGTCCTCCTCGTTGTAAGCCGCGATGAGCCAGGAAATTTTCGCCATTAGGACACCACCAGACATTAACTCTTAGGTGCGGTTATCTTTTCAGCGTCGATGAAAATGCGGTGCCACATCGCGAACACGAGCAGATGCCATAACCTCGCGTGATCTTTAGCGGTTCTGCTCTCCACGTACGAGTTCAGGGTGCGGGAGTCGAAATACTCGCCCATTGTTTTGTCGCGAAGTTTCTCGACAGCGAAGTCGAGCGCGCCGCTCGAGAACCATCTCGCGAGCGGGACGCTGAACCCGTGTTTCGCGCGCTCGAGCGTCTCGCGCGGCACGAGCCCGGATACTGCCTTGCGGAGTATGAGCTTGCCCACTCCGTTCTGGAACTTCATGCGCGGCGGAAGAGTCGCGGCGTATTCGACAAGTTCGTAGTCCAGGAACGGCGCGCGCGCCTCTATTGAATGCGCCATGCTCATCTTGTCCGCCTTCAGCAGAAGGTCGTCTGGCAGAAGTGTTTTCGTTTCGAACTCGAGCGCGCAGTCAAGCAGGCTCGCGCCACCCGAGAAATATTTTTTTGCGTATTCCCACGCAGGCGCGCCGGGCTTTTTCAGCAGCCTGTTTTTCGCGCCGTCCTTGAAAACCGTCACGTATCTCATGTAGCGCCACAGCCTGACGCCCCGGGGCGCATACCACCAGTCGGCGAGAGGGGAGTAGCGCGGATAGCCGCCGAAAATCTCGTCCCCGCCCTCGCCAACGAGCACGACCTTCACGTGCCTGCTCGCAAGCTCGGAAACGAGATAGGTGGGAAACATCGTAGAGTCCGAGAGCGGGTCGTCCATATGCCAAATTATTTTTGGAAGAAGCGAGGGAAGGCGCTCATATCCGACGTTAAGCTCGTGATGCTCTGTGCCAAATTCCTCGCTTATCCGCTTCGCATAGCCGAACTCGTCGTCCTCCTCGCCGAATCCCACTGTGAATGTTTTTACGGGTGCATCGCAAATCTCGCTCATAAGAGCAACTGTGCTCGCGGAGTCTATGCCCCCACTCAGGAACGCGCCCAGCGGCACGTCGCTCATGAGGCGCGAATTGACGGATGATTTAAGCAGCGCCCTGACGCGCTCAACCGCAGCCTCCTCGCTTGTCTCGCGCTGTGCGCGTGTCAGGCGCGCGTACTCCGTTGTTGTCTTTTTCCCGTTTTTATCGCATATCATCACGTGGGCAGGCTGAAGTTTGTGAATGCCGCTCAGCATGGTATCTTCTGGAGGAGTGCAGCCGAAAGAGAGATAATACGACAGCGAGTCTGGGTTCACTTTCCTTTTCACTGAGGGATGCTGCAGGATTGATTTTATCTCAGAACCGAAAAGCAACGTTCCGCCAGCGTCTGCGAAATACAGGGGCTTCTCGCCAACCCAGTCCCGAGCGAGCAGCAGCCTTTTTCTATTCCCGTCCCAGAGCGCTAGCGCGAACATCCCCCGCAGCCTCCTCACGAACTCCTCGCCCCATTCCTCGTACGCGTGCACGAGCACCTCTGTGTCGCTCGCCGTGTAGAATTTGTGCTTTTTCTTTTCCAGTTCGCTCCTGAGATTTTTGTAGTTGTAAATCTCCCCGTTGTAGACGACCCAGACATCCCCCTCCTCGTTGTGGATTGGCTGCTTCCCGGTCTTCAAATCTATGATTGAGAGGCGGCGGTTGCCGAGCCCGACCCCTTTGTCCGTGTAAACGCCCCAGTCGTCCGGTCCCCTGTAGGAAATGACGTCGAGCATTTTCCTGAGAATGCGCTTGTCGCACTCGCCAATGTAACCCGCTATGCCGCACATGCGCTCATCTGCCTCCTAACTTTTTTCATAAAAAAACATCTGCTTAACGCCGAATCTGTTTCCTGACAAGAGTTTCAGCAGCCGCGCGATTCGCTGTTCCCTCACGTTCGGTTCTATTAGCGGGTAGGTCTCGCAACGCAGAACGCGCAGGCCTGCGGATTCCATTTTTCTGCGTATGCCCGAGCCCGACTCCCAGCGCGACCATTCGCTCTCAGAGCCGTGCTCGTCGAAAAAAACTTTCAGGAATGTCCGCGGGTGGAGGAAAACGTTCCAGGAGAGTTTGTTCGGAGTAGTGAGCGCGCCAAGCCCGCGGAGTTTTAGCACGCGGCGGATTTCAGCGAAGAAGTCCGGCCTTTTGTTGAGCGGCAGGTGCTCGTACACATCAAACGACACGACAAAATCAACACTGCCTGTTTTTATCGGCATCCGCGTCACGTCGGCATTAAGTATCCGCACGTTCGGCAGGTTCGCGGTGTTCTCCCTTGCGCGGCCGCACATCCCCTTGGAGAAATCCACGCCCATGAATTTCGCGCTGGGAAGTTTTTTCGCAGCCCATCTTATGAAGTGCCCCTCCCCGCAGCCCGCGTCGAGCACCACCCGCGGATTCGCCGCTGCCAGGGATGAGAATATCTTCTGCTCTATCTCGAGCGTCGGCGCGTACTTCGCGCGCAGTTTCTCGTAGTACTTTTCCTTCGCGTGAAGGTCGAATTCGCGGGCGCGAAGGGCGTTGTTGTCACGCATCAGAACCCTCCTTCACCCACCTGTATTTTTCGCTCATCGCCTGCTGCGAGACCTGCTTGTGCCGAATCGCGCGCATACGCTTTTGGTAATCGCCGATGTATCTCGCGATTTGATATGCACGCCAGTCGCTGTGCATTAGGTGACGGAGCAGCGCGTAAACCCCCTCGTAGAGGCTGCCAGTAACTCTGAACACGCTCCACGCGTGTTTTACTCCAATCCACTTCATTTTCCATATCCGCTTTCTCCTGTGCCACGCCCTGTCGAGTTCGTTCCTCAGTTGAATCAGTTCGTCTTTGGTGAGATATTTGAGTTTCACGAGCCCGGGCGTATATCTATCTGGGTCGTCCGTTGATTTATACTCGAGATAACCTTTTTCGCTGTATATTTCAAAAAGCCGCGAGCCGGGGGTTGGCGTGAGGTAATGAATGTCCGCGATATCGGGATTTACGTCCTCCACGAGTTTGATGGTGTCCATCACGCTCTCGCGCGTCTCGTCGTGGCATCCAACTATGAGCGCGGTTTCCGTGAGTATCCCGACCTCGTCGCATATCTTGAACGCCTTGCGCGTCTGGTCGGGGGTTATGCCTTTTGTATAAACTTCGTCCAGCACGCGTTGGTTCCCGCTCTCCACGCCGAACGCGAGGAATATGCACCCGCTCCGTTTCAGCAACTGCGCGAGCTCCTTCGTCAAAACGTTCACCCTGGTCTGCCCGAGCCAGACCATCCTCTTTTGCAGGCCGCGCCTGATGAGCTCCTCGCAGAATTCGGTCACCCATTGCTTGTTCGCAGTAAAAGTATCGTCGGCGAAATATATGCTCTTTGCATTGTATTTGTTCACGAGATGCTCCATCTCATCAACAATCATCTTCGGGCTCCTGTACCGCACGCGCGGGCCGAATATCTTCCTCAGCATTGGCTGGCAGAATGAGCAGTTCCCGAAGCAGCCCCTGCTTCCTATGATGTACGTGTGGGGCATTACGTACGGGAACGGAGTCGGGAATTTCAGGTATTTTGGATATGTGGGAAGAAGGTCCCTGTCCGGTATCCCCAATTCGTCCAAATCCTCGATGTAGGGCCGCGGCGCGGTGTGTTTTATCTTCCCTTTCTCGCGGTAGATGATTCCCTTCACAGCCGCAAGGTCCTTTCCTGTCTCAAGCGCGCGCACGAGTTCGAGCATCGTCTTCTCGCCCTCGCCCACGACCACGATGTCCACGTTTTTGCTTTTCAGCATGTCCTCTGGCATCGCGCACGCGTGCGGGCCTCCTATCACTACTTTTATGTCTGGGTTGAACTCCTTTGCCATCTGCGCTGCCTTGTACGCGAAGTTCGCTATGAGCGTTAGCACTGAGATGCCCACTATGTCCGGCTTGTACTCCTCGAGATGGCCCTTCCAGTCCTCGAACGATTTCGAGAATTGGAGGTCCATGAGCCTGACGTCGACCCCGTTTTTCTTCAGGTACGTGCCGATGAAAACGATGCCCAGCGGGTTCGTTAGCGACGGCGAGTCAAGAGCCGGGAAGAGAAGGGAAACTCTCATTTTCTTTTTCGTTTTATCACCTGCAAACGCATGAGTTCGAAACAATATAAATTTTTCGTGCGCTACCCGCGCCTGAAGCCTGCCCTACGCAGCAGAAACGCCGGAGAGAGGACGTGCGAGAGCACGCGCGCATCAACTCGCTTTATGTACGGTAACAGTCTCGGCGAGCCCTGGCGCGCGCCAGTGTCTCTGATTTTTGTTGGTTGGACAAAGCGAGCGCCCTTGCTGTGACTTATGAACTCCAGCAATTTAGCCATAATACCGCGCATGTTTTTATCGGTCATGCTCGCAGAGTGGAGCGGGATGTGGAACACCGGCATCCCCTGCGAAAGATAGTCCTCGAACGCGGCCATCAGGACTGACGCACCGAAATCGCGCGTGGATTCAGGGCTTGCGGTCGAGCCGGTTATGAGCTCTGAAACTGGAACGTACAGCAGTTTGCATCTCCCGCGCACCTGATAATCCGCGCTTGCTGGGCGGTAGGGCGCGCACATTTTCGGTAATTTGCCCCAGTCGCACGTGTTCGAGTGCTGACCTGGGAACGGGGAGCAGTCGTGCGTGAAGCCGAGCGCTTCGAGCGCCACGCGGGTGTGGTTGTTCTCGCTCCATTTGCCGGCAACGAATGCGCGCGGTGTTATCCCGAACTTCTTCTTCATCATATCTTTTCCGAAGCGCATCATCCTCTGCTGCTCCTCTTTTTTATAATGCATAAGCGCTGCGGACCTGCCGTCCGAAAGTTTGTTCCTCAGCAGAAGTTTGTCCTCTGGATGAATATGCAGGCCGATTTCGTGCCCGCGTTTGAGCGCGCGCGTTATTTCCTTTTCCGAAGCATCAAGCACCTCCGGCTTCGGGAAAAAACATATCCTCGCGCCGCGCTCGTCCGCGATGGAGAGCAGATTGCGGATTCCGTCTCTCGCGCCCCCCTCTGTCTCGCGGTCGAACACGACCCTTCCATTTTCTACGAAGCCGAACTCAGTGTGCACTGCGATTATGACATCCATTCTTACACCGCTATCCCGGCATCCGTGGTTTACCGGTTTCCATAAAAGTCCTGAGCCATAGTTCGAGCACGAGCAGGTGCCATATTTTTCTAGCCTGTTTTTTATCCGTGCGCATTTTATCCGGGATGAATTTCTCAAACCCTTCTATGTAGCGCCGCACCCTCGCGTCCCTGTCGCTCAAAATTTGTTGCGCGTATTCCCCGAGTTCGCCGCTGAACCACGCGAGCAGCGGGACGTCGAAGCCGTGCTTCTTTCTCCGCAGGATGTCATGAGGCACGAGTTCGCGCACCGCCTTCCGCAGGATGTGCTTGCCCGTGAATACGCGCATCTTCATGTTCGTTGGCAACTCGCCGGCGAGGCCGACCATCTCCTTGTCAAGGAACGGCACGCGCGCCTCCAGCGAGTTCGCCATCGTCGTCCTGTCCACCTTCGAGAGAAGCTGGTTTGGGAGGACCTCAGCCATGCCCCAGAGGAGCGCCTGGTTGAGCGGGTCTGCGCGGATTTTGAAATACAGGCGGAAAAAGCGGTCGAACGCGTTTCCATGCGCCTGCCTAGGGAGCATGCCGTTTATCTCGCGCTCCTTGAAAATGCTGACCACGTCCTTGAAGAAATTAACCCTGAACGATTTTGGAACGAACCAGAGCGCGCCAGACATTATCTTGTACCTGTTGTACCCCGCGAAGAGCTCGTCCCCGCCCTCGCCGGTGAGCACGACCTTCACGTGCCTGCGCGCGAGCTCTGACACGAAGTATGTTGGAACAGCCGCGGCGTCCCCGGTGAGGTCGTCGAAGTGCCACGCGAGTCGCGGAACCAGTTTTACGACCCTGTGCTCATCGACCATCAGCTCGCGGTGGTCTGTGCCGAAATGCTCCGAGACGGCGCGCGCGTACTCCACCTCGTCGTCCTTTTCGCCAAAACCCACGGTGAAGGTTTTCACCGGCTTGTCAACGAATTTGCTCATCAAACCCACGACCGCGCTCGAATCCACGCCGCCGGAAAGGAACGCGCCCAGCGGCACGTCGCTCATCAGCTCGATTTCGACCGACTCGGAAAGCAGGTTCTTTATCCTCGCGGCAAACTCCGTCTCATCGCCAGGGCGCGGGTCCATCACAGGCTCCCAGTATCTTGAAATGCGCGCGCGCGCCTTTTCCCATGAGAGCAGGTGCCCCGGGAGGATTTTTTTAATCCCTTCGAAAAGCGTCTCCTCGCCGAAAGCGCTGCCGAACGCAAGGAAGCACTCCAGCGCGCGCGGGTTTAGTTTTCGTTTTATTTCGGCATTTTGCAGGATGCATTTTATCTCTGAGCCGAAAAGCAGCTTTCCTCCAATGAGAGAGTAGTAAAGCGGTTTCACGCCGAGCTCGTCCCTTCCGAGAAGAAGTTTTTTCCTGCGCGCGTCCCAGAGCGCGAACGCCCAAATCCCGCGCAGCCGCGAAACGAAATTCTCGCCCCATTCCTCGTACGCGTGCACGAGTACTTCGGTATCGCTTGCGGTGTAGAACTTGTGCTTTTTCTTTTCCAGTTCGCTCCTGAGATTTTTGTAGTTGTAAATCTCCCCGTTGTAGACGACCCAGACATCCCCCTCCTCGTTGTGGATTGGCTGCTTCCCGGTCTTCAAATCTATGATTGAGAGGCGGCGGTTGCCGAGCCCGACCCCTTTGTCCGTGTAAACGCCCCAGTCGTCCGGTCCCCTGTAGGAAATGACGTCGAGCATTTTCCTGAGAATGCGCTTGTCGCACTCGCCCATGTAACCCGCTATGCCGCACATGTCCTTCACTCTCTTTCACTCTTTTTCCAGCAATACCCTCATCCCCAAACCTGTTCCGGGCGTGCTAACCTCGTTTCTGGTAAAAATCAGGCAGTATAGTGTTTCTAATGGCGCCAACGCCGGACCGACTATCTCCCAAAACCATTTATCACTCATTTTCAATCCAAACTCGTAGTATTTGATGTTAACCCAATTTTTGATGGCGTATTCAAACCTCAGCACCTTGAAGTTTGTCTTTTTTGCTACCTTGGTTATCTCCTCCTCATCAAACCCGAATCGCACATGCCCGACGTTTTTCAACCACCGCAGATATTTTTTCTTTGTTTCTTCGTCGTATGATTCGTACTCCCTTTCCTGCATCGGTTTGTATGGCGTTGTAAAATAAGCTTTTCCGCCTTTCTTTAAAACTCTGTTGATCTCTTCAAAAACTTTCTTGTAGTCCTCGACGTGTTCTATAACCTCCGAGCAGAAGACAAAATCGAAAAAACTGTCCGGGAATGGAATGCTGCGCGCGTCGCCAATTTTGTAGGTTATGTTCGGCTTCTGATTGCCGAAGAAAGGCTCCCGGGCTCGTTTTAAGGAATCCGGGTCTATGTCGATCCCGTAAACGAGTTTGGCATCCTCGGCCAGAGTGTAGCTCATCTCCCCGTGCCCGCATCCGCAATCCAGAACAACCCTGTTTCTGTAGAAATGGATTATATGCTTGAGATTTTGATGGTTCCGGTACCTTTCCAACGGTAGGAAAACGAACACGTCGGACACTCGTTTGAACAATCTTAGTATTCTATAGGGCGCGCTGTTTTTCCTCACTGTCTCCCCCACTTCTAAGCTTCATCTCACCGTATATTCTTAAAAACGCGCCCACCCTTTTCTCAACGCTCATGTTTTTTTCTATGAACTCTCTCGCGCGCCTTCCCATCGCCTTTGATTTTTTCTCGTCGTCCAGGAGTCCGCACACGGCTTCGGCGAGCTGCAGCGGGTTTTCAGGCTCTACAAGAATTCCCGTATCGTTCTGCACGAGTTCTGGATTCCCCCCGACGTTTGTCGCTACAACCGGAAGCCCGCACGCCATCGCCTCCATCACCGACCGGCTCATCCCCTCGGCTAGCGAGGGGAGAACGAAAACATCGCACGCGTTGTACACGAACGGCATCATCTCGTAATTTATGTAGGGGATCACGGCTATTTTCTTCGCCTGTTCGGGATTCTCCCGCAACCAATTTTTTACGAGATGCTCGTCAAATCCCCCACCCACGAGCAGGAGCGAAACATCGCCCCGCCCTGCGGTTATTTTTTTCGCGGCGTCAAGAAGAGTGGGCAGCCCCTTCTCCCTAACGAACCTGCCGGTGTAGAGGACGATTTTGCTGCCAGTTTTCAGGCCCAGTTTTTCTCTTGCTTTTTTCTTATTCACGGGCCTGAAAATTGAGATATCCACTGCATTCGGTATGTACGCGAACTTTTCACTTCTCACGTTGTAAGTCCGGATCATCTCTTCCATGAGAGCGCGCGAGTCGCACGTCACCCTGTCCGCGAGATGGATGCAGAAGCCCTCTATCAGCCTTCCGAGCAGGCGCGTGAGCGGGTTCATCCTGACGCCGGCCCATGGCCCGTGCATCGTAAGAAGGTGCGGGGTGCGGAAAATTTTCGACACAACGAGCGCGGTGAGAGCCGCAGGCGGGTTGTGCGAATGGAGCACGTCGAAACGCTCCCTGCGCAAAACGCTAAGCGCGGTTGGAAGCGCGAACACCGAATGAGTTATTTTGCTCTCCCTGAATCCAAGATAGGCGAATCCCGTTCGGTATATCGGGATGCGGAAAATCTCGCCCTTGGAGTTTTCCTCTGCGCGCGTTATGACCGAGACGCTGACGCCCTTTTTTATGAGCGCGCCCACGAGTTGCGCTGCGCAGGCCCCTCCGCCGCCCTGCGTGACCGCGCCGCCCACGGCAACGTATGGAAAATCCGTCGCGAACATGCAGATGCTCATTTCCACGTTTTTCATTTTATCTCCCCAGCGCGCGCAGCACTTCGCGCGCATCAGAGACGCTCACTGCTCCTGTGACGAATATCAGCGCTGAATAACTGACAACAACCCACGCGCCGAGCGCTGCGCCAGTGTAGAGATTGTACGCATAGTGGACGAAAGGCTGCGTTACGGCAAAAACGAGGGCCGCGCATAAGAACGGCTTTAGTATAAGCTGCGATTCGACTCGCACGCCGAGCTTGAGCATGGAATAAGCCGCGCACATGAAAGCCCCCACGACCCTGCAGCCCATAACCGCGAGCGCGGTGCTCATTATCCCGTATGTTGGAGTGAACAGAAGGCAGAGCACGGTCTGGACAAAGCCGATGGCGATTCTCGCGGAAGTATAGAACTTCACGTGCCCCTTGCCGAGAAGGAACGGGTAGGACGCGGAGTTCAGCCCTGTCTCGAACACGAGGAACGCGAGAACCACGAGCACCTCGTAAGCGGGCAGGAACTGCGCGCCGTACATGAACGAGAGAAACTTTCTTCCGAGCAGTAGCATGCCCAGAAGCATTAGGAACGAGAAAACAAAACCATATCCCAGCATGCGCCTGAACATCTTCGCGCTTCTCGCGTTATCCTCGAAGGAATGGGCTGAAAAGAAAATTCTCTGCGCGAAGGGGTTGAGCACGGCTGCGGCTGAAACCCAAAGGATGGCAACTTTGTAATAAGCGACCTGCGACATATTCTGGGAAAGGCCTATTATTAGCGTGTCCGCCCACCCGATGAAGTTGTCCGCGATGTGGCTGAGCGTCAGATATCCAGCGAATTTCCTGATCTCCTGAACGTGCAGGGTCGCCTTTCCCCTTTCGCCAAGCGCTTCGGATTTTCTCGAGAGGAGATACGAGGCCACAAACGCGACTAGCGAGGCGAGCGCGAGCCCAAAAATCACGCCAACGTAGTTTGGAAAAACGATGAACACGAGCACTGGGGCTATTATGCGGAGAGAGTAGAAGACGATGTTTGCGAGCAGGGAGTACCTCGCATTTTTTATCGCGGTCAGCGTGTTGTCGTAGAAAACGAATAGAGAATAGAAAAGAACGAAGGCAGAGCCGACCTTAAGGCCAGAGGAAAGAAACGGAAGGTGGTAGAGCTGGAGCGCGATGAAGTTCGCGAGCAGGAAAAGCGCCGCGGACGCGAGCAGGGAGAAGATGAGCTTCCACTTTAGCAGGAACGCGTAATAGGTGCCGGCGGCATTTTTCTTCAGCCCGAGCGGAATAAACCGGAACGTGCTGCTGCTTGTGCCGAAATCGCCCAGGAACAGCCACATGTTCATAATCGCGAGCGTGATGCTGAAGTAGCCGAACTCCTCGCTTCCAAGAAGGTTCGGGAAAATCGCGGCGAAGAGCAGTCCTGACAGCAGCGTCACTATCTGTATCCCGAAGCCGTACATGTTCTCCTTTATTATGTACGAATACCATGAAGCCATTCAATCCTCTCTCAATATCGGTAACTGTTTTAAAGATATGGTAATTTAATTATTCATATGGCGCGCTACTTCGGCACCAACGGTATCAGGGGCAGGCTGGACTTCCTGACTCCCGAGTTCGTTTCGGGCATTTGCGCTGCCTTTGGCAGTTACGCGGGCGGCGGCAGGGTTTTGATTGGACGGGATACGCGCACGTCAGGAGAGATGGTCGCGAGCGCCGCCGTCTCCGGGCTTCTTAGCGCCGGCTGCTGCGCGGTTGATTTGGGCGTCGTGCCTGCGCCCACCGTGGAGTTCGAGACAACGAGGATGAGCGCGAGTGGGGGAGTGATTGTCACCGCATCCCACAACCCGCCGGAATGGAACGCGCTAAAGTTCGTCGATAAGTTTGGAATCGCAATTTCAAAAGAGAGGGGCGAGGGGATAGAGAAAATATTTGAGCAAAACAAAACCAAACGCGCTGCGTGGAACCAGATTCGCGGGGTTGAGCATTATGGCCAGGCAGTCCGCGACCACATCTCGGCGATAATAGAATACGTTGATGGCGCGCGAATAAAAAAAGAAAAGTTGAAACTGATTCTCGACTGCGGGAACGGGACCGCCTCGCTTATCGCGCCATACCTTTTCCGCGAATTGGGCTGCGGCGTGCTCACGCTGAACGCGCAGCCGGACGGGTTTTTCCCGGGCAGGGATTCCGAGCCCACGATGAGCAACGTCAAAGATTTGATGGCGTGCGTGGCCGAGACCGAGGCGGACGCCGGAATCGCGTGGGACGGGGACGGCGACCGCGTGATTTTCATCGATGAGAAAGGCTGCTATGTTATCGGGGACAAGGTTTTCGCGCTCTGCGTTGATTCCGCTCTTGCGAAAAAGAAGGGCGACGTTGTGACCACCGTCGCGACGAGCGACGTCGTGAAGGACGTGGCGAAAAAACACGGCTCGCGCGTGGTGTATACGAAAGTCGGCGGGCCGTACATTTCGGAAAAAATGCGCGAGATTCGCGCGCCCATTGGAGGGGAGGAGGTCGGCGGCGTCGTCTGGCCTGATGTTCATTTCGGGAAGGACGGTTTCATCGCTGCGGCGAAAATCGTCGAGGCGATGGCGCGCTCGGGCGAGCCGCTCTCAAAACTCGTCGCGCGCCTGCCCGTTTACTTCAACGCGAAAACGAGGATAGAATGCCGGGGGGAGAAGAAGTTAAAAACAATACGCGCGATAACCGGAAAGGCGAAAAGCGAGAAACTCGAGGTCATTGCGATTGACGGCGCGCGCATAAACTATTCCGATGGGTGGTGCATTGCGCGCGCGTCGGGCACGGAGGATTACATAAGGATTTTCGCTGAGGCGAGGACCTGCGAGAGGGCTGAGGAGCTCGTAGGCGAATGGTCGCGGTTCGCGAAAAACGAGATTGGATGAGATTGCCTATGCCGAGGGGTTGCGTTAACGAGGTGATGTGATGAGGACTTTTGTTCTTTGCGGAGGAAGGGGGACGAGGCTCAGGCCTTACACGTATTCCATTCCGAAGCCGATGCTCCCGCTGGGGAGGAAGCCTATTCTCGAGTTCGTGATAAACAACCTTAAGAGAAGCGGGCTCACCGACATAGTCCTTACGGTGGGTTATCTGAAGGAGCAGATAAAAGAGCACTTCGGCGACGGCTCGAAGTGGGGCGTGAAAATAACCTATTCAGAGGAGAAAACCGAGATGAACACCGCGGGCTCGATACTTCCGCTCAAGGACAGTGTGAAGGGGACGTTCGTCGTCGTGATGGGCGACCATCTCACGACTCTAAACATAAAGAAAATGATTGAATACCACAGGAAACAAGGCGGGATTGGCACCGTGGGGCTGAAAAAGCAGGGCGTGCCCCTCGAGTATGGGATAGCGAAGCTTGACGAACACGACGAAATAATAAAATTCGAGGAAAAGCCGATAGTGCAGAACCTCGTGAATTCCGCCTCCTATGTTTTCGAGCCGGAAATTTACAACTACATAAAACCGGACTTTGATTTTGCGCGCAACGTTTTTCCCGCCGTCCTCGCCGCAAATAAGAAGCTCTGCGGTTACGTGTTCGACGAGTACTGGATGGACATAGGCAGGATACACGACTACGACAACGTGAACCAGATGATAAGCATGGTGGACCTGGTTATCGAGGGCAAGATCTGATTTTTTCTACGTTTCACGCGAGTTGCGGCCAGTACAGGCTCGATATCGCAAGCAATCCGAACAGCAACTGCACGGAAAGGAGGATGAGCACGAGCTGTTTCTCTGTTGGGCGCGCGTATTTCATTATCAGGTGCGTGAGGGAGTAAACCGGCCCGTCGTGATAAAGCCGCCCCTTCTTGGGAACGCAGTAGTTCTCAGCCCTGAAAAGCGAGCGCGCCTTGAGGAAGAACTCGACTATCTGAGGGGTGAGCGCTATAACCCCAGCGCGCTCCATATTCCCCAGAACGACCGCGCTAACAATCGTAGCGCCGATGGCGTAGGTTGTTATGTTCCCGGGGAAGATTTTTGCAGGATACCAGTTGAACCTGAGGAACGCGAGGCACGCGCCCAGCATCGCGAGCAGCAGGAAACTTGACTCCACGTTGTTCTCCCCCCAGGAGTGGAGTATTAGGGCGGCGGCGAGAAGCGACGCGCACGCGACCGCGCCGGTCCCTGCCTCCAACCCATTGAATCCTGAAAGCAGGTTAATCAGATTCGAGCACGCGACAACTCCTATTGGGATGAGCAGGAGGACGTAGAGGTTGAGGCTGAAAACGCCTATCAGCGGCAATGAGACCGAGCCGAGGTTCAGGTCAACGAGCGTGTTCAGAACAGGCAGTATTATCTTCGAGTCGCCGGCCTTCACGACCATGAGCGGAAGCGCTGCGAAGAGTGGGAGGACCACGCGGTATATGTCGCGTATGTTCAGGATGTCGTCCAGAAGCCCGAGGAACGCGATGAGCACGACGGAGCATATCGCGGCAAGCATGTACGCCACGTTCATCTGGGGGTAGAGGACCATGGAGAGCAGCGCCGAGAGGCTGAAACCCAGCAGTATCGCGATTCCTCCTATTTTCGGCACGAGAGGTTTTTTCTCCTTGTTCATGTCAGGCGAAACCATCCGCATGTTCCGAAGTTTTCTTATCAGCAGCGGAGTTGCCACGAGTACTGCCGCGAAACTTATCAGAAGCACAAGCGCCCCGGCCACGTGGAACTCTGCCATCATCTCACCCTGAATACCCGCACGCTCGAATTTCCTCCGTAAACATTTTCCAACTTATCCGACACGCTGAAGAACGCTTCGAACGCATTTACGTCGAAGTTCTCTCTCGGGTAGATATATCTGCAGGCGTCCCTGCAACCTGGCGCGGCTATGTCAGAAACGCAGTTGCACGGGCCGTCTGACAGTTTGAGGAGTTTTCTGAAAGAGACGGTGCGCGAGCTCTGCTTGTCGACTATTTTAGGGTCGACGTCCTGAACAAGAGCGCCGTTCTGCGGGTCCGCGGCCGCCCATAGCTCGCTTCCGCTGGAAGAGTTGAACACCGCGTAGAGCCGGTTCTCGTCGGTATTGATGCTGTACCCGGCGAACTTGAATGAGTCTATGCGCGCCTCGCCGCTCGTGAAGGAACTGTCAAAAAGCCCTCTGCCGTCAACAACCGCGTATTCCACGCCAAGCGCCCTGAGCCCGTCCGCCGGCCCGCTGCCGACCAAAAACTCGTTTATCTCGGCATCCGCGGCGACGCTGTTTTTATCGGCGATGAATTTTATCGGGTATTCCATTCCCGCCCCGGCAATCACCGCGCCCTGCCCCACGCCCGTTCTGGCCCACGCGAGCGCGCCAGCCCACCTGTCATCAACGAACTCTGGCCTGCTCTGGGATGCGAGTATGCCCGCGCCCGTGGATGTGAAGAGCAGCAGCGCGAACAGCGCGAACACGACGTACCTCAGGACTTTCGCATCCGCGTAAAGCGACTGCACGAAATACGCGACCCCGAACAGGAACATGGACGTGACACCTGCCTGCAGTATGTCGCCGTTCCAGAGAACAGCGAGCGCGAGCAGGAACACGGCCGCTGGAAGCACGAACTTCCCAATCCTGCTCTCCTCCTTTATCGCCAGCACGCTTGCGAGCGCAAGCGCGGCAGCCAGATAAATTCCCGGCATTCCCGCCGCAGGCTCGGCGAGCGCGAGCGCGCACGATGAGAGGGCAATCACGACCACGAACACGTCAAACTCCGACTCGGGCTTGCCGGCCCGCGCGCGTTTGGACAGATTGTAAACGGCGAACATAATCCCGAATAAGGCGGTCGGGAGCGCGAACGAGTACGCGCCTGCAGCCATGCCGACGTTTGCGCTGGTTGCGAGGTTTGTCTGCGCTCCGAGCGAGGCGATTATGGAGGGCACGAGCGCGATGACCGCGGCGAGCGCGAACCTACCCGCCTCCTTTTTCTCGCTTTTCCTTTTCTCAAATTTCGTGTAAACGAACTGCGCGGCGCACGCGAGCGCGAAACCCGCGAGCGCGTAAACCCCGAGCGGATGGATGCGCGCGCCTCCTGCAAAAAACGCGGCCGAAAGAAGGGCGAAAATTATGAAATTCGTCCTCGCTGCGAGTATGAACAATGAAACGCCGCAAACGACGAGCGCGCCGCTTATGAACTCTGGAACGAAAACGCCCCCCATCGTCGCGCGCACGAAAAAGTTCGATGTTATGAAAAGCGTGGACGCGAGCAGCGCGACCAATTCGGAGAACAGACTCCTGAGCGCGAAAAACAAAAGCACTGCCGCGAGCGCGCCCAGCACCATCGGCGCGTATTTTATCACGCTCGCGATTGTCTCGTTGTTTATCGCCTCCTTTTTCCCTCCGAGAAAACCATAAACGTACGCGAGCCCCGTATAAAGTTCACCCTTCTGCTCGCCGCCTATAGACTCGCGCAGGAGAACCGCGTGCTTGTACGCGTCTATCGACAGATGCTGCGATGGATAGTATGAGGACACCGCAAACACGAACAACGCGATGAAAACGGCCGCTCCAATTTCTGATATCTTCATCCCTCACCAACCCCCCCTTTATTTCTCGTTCTTGCGCGCGTGAAGCCTCATGTGCCCCTTCTGAATCCCCTCTGTCGAAAGCGCGCGAAGCGCGGCGAAGTTCTGCGCGAGCCCCACGCTCGCCATCACACCGGCAAGCTCCCTCGCGCTTCCAACTCCCAAAATTTTCAGCGCGACTCTCGCCGCGGGATGCTTTGTCGCGCCTCCAACGGTTCCAACGGCAATGGGAAGCTCGATTTTCCCGAGCAAATCCCCGCTTTTATTTTTCTCGTAACTCGTGAGCGGCTGGTATTTCCCGCCAACACAAGCATATGCGTGCGCGCCTGCCTCGAGCGCGCGCCAATCGTTCCCTGTCGCGAGCGCGAGAGCGTCAATTCCGTTCATTATCCCCTTGTTGTGCGTCGCGCACCTGTATTCGTCCGCCTTCGCGAACTCGTAGGCGTCAAGCACCCCCTCAACAACATCCTCACCCACCACTTCTCGCTTAAAAACAGCGCTCGCCCTCGCCAATCTCTTCCTCGCGAGATTTGAAATGATGCGCAGCCTCGCCTTACCTCCTGTTATTTCCTCTGCGCGCGGGGCGATCATCTCTGCCATCGTGTTCACCGCGTTCGCGCCCATCGCGTCCCGAACGTCAACATACAAATACACGACGAGCATCGCGCCCCTCGGCGTCTCGAGTGCGCGCGCATCAATCTCCTTCGCGCCCCCTCCCAATTTTATGAGCGTGGAATCCCTGCTGTTCGCGAGCTCGAGCAACTCGTTCTTGTTCTCGAGCACCGCGCGCTGCGCCTCCTTCATGTTTTTTATTTTCGTGAGTTGAATCTGCCCGATCATCACTGGCTCATCCGCGCTCGCAGTGAACCCTCCTCCTGGGCGCGCGAGTTTCGCAGCATTCGACGCAGCGGCAACAACTGACGGCTCCTCAATAACCATCGGTATCAGATAATCCTTCCCGTTTATTCTGAAATTCGTCGCAATTCCCAGCGGCAGAGTGAAACCCCCCACAACATTCTCTATCATCCTGTCCGCAAATTCCTTCCCGAGCGCGCCCGTATTCTTGAGCAGCGCGAGCTCCTCCTCGCTCAGGCTCGCGAACTCCTTAAGGAAACGCGCGCGCTCCTCAAAACTCAGTTTGTAGAACCCCGAAACCTCGGACGACTTCTCGGCCATAAAACTCGGTAATTCGTTTTCCCGTTAAGTAATTTAAAGGTTGTGTGCTCATGTGATTTCATGGAAAAGCGCGTGAGCGGCAGGGTGAGGCTCGTCTGGTTCCTTCCTTTTCTCGCATTCCTCGCGCTCATCTGGCTCGTGGCAGGCGCATCCATCGTTTTCCTCCTGCCGACGCTGAATCGCCCTCCGTTCGACCAACCAACCGCTTTCGGATATCTC
>CAZWEI010000023.1:0-18071 GCA_964632135.1 Microcaldota archaeon
GGTCGTCCGCGTATATCGCTGGCTTGCTTGGCTGCGTGTTGTCGATGTTCATGTCGATTGCTGGCGAGTACTGGCAGTTTCCTTGGTTGTCGCACGCGTAGACGTAGATTTGGTACTGGCCGTCGGCGTAATTATTCGTGTTGAACGTGCAACTCCATCCGTCGCCCGCGTGAGTGTCCTGGCACGCCATCATGGTATTCGTTTCGTTGTCCAAGTAGAGGTCCACGTAGGCTACGCCGCTGCTTCCGCTGTCGACAGCGTACGCGCGGATTGTCGCATCGCCTGCAACGTACGCGCCGTCCTCTGGCGCTATGATTGTCGATGTCGGTGCGGTGTTGTCCACGTCAACGTACACGACCGCGGAATCCCCCTCGTTGCCCGCGTTGTCGTATGCCTTTGCCTGCAGTGTGTGCGCCCCGTCAACATACATGGTCGTGTTCCAGTAGTACGACGTCGCACCGGAGATGTCATAGACGTAGTAGGTGTCGAGAAGGTTTCCATCGATGTAGAGTTCGATTCTCTGTAGATAGGAGATGCCGATGTCGCTTCCGGAGTAGTCTATTCTGACGTTGTTGCCCGAGATGTAACTTCCTGGGTTGCTGACGTACGCGCTCGGCTTTAGCGTGTCTATTCCGAATGCCGACCATGAGGGAACGCCCTCGTTGCCCTGGTCGTCGACAGCGCTAACCCACCAGTAGTATATGGCATCAGCATAGAGATTCGGGTCCTCCGGGTCCTGCGGGAACGTGTACGATACCGACGTGTCTGTCGAGTACTGGTCGAACATCGTCGTTCCGTTCAACGCCATCGCGTATAGGTGGTATTTTACCGCGTCGCTCACTGTCTTCCACGTGAACGTCACTGTTCTGTCGTTCAGGTACCACTCTGGCGGCGCTGTAATCTCCGGCGAATCCGGCAGGTCCGCGTCAACAGTCCACGTTGCGGAGCTGGTGCCTTGGTTTCCAATTCCATCAACGCACGACACGTAAACGGCGTGCGTTCCATTGCTCAACCCATTGAACGCCTGCTTGTGGTACATCGCGCCGGTGTAACTCATTGTTGCATATGGCGGCACATCAAGCGAATATTCGCAGTTCGCATTCTCGTTCGTCACTGCCACGAGCATCGTGTTCGCGCCCGTCTCCTTGCCGTCTTCTGGCGAAATTATCGTCACTATCGGCGCGGAGTTGTCCACGACAACGAGTATGCGCGCGCTTCCCTCGTTTCCGCAATCATCGTACGCGCGAGCCATGAGCGTGTGAGGCCCGTCAACCTCGTTCGTGGTGTTCCATGAGTATGTGCACATGCTGTCGCAAAGCATCTCGTTCCAGTTCACAGCGTCCGCGGATACTTCTACGCTTCCTGAGTTGCTCTCGACCGTGATTGTCACCATTCCGTTTACAGTCATCGCATCCGTTGGATACGCGAACTGAACCTGTGGCGGTATCGTGTCGACGGTTATATCAACCCCGTTCGACCACGCACCCATGTTTCCAACCTGGTCCACTGCCCTAACTTTCGCGTTGTATTCGCCGTCGGGCAGGTTCGCCTTCGTGAAGTAGTCCGCGTCAACGTGCGCAGTGATGTTCTCCGCTCCTGTTATCACTAATTCATAATATGCCGTGTCCCCTCCTATGTTCGTCCAGCTCCACGTGACAGTTCCGTCATTGTCGCATGCGTCGCTGTTGGTTGAGAGTTCTGGCGTGCCCGGAACCTCGTTGTCTATCTCCATCAGTATGAAGTCGTCGTTCGCGTCGCGCGCCATATCAAAGTACTCGTTGCAACTTCTATCAAATATCTGAATTACTAAGAACGCCTTGTCGGTCAGGTTGCTCGGGCTCGGCATCGTGAGCGTGCCTCTGCATACTCCGTCAACATATGGGACAGAGCCGATGTACACGAGCGTGTAGTTTCCTGCGAGTTGGTTGATGTAGTTCCAGAGGTTGTGTATCTCGCTCTGGTTTATGCTCTCGAATCCGACGTCAAGCGCATAGAACTTGCACTCTCCTGCTATCCCGCTCGCCGGATGCCCGTCGTAGAGCACGAAATCCGCTGCAGGCGCGTACACTTCAAAGGACTGCCCGTCCGCATAATATCTTCCTGACACCGGGTTCAGCACCCATGCACGCGGCGGCGCCAAATCGAGTACGTCCGTCTCGCTTTTCACGGTTTCCGTGTTTCCGAGTATATCCGTGCTGTAATATTCTAGGTAGTGGTAGCCCTCCTGCGAGTCGAATGAGACGTTATGCGCTGGATTGTAAACGCCCAAAGGCGACCACGGGAATCCGTCATACTTGTGCCTGTACTTCGTTGTCGTGTGGTCGACCGCGCAGATTGGTCCTCCATCCTGCACCTCGAATCCTGCGCTGAAGTTGTAGTTAACCCAGTAGTTGCAGTTCTCCCACTCGTAGCACGGCGTGAAGCAACCGTACAATTGTTTCGTTGTCTCTGGCGGTGTTGTGTCTACCTTATCCACTTCCACGTGCGGGTTCGCTTCTGTTCCGTTTGAGTTGCCGAGCGCGTCAACGCAGTAGTACTCGAGCGTGTGTATCGAATCCTCGGTGTATGTGAAATCCTTCTGCACGTCTGGAATGCGCACCGGGTCAATCCACTGCGTCCACGTTCCGTTGTCAACCTGGTACCTGTACCACAGATGCACGTTGTCGACCGGGTGCGGGTCTGGGTCAGTGCAGTATAGGCTTATCGTGGTGTTCTGCGTTATGAAATACTCGCATCCCTCTGTTTCATTGCATGCGTGTTTCAGCTCCCCGACAGTCTTATCTACATTCGGGGGCTGGTTGTCCACGAATGCACACTGCATCTTTATGGGCTCCGTGTTCCCAAGCGCGTCAACGCTGTAATACTCTATCAGGTGGCACGAGTCCTCTGGCTTGTAGAACGGACCGGTGTACATTGTGAAAATACCATCTCCACGCACGAACTCCGAGTTGCAGTATAGTTCTGGGTGGTAACACGCCAGCTCGTCCTCTCCTGTTAGCAGCGTGTTTCTCCAGTAGGTTGTTACATTGTCGACCGCGCAGATTGCGCCTCCATCAACAGCCGAGAGGTACACTGGAGTCTGCGATGTTATCCACTCGCTGACCTCGTCGGTGTAGAACGGAGTCCCGTATGTCTTCGTGGTGTTTGGGTAGACGGTGTCCACCTTGTAAACCTGCTCAAGCGGGTTTTGCTCGGTTCCGTTTGAGTTTCCAAGCGCGTCAACGCAGTAGTACTGCAGCCTGTGCACTGAATCCTCGGTGAAGTATATTGTCTTGTGCGACTCGTAGTCTATTTTGTCAATCCACTCGGTCCAGTTTCCACCATCTACATTGTACCTGTAGAAGAGGTTCACATGGTCGACTGGATGCGGTTGGTTGTCAGTGCAGTAGAGGTCTATTGGTGTTTGCTGCGTGATGTAGTAATCGCAGCCTTCTCCCACCGCGCACGGAACTTTCGGCTCTCCGGTAATTTTTGTTAGTGCAGGCGGCTTGTTGTCCACGAAGACGCACTGCTTCTTCACATTTTCTGTGTTGCCGAGTGCGTCAGTGCTGTAGAATTCTATCAGGTGGCAGGACTCCTCTGGCTTTGTGAATGGGGTTATGTATTCGTTGAACGGGCCTGTGCCAACCTGCAGCTGGCAGACTGCGTCATCGTAGCAGGGCGTGTCGCTGCCAAGCAGGGTGTTCCTCCAGTAGGTTGTTATGTGGTCCACTGGGTGCGGGTCTGGGTCTATTGCAGTTAGTGTTACTGGAGTTTGCGATGTAATCCAGTCGCTCACTCCATCGGTGTAGAATGGTGTGCCGTATGTCTTCGTTGTGTTTGGCGGGACTGTTTCCACTATGTCTATTTCGGTTTGGTTTTCTGCAGTGTTGCCCAGTGCATCAACGCAGTAGTATTCCAACTCGTGCACGCTGTCCTCTGGGAATGTGAACGATGCGAATCCTGTTTCACTTGAGAACTCAATCCATCTGCCTCCGTCAACCCTGTACTGCCAGTAGAGAGTTACATCATTTACTGGATGCTGTGCCGGGTCGACGCATGAGAGGTTGATTTGCGTCTGCTGCGTGATGTAAAGGTCGCAGTTCTCTCCAACCTCGCACGCATGCTGCGGCTGTCCAACAACTTTTGTGACTACTGGCGGGGTGTTGTCGACGAAGACGCACTGCTTCTTAACATTTTCTGTGTTGCCGAGTGCGTCAGTGCTGTAGAATTCTATCAGGTGGCAGGACTCCTCTGGCTTTGTGAATGGGGTTATGTATTCGTTGAACGGGCCTGTGCCAACCTGCAGCTGGCAGACTGCGTCATCGTAGCAGGGCGTGTCGCTGCCAAGCAGGGTGTTCCTCCAGTAGGTTGTTATGTGGTCCACTGGGTGCGGGTCTGGGTCTATTGCAGTTAGTGTTACTGGAGTTTGCGATGTAATCCAGTCGCTCACTCCGTCAGTGTAGAATGGTGTGCCGTATGTTTTGTTTGTTACGGGCGGGACTGTTTCCACTATGTCTATCTCGGTTACATTAGGCACTGCATTATGCAGTGCATCCTCACAGTAATATTCGAGTGTGTGGACGCTGTCCTCTGGGTATGCAAACGAGACGAATCCTCCTGACGTCAGCAGTTGCACCCAGTCAGTTCCGTTGTAGTAGCTTGCGTATAATGTGACCGCATCAACTGGGTGGTTGCCCACATCAGTGCAGGTGAGGTTGATTTGCGTGTTCTGCGTGATGTAGTAGTGGCACTCCTCCTGTCCCTCGCACGCATGCTTAGGCTCTCCGACAACTTTTGTTACCACTGGCGGCGTGTTGTCCACAAAGACGCACTGCTTCTTCACTGTCTCTGTGTTGCCGAGTATATCAGCGCTGTAGTATTCTATCAGGTGGCAGGACTCCTCTCCTTTTGTGAATGGACCTGTGTATTCTGTGAAGTTCCCGCTACCGACCGCATACTGGCAGTCATCAAATGGATGATCAGCCCAGCAATAATCGTCGCTTACAAGGGTGTTTCTCCAGTAAGTAGTGACGTGGTCAACTGGATGCGGGTCTGGGTCTATTGCAGTGAGTGTGATTGGAGTCTGTGATGTAATCCAGTCTCTTACCCCATCAGTGTAGAACGGCGTGCCGTACGTCTTCGTCGTGTTTGGCTGGACTGTTTCCACTATGTCTATTTCGGTCTGGTTCTGCGCTGTGTTTCCAAGTACATCAACGCAGAAGTATTCCAGCTCGTGCACGCTGTCCTCTGGGAATGTGAATGATGCGAATCCTGTGTAGCTCGCAAACTCTGTCCAGTTTCCGCCGTCAACTCGGTACTGCCAGTAGAGAGTTACGTTGTTTACTGGGTGCGGTTCAGGGTCAACGCATGAGAGATTTATTTGCGTCTGCTGCGTTATGTAAAGGTCGCAGTTCTCTGTCTCTCTGTCGCACGCATGCTGCGGCTGTCCAACAACTTTTGTTACCACTGGCGGCGTGTTGTCCACGAACACGCACTGCCTCTTCACTCGCTCTGTGTTGCCGAGCGCGTCAGTGCTGTAGAACTCAATCAGGTGGCAGGACTCCTCTCTCTTTGTGAATGGGCCTGTGTATTGGTTGAATTCTCCTGTGCCCACTTGCAACTGGCAGACTGCATCATCGTAGCAGGGTATGTCGTCTCGGAGCAGGGTGTTTCTCCAGTAGGTTGTTGTGTTGTCGACTGCGCAGATTGCTCCTCCATCAACTGCCGAGAGGTACACTGGAGTCTGCGATGTTATCCACTCGCTGACCTCGTCGGTGTAGAATGGAGTCCCGTATGTCTTCGTGGTGTTTGGGTAGACGGTGTCCACCTTGTAGACCTGCTCATGCGGGCTCGCGTTTGTTCCGTTCGAGTTCCCGAGCGCGTCCTCGCAGTAGTACTGCAGCCTGTGCACTGAATCCTCTGTGAAGTATATCTGCTTGTGCGACTCAACGGCTATGCCGTCAATCCACTCGGTCCAGTTCCCTCCATCAACGTTGTACCTGTAGAAGAGGTTCGCATTGTCGACCGGATGCGGCTGGTTGTCAGTGCAATAGATGTCTATTGGAGTCTGCTGCGTGATGTAGTAATCGCAGCCCTCTCCTACTGCGCATGGGACTTTAGGCTCTCCGGTGATTTTTGTTATTGCAGGCGGCGTGTTGTCAACGAAGACGCACTGCTTCTTCACTCGCTCTGTGTTGCCGAGCGCGTCAACGCTGTAATACTCTATCAAGTGGCAGGACTCCTCTCTCTTTGTGAATGGGCCTGTGTATTGGTTGAATTCTCCTGTGCCCACTTGCAACTGGCAGACTGCATCGTCGTAGCAAGACGTGTCGCCTTCCAACAGTGTGTTTCTCCAGTAGGTTGTTGTGTTGTCGACTGCGCAGATTGCTCCGCCGTCCGTTGCAGTGAGTGTGACAGGAGTTTGTGATGTTATCCAGTCGCTTCTTCCGTCGGTGTAGAACGGTGTTCCGTATGTTTTGTTTGTTGTCGGCGGTGTCGTGTCAACCTTGTCTATTTCCATGTAGACAGAGCCGTTGTTTCCAAGAGCATCGATGCAGTAGTATTCGAGCGTGTGAACGCTGTCCTCTTGGAATGTGAACGGCTCGTAGTACTGCATCCACTGCGAGAAGCCGGCACCATCGACATCATATCGGTAGTATATTATTCCTTGGTCAACTGGGTGCGGCTCTGGGTCAACGCAGGTGAGCTGTATTTGCGTCTGCTGCGTTATCCAAGAATGGCATTGCGTTGGGTCTTCATTCTCACAAGGCAGTTGCGGTCCAAGTAAGGTTTTCTCGACTGTCGGCGGCTGCGTCTCGACGATATCGATTTCGTAGTAGTGCGGCCCGTTGTTTCCGCATCTGTCTGACGCGTAATACTCAACCTCGTGGATGCTGTCCTCTGCAAAATAGAACGTGGTCGTGTTCGCGCTCACGTGGACCCAGTCGCTCCATCCGCCCCACGAGTCGCTATAGTTTACCTTGAATCTGTATCTGTAATGTATTGTGACCATGTCCGAGTAGACGTGGTCCCACGCGTTGTCAATATCATACGCGGTCAGCGTGATTGGCGTGTTCGTCCTTATGTAGTAGCACGCGCTCGCTTCCTGCGTGTCTCCATAATATCCGCACGTCACGTTTGGTGTTCCGACGCTCTTCACTACCGCAGGCGGCGTTCTGTCGACCACGAACTTCAACGGGGTCTGGTAGATGAGTTTGCCCCAGTTGCACGCGCAGTCGAGCGCATCTGCCTTAACCTCGTGCGTTCCCTCGCTGTAGTTTCCGTTTGTAACATTGTCATACGCGAGGTCGCACGTGGTTTCATACTCGCCGAATGCGCCGTCAGCAGGGTACATCCCGATTCCCGTTCCTGCCGGCTGCGTGAAACTCATCGGCGGCTTCACGAAATACTCCGCGTCCGCGATGCAGGACTGTCCCTGCTGGTCGCAGAAGTATGCGTAGTATGTGAAATTGTCAGCGCACACCCATTGTCCGTAAGAGTCTATCCAGTGCACGTTTGTTATGCTGCTGTTTATGGTCTCCGGGTGCTTGGTGTCTATCTCAAGCCTCTCGCACTCGCACGCGCCCCAGTACCCGTCGCTGTTCTTCGCCCTTATGCAGTACATGTAGTTTCCGCCGTCGTACAGGCCCGTGCTGTCGAACGCGGCGCCTATGTCCTCGACCTGCTCATCAAAATTACCATCGACCGCGCTCATGTTCCCGCGCGGATAGCTTCCCTGCGGCGTGCAGATGTTTGCATAACCGACTGTGTGAATGTAATACTCTGCCTGTGCGATGTTCGTGCAGTTCTCTGTCGCGGTCGCGTTCATGAAATTCGCCGGGCAGAGCGGTCCTGCTGGGTTCGGTGAAACGTTCATGTTGGAAATTACTGGTCCGATCGTATCAACCGGGCCGATCGTCTCGTTGCACACGTTGCGGCACGTCATGTTTTCCTCTGTAAGCGTGCATCCGCCCTGGCCGTCCCCGTTCAAGCACTCGCGCCTTCCGTAATAACATATGCTATTATTTACCGTCCCTGGGACAGGGCAGTAGTCTTCGCTGTACATACACGCGCACGATGCAGGGTCAGCGTTGCACTGCCCGTCGTAATAACAAACATCCCCTCCTATGTACGGCGTGCATTCTGTTCCGTATCCGTCGCACGCTGCGGTGCATGCCCTCAATCCGTTCTCCGAGGGTATTTCCGGTCCGTTGTCATTTTCATCCGCGTCGGCGCACGTGTGAGTGAGCGTCTGCGTGCCATTCGTGCAGACATTGTTCTCCTCGTCGCAAATGCTATCGAACGCGCAGGCATAATCGAAAGTCGCGCTGAAATCATCAGGGACATAATCGCACGTTGCTATCTCGGACAAATTGTTTCCGCTGCAGTCGCGCGGGTTGCTGAGCTGGCAGGAGCCTTTGTAACACGTATCGTTAACAGTGCAGAATTGCCCGTCCTCGCACGGAGTCCCATCTGCCACAGGCTGCGCCACGCACGCGTCCAACTCCTCGTTGCACACTCCGATGTTGCACTGGTCGCTCATGCCCGAGCAGTCGCGCTCAGAGCCTCCGCATATTCCGGATGCGCAAACATCACTCACAGTACAATATTGTCCATCATCGCACTGGCCTCCCTCGTTCGAAGGCTGCTGCACGCACGAGCCAGTGGGCTCTGTGCACACGCCGATGTTGCACTGGTTGTCCAGATACGAACAGTCAACGGACGCGCCGCTCTGGCACATGAAACTCTGGTCGCAGTACTCCCTGCCGTTGCAGGCGAATCCATCATCGCAGTCCGAATCCTCGTCGCACTCCCCGCAGTCTGGGATAAAGGTGGCGCACTCGTCAGGCTGCTGGCCAGGGGTTTGGGCGCATGCTATGCTGACGTAGTCGCACGCGTAGTAATAACAATCTGAATCTTGAGCGCATGAATCACCCTGCGTGCCATTCGGCACCATCTCGCACATCATCGTGTCGTAGTTGCATATCGTATCATAGCAGTCGTCGTTTGTCAGGCACGCGTCGACCGGCTGGCCGACTTTCGGAACGCAGGATAGGGTTTGGTCGCAGGCAAGATGCTTGCAGTCGGTTGTCCATCCATTCGGACACGGGTCTCTTGGATCTCCTGGAAGCGCCTGAACGCACGCGCCTATGTTGTAGTCGCACACAGGCTCGCATATGTTCGTGTAAGAGCATCTGTCGTTATCCTCATCGCAGGAATCCTGCGTGCATTCATTTTGGTCCTCGCAGACAGGCGGCGTTCCAGGCTGGCATGTGTAATCCCGCAGGTCACAGTATTCCTCCCCGTCGCAATAAAGATGGTTGTCGCAATCCTCGTCAGTCCTGCAGCCGGCCACTGTGTTGTTGAATTCGCAGTAGATTGCGCTGTTTCTCGTGACGGTTATTCCGGTCACGGTTCCAGAGCCCGGAGTCCCGGCTGGATTTTGGTCCTCGTCAACGCAGTAAGCGCTCACGAAACCGTAGCCTGCCTTCGCCGTCTCGGTGACGTCAACCGACGCGCTCGTGTCGCTTATGTTTATCGAGAATACAATGTAACCATCATAAGACGTTGGCCCTGAGGTTGGGTTTGAAGTTCCGCCGGTAACAGAGGTGCTGAAAGTCCAGTTGCCAGCTGCGGATGCGTCAACGTATTTCTTCACTGTTACGGTGCCGCCACAGAGGTCGTCGGCGAGTGCGGCGAGTGTGTTCGCGAGCGTGCTGAAGTTCGCGGCATAATAAGCGTCATCGCTTGATATCGCCTTCAGGTTCGCAGCGTCAAGTTCATCGCCTATTCCAAGGGTGATTATCCTTATTCCGTCGAGTTTTATCTGGTTCGCCTCCTGGACTGCATAGGCGACTGCAACCGACTCGGTCGCAGAAACAGGCGGGTCGCCGTATCTGTTCGGGTTCCCGTCAGAAGCGAAAACGTAAAGGTCAGGCTTTGCGCTGTTGTCGAAGAGCGCGTGGGAGTCCACGAGCGCGTCCTGCCAGTTCGTGTAGCCTCCGCTTGAAGCGGCGTTTATCGCGCCCTTTATTGTTGCAACGTTTGAACTGTAACCCAGAACAGCGACTGTTTCCGTATCGAACTCAACGACCGCGATTTGCGTCGGGGTGTTCGGAAGGAACGCGTCCACGAAATCATTGAACGCGGTTTTCATCTGCGCGAGTTCCGATGAACTGATGCTTCCAGAACTGTCGATTATGAGCACCATGTCGATTCCGCACGAACTCGGAAGTTGCGGGTTCGGCACCTTGCACACGCTCGGCTGTCCTGTGCAGTTCCATCCATTCTCTACTGCGCACACTGAACTGCATCCGTCGCCGTTTGCAGTGTTGCCGTCATCGCAGGTTTCAGGCGATGTGATGATGCCGTTGCCGCAGACTATGCTGCAAACGCTTGGCTCCCCGGAGCATCCCCAGCCTGATTCGACTTGGCACGCTGAACTGCATCCGTCCCCGCTGGCGGTGTTGCCGTCATCGCATCCCTCGCCGCCCGCGACATCTCCATCTCCGCAGACCGGAGACTGGACAACTATGCCGCCCGTTAGAATATATACGCTACTTGCACCGACGCTACATGAATTATCCTCGTATGCTTTGAATCTAACATCATAACTCCCGGGAGTTGACGGGGCGGTTATACTAAATGATTCAGTATAAGTTCCATCGCCCGTATTATCGTCGGTGTTTACACATGGACCACTTCCGCTCCAAGATGTTCCTCCAATCTGGTATCTCGTAGATCTCCAATCGTCGTCAGAACTACCTCCGCTTGTGGTAACAGTTACCGAGGCCGTAATCGAAGTGCTTGGAGGAACGGTTACGCTGCTTCCGCCATCAAGCGTGGCACCATCAATAACTCTCGAATCCGTGAAATAAGCCACCGCGGTTTCCACGCCGTCAGAAGCCGTGACTACGTAGTCACCAAAAATTCCATCCAAGTCATAAACGTAATCAAAGAAAGAGCCTTCCTCATCAGTGGTCGGGAGCGCGCTGCATCTCTCGCCGGGACACGCGTCTATCGCGCCGTCTGGCCGCGTTATTTCGACGCTCGTGAGCGCGGTGCTTGGCGTGAAGCCTGTTCCTGAGATGAGGACGTTTTCGCCGGGGTTGTAATCGGCCTTGTCGGTCCAGATCGCAGCAGCCCAGATAAGGCTCACGCTAAGAAGCAGTAAAACAACTATCGCGAGGGGCATAGAGAAAGCGCGCCTGCTGCGCGCGTCGAGGTCAGAAATCCAGTTCCATACTCCTTTTTTCTCGTTTTTACAGTTCATGCTAACCCCTCCTGTAAGGATTCAAAAACGCACGTACGGAGAAAGAGTTAGGGATGATGCTCGCGCACACCTTCAAAAGCAGATATTTGGTAGTCTTGGTATGCAATACGGCCAACCCCTTCACCGACGTAAATTGCCTTAATTCACCCGTTATACGCGTATAATGTATCGAACAGATATTATGGCGCGAATGCTTTATATAACTTTCTGAAAGCGCGCGCGCAGAAAACAGGCGGGTTTCCCGCCTCGGATTAGGCGAATTTGCTATTCCTCAGCGGTCGTGGTTTCGCCTGTTACGGCTTCCCAGTCAATTTTCTTGATGACAAGGTGCTTTTTCTTGTGGTCGACCTGGACCAAAATCGCATCCTTTTCCTTGAAAGGGAATTTCGGATGGTTTATCAGTTCAAGTGGAAAATAGATGTGCAGGCCGCTGCCCTGCCTCCTGATTTTCGTGAAATAGTGCTCATCACACTCTGGCTCAGCCACCCGACCACCCTTGTTTAAGTGTTATTTGAATCCATTTAAAAGGGTTGCGGTTTGAATTTTATCTAATTTTAAGCTTCTTATTTTCTTGATAAGGCTTTGTGAAACAAATCCTCGGCGTATTCTAATGCGTTTATCAGCTCCTCCTTATCAAACGAACCATAGCTATAACCTGCTCCGTGAAGTTTTGTCGCGTAGCCCAAATAGTTGTCGTAGTCGCCATTAGAGATTATGCCTTTCCTGAGCAGGTTATCTCTTATCAAAAACTGCAACGCCAGCCGTCCAGTAAACTCTTTTTCTCTTCCCGGATAGGATATTTCTGATTCCTTGTTCGTAAAGCATTGCCTCAAGAGAATTTTCGATCGCCCTAAAAGTTTCTTCAGCAGCAACAAATAGTCTCCCCTCATCTAAGTTTTTCTTTGCAGAGGTTAGGTATTCCTCCGCCTTCTCAAGCGCCCATCTAACCAAATCTTCTCGGCTTTCTGCCGTATAACTCAACTCCTTCGGATTGCACCCTAAGTATGAATTCGTCCTTATTCTTCAACGCTTCGATGTACTCGTTTTTTGACATCACTATAGGATAACAAACTATTCCATAAACGAGACTTATTTCTTTATTTATATACGATATCAGCGAGTTGAAGAGTTTCTCTTTTCCCTTTTTATTTTTGAGAATGAAAACCAGATCGATGTCGCTGGGCGATTCCACAATGTCACTTTTAACTTTTCCTCTAGCGACACTGCCAATTAAAAGAACTGCCTCAACGTCGTTGGATGAAGAGGCAGCAAACTTGCTTAGTCTGCTTGCAGCGTCCCCGTAAACCGCGTTTAAATCTCTAAACAACCGTTTTAAAGAAGGTATCAGAAAGTGCCTTTTGTTTAATGAATAAATTTTTGTCTTTCCGACCCTCTCGAGACGGACTAAACCACCGCCAACAAGATCGGACATCTGCCGGTTTATCTCAGACGTCGCGGCCCCAGCTGCTTTTGCTAAGTCTTTTTCCATATATGATTTCTCAGGAGCACCTACCATTATGCTCAGAACACGTATTTTAGTGCTTGTTCCAAGTATTTTTTCTAGATACATGCGCGCACCTTTCGGTTTTCCGAATTGTATTTCGGAAAAAAGAAATATAAATTTTCCGCTCGGGAAATGTTTGCATATTGCAAACAATCGTATGCGAAAAACAAACACTACTTCCTCTCGAGCCTAGCGAGCCTCTGCTTGTACTCGCTCAGCCTTCGCTCGTAACTCTTCCTGTCGCCCTTTCCCTTCGCGTAATAGTCCTCCTGAAGTTTTTTCATGAGCGCGAGAATTTCCTTCCTCTCGCTTTCGCGCGCAGTTTTTCTCTTTCTCGCGCGCAGCGCAAACAGAAGCACGGTAAGCAAAACCAAAAACAAAAACACCGGGACCGCGCTCTGCAGAAGCAAATTCACCTGGCTCGCGCGGAACGTTATTGTCTTCGTTGCGCTCCCGGAGTTTCCCGCCTCGTCTTTCACATCGACAAAAAAATCGACCACGCCCTCCCTCGCGCCCGAGAAACCCGCCGAGCAGATGCTTTCCGTGCAGTCGAAAATCATTTCCCCGCCGCCCGCGCGCGCGTTTATTACCGGATTTTGGACGGACGCGCCCGAGTCGTAGTGTAGTTCTATTTTAATTTCGACCGGCTCCCCCTGCGCGAGAATCTCCTCGTGCGGCTCGATGAACGCGACGATGATTCGCGCGGGCTCGACCGTGAACGCGCCCGCCGCCTCGCCGCCGTAAGTTTTGTTTTCCGTGGTTTTCATTGCGGTGACGCGGACCGTTCGCGCGCCGAGCGAGAGGTTGAAGGGAATTGCCATGCCGGCGGAATAAACCCCGTTTCCAATTTCAACGAGGGGAATTTTTTCCCCAAATAAAAATGCGAACGCGCTCGCGCCAATGATGGGTTCGCCCGCGTCGGTTATGCGCGCGCGGATTTCGATGTTTTCCGTGCGCGAGTAACTTATCGGCAGTGGATTTTGAATTTTCACCAGATAGAAGGCGGATTCTGCCGAGTGCGAGATTGTGATGTTTTTTTCCGCGCTTTCGTTTCCAACGTCAACGTCCGCGCGCCACGCGCCTGACGGGTCGAGCGGGGAGACGGTGTAGTTGAGGGTGAATCTGCTCCTGTTCAGCGGCGCGCTTCCCTCGAAAATCGTGTAGTTCTCGAAAAATATTTTCAACCGCGCGGAGGTCGCGTTTGTCGTGTTCGAGAAGCCGGCTAGTTGGATCGTCTCGCCTTTCTTGTACGTGATTTTGTTCGTCGAAATTGCAAGCGAATGCGCGAGAAGCGCGAGTGCGAGAATGAAGATAAAAATGCGTGTTGTTTGCGTTGCGTTCATTTTATCACTTCAAATCCTTTTCAATCCTGTCAAGTTCCGCGTCGTACTTATCAACAAGTTCGTCGTACGCGCGCCTGCTGAGCGTCCCGCGGTTGAAGTACTGGTCCTGCGCGCTCGCCTTCAAATTCAGCAGTTCTGCCTTTCGCTTCAGCATTTCATTTCTTCTCCGCATTCTTGAGGCGGAGAATGTCACGAACGCGATTATGAGGACGAGCGCGAGCGCGGCTGCGATTATGTACGTTTTGTAATTTTCAAGATAATAGAACGGTGATTTTCCTGAAACTCTGAACGAGGTGGAGTGCGAGCCCGCGTTCCCGTATGCATCCGAGATGTTCGCGGTTATTTTTATTTCGCCCTCGCGCGCGGGTTTGTAGTTCGCGGTGTAGATTCCCGTTTCAATTTGCGCGAGAACTAGTGTTTCGTCTCCGACGAGCAGGGTTGCATTTTCAGCGGATGCCGGCTCTCCGGAAGTATACAGCGCCTTCAGTCTGATTTGAACCTGCTCTCCTATTTGGAACTCGTTTTTTGCCGGCTCTAGGAATTCAAGAGCGAGCTGCGCCGGCTGCAGCGTTATCGATGCGGACACGCTCCCGCTGTAACTCGCGTTCTCGTCGGATTTGAGCGCGTCGACTTTTATGCTCCACGCGCCAAGAGGCTCGTCGAACGGGGGCGTGTAATAAAGAGTGTAAGTCCCGGGTTCAATCTCATTCAGTTGCATCTGGATGTTTTTCGGTGTGCGGAGGACGGCGCGCGCGCCTGAAACTGGATTTCCTCTTGACGTGATTTTGACGGTTATTGGAATCTCCTCCCCCCTCTTGTACGACACCCTGGCGAATGGCGTGAATACAAGTGCGAGTGATGTTGCGGCTGGTTCAATCACGTTTATTGAACTCTGCGCGTTCGCGGTGTTCCCGAACTCATCGGAAAAGTTCGTGCTCAATTTCCAAGAGCCGGCCGGCTCTGCGAGAGTTGTGTGATACGAATATGAAAAAATTCCATTCTCCAATTCGGTTATAATTTCGAAAATTTTCTGCGTGCCGGCGCTCGCGGTTAGCGTAATACTCCCGGAGAGGGGGATTCCGCGGCGGGAGATTGTCCCGTTTATGTCGAGTATGTCGCCCTTCTCAATCTCCGCTTGCGCGGATATGAGCGCATCCAGACTCGCGTTTATGTTCGGGTTGGCTGTTTTTGTGCCCCTGAGTGTGAAACGCTTTGCCTCGAAAGTTATCGCCGGCTGTCCGCTTGTTGCGTTCTTACCTAAAACGAGCGAGGCCGCGTAGATTCCGTCGCTTGCATTTTCATCACTGTGTTTCCCATCATCGTATAGGTTTATTTTTCCGAAGAATCCGCCCGCGCTCACCAACGCGCCGAGAGCAGGCGCGCCCTCGATGCTTGCATTGACTTTTAGAAGCATCCCGTCACCGCGCATGTAACTCTCGTTTGCTTTCGGGCTCAGCACTGTGAGAGTAATTTCCTTCGGAAGGCAGTCCATCGGGCAGTTTGAGTAACTCTCGCCTGACTCGCAAACGCCGTTCCCGCAGCAGGATTTTCTCACAATGCACACGCAACCATCAACCGTGCACGCAAGGGAACCGCACGGACCCGCGCACGCGCCTGAGCATGTCCCGCAGTCGCCTGGGCAGGAGCATTTTGTCTCGCCCGAGTCGCATATCCTGTTGCCGCACGTGGGGATGCAGTCGCCGGAACACGAATAATTCTCGCTTCCCTCGCAGATTTTATTTCCACAGCAGTTCGTTCTATATACGGGAATGCACGCGCCCCCGGAGCACCCGTACTCCGCGCACGTGTTGTTCACGACGCCGCCAGAGCACGTTCCGCAGTCCAGGGGGCAGTTGCACCTGTTATCCCAGGAGTCGCACCTCCCGTTACCGCACGAACTCGTGCAGTCGGTATCGTTGCCGATGCAGCCTGGAGTGCACACGCCGTCCCCGCCAACGCACACGAGCGGGGCTGAGTAGATTAGAGAAGAGAAAATGAAAAGCGCAAGAAGCAGAAGCGTTTTGGAAATATAACCACCACAATCTCAAACGTGAATTCTCCCGTGCGCGTGTATCGCGATTCCCTTGTTCGTTATCTCATAGGGCACGATTCTTCGCACGTGCCCGCAGCACCTCAACTTCAATATTTCGATTCCGCGCTCCCTGACCACGCCCTTCTTTATATTATACATAACTATTACTCCATCAGAAAGAAACTCCTCAATCCCCAGTCGGCTGTACATTCTCGGCTCCTGCTCTGTCTCCGTGATGGCGAACGTGACCGCGTTCAGGCTCGCGAACGTCTTGAAAAGATGGCGCACGTAGGTGCGGTATTCCTCCGCGTGCTCCATGAACGCGGACGAGAGCGCTGTCAGCGAGTCAATCACCACGCGGTCTGGCTTGAAAGGTAGTTCCAAATCCTTGACCTCGATGAGAAGTTTCTCGCGCTGGTGCGCGACCGCAGCTTCTACAGAGCGCGCGAGCTCGAACGGGTCGACGCGGAGGAGCGCGAGTTTCCCCTCGTCCTCCAGTTTCTCTACGTTCCAGCCGAAATTGCCCAGCATGTGCCTCCTTAGTTTTTCGGGCGATTCCTCGAAGGAGATGTAGATTCCGCGCTCGCCCTTGAGCGCGCTGTTGTAAAGTGACTGCATGCAGAAAGTGCTCTTCCCAGTCCCGCATCCCCCAGAGATGAGGAGCGTGCTCCCCCTCTCGACGCCCCGCCTGTCGATTAATTCGTCCATACCTGAAATGCGGAGAGGGATGAACTCGCCCGAGCCCCTCCCCTTCTTCCTGTCCTCCTTTGCTATTGGAAATAGGTTCATAAAATCACAAAACTCGTATATTTATATAGTAATAAAGGTATATATTATAGCAGGTGAAGAGGATGGCTGAGGTACCAGGGCTGGCTGTGAAAACGCCAGTTGATAGATTAAAACGAGGCATCGACACAATAGAGAAGATAGAGGCAGCCAGAGCGGTAGAGCAGGTTCAGAGCCATAGGAAATTCACGAATTTTTTTAAGAAGGCCGCCAATTTGTTCGAGAGTTCGCTTGGCGGGAAGCAGCCTGAAAAACTTAATCTTGTGTATTCTGGAGCAAACGGGACAGTTGCATCAACCGTTAATGAAATACTCACGGAACCTCGTCCATTGAAGCTGAAAGTCGCTGGAGAAACTTCAACAATGCAGAACATAACCGACTGGCTTAGGAACGCGGCTGGGAAGATTGGAAGCGAATTAAATCCTGCGGTTATAGCGGCCGCAACCACTATCGTACTCGCGGGGATAGTCGGGTGGATGCTTAGGCAGTTCTTCCCACGCAAGGATAAGTAGCGCGTTTTCTGCACATCCTTTTTAGTTCTATTGCAATAATTGAAGTAAACGCTAGGTGCGTTCATGCGTTCCAAACTTCTTAAAATTTACAACGAGCTTCTGCACGAGTTCGGGAAGCAGCATTGGTGGCCTGCGGAGACTCCTTTTGAAGTGATTGTAGGCGCAATACTAACGCAGCAGACGAACTGGAAAAACGTCGAGAAAGCCGTAGCGAAACTAAAGGAAAGAAAATTAATGAGCGCTCGGGCGCTCGCGAATTCGAAACTCGCGGAAGTTGAGGAATGTACGCATTGCACTGGTTTTTACAAGCAAAAAACAAGACGCCTCGTTGGAGTTTGCAAATACCTCGCGCGCAACTACGATGGAGATTTGGACGGGTTTTTCAGCCGCGAGCTGGGCGTGGTGCGCGAGGAGTTGCTTTCCTTGCACGGAATTGGTCCCGAGACAGCGGATAGCATCCTCCTCTACGCAGGCGGGAAACCGGTATTTGTTATCGACGCGTACACGAGAAGATTTTGCAACGAGAAAAAACTCGCGGATGGGCGCGCGAATTACGAAACTCTCCGCTCATTTTTCGAGAAGAATTTGCCGCGCGACGTAAATCTGTACAAGGAGTTCCACGCGCTCATCGTCGAGTGGG
>CAZWEI010000024.1:0-17649 GCA_964632135.1 Microcaldota archaeon
GCACGGCGAGGGATGGGCGTGCGATGCATGTCTAAATGCCGTCAAGCATGAAACCATCCGCCTCATTGAAGAATTTCTCGTGCCGGATTTTGGAATATCAAAGAGCGAGATGAGCGTAAATTTCAGCGGCAACAGGGGGTATCACGTTCACGTGAGGGGCGAGGAGTTCAGAACGCTGAACGCAGGCGCGCGCAGGGAAATCGTGGATTATCTCACCGGCGTTGGATTGCAGTACGAGTCCATTTTCTTCAGGCCGAGGACGCGCGGGGAGAGGCGCGCGGGTCCGAGGCCTGGCGACCCGGGCTGGTACGGCCGGGTCGCGCGAACATTTATAAATTCTTTGCGAAAAGGCGAACTCGAGAGCATAGGTATAAGTAGTTATATGGCGAAAAAAATATACGCGAAAAAGGAGGCTGTCGAGTCCGCGATAAGGGAGGGAAACTGGGACTACTGGCTGAAAATGAGCCAGCGGGACGCGCAGGCGCAAATCCAGCAGATGATGAACCTCCAGGGAATGCGCTTCAGTGACAAAATCGACCAGAACGTAACGTCGGATTCGACAAAACTAATACGGCTTCCAGACAGTTTGCACGGCGAGACGGGTCTTGTGGCTAAGAAACTTAGCTCGCCAGACGCGCTCGCCGGGTTCGAGCCTTTCAAAGATGCGCGTGCATTCGGCGTGCAGAAGGTCCGCGTGCGCGCGAAGAGCGTGCCGAGGCTCGTGATAAATGGGGAGCCGTTCGGTCCGCTTAAGGATTTCACGCTGGACCTTCCGGAATGGGTCGCGATTCTGCTGATATGCAAGAAAGAGGCGAGGATTTAATCCCATGCAGCCGCAACGTGCTGCTTTGTGTGTGGTGTTTGGGGTGGCTGGATTGGAAGAAATAACGTACGAATACCTGCGAAGGGTTCAGGCAAAGGAGAGGAGCAGTCCTGCCATCTCGGAACTTCCGGACGAGTTCTACGCGAGCGTCCAGGCCGCCGTGGAGAAGTGGGACAGGAGGACGCGCGAGAGGTTCTCGCTTTCCGAGGCGAAGGAGTACGAGAACATTTTAAAAATACTCAGGGACATATACGCAAGGCGCGAGCAGAAGATAGTTCTCGCGGCGCTCAGGAGCGTCAGGGGCGAGGAGAGGCCCCCGAGTCTCGTGCCTGCGGAGATTGAGTTCTTCGAGTCCGTTGCGCTCGCGGTAAACCAGAACAACAGCAGGTTCGAGTCCCTAATAAGCCGGCGCGCGAGCGAGGTGCGCGAGGACGTGCGGGCGTTCGAGAGCGCGGAAAAGGACAAGAAGGAATCAAAGGAGGCAAAGGACAGGAAGAGGATAAAACTGCTCGCAGACCTGCCCACGTTCGTGGGATTCGACATGTCCACGTACGGTCCCTTCAAGAGCGGCGAGATGCACTCTCTTCCGAAGAGGGAGGCAGAGCTTCTGATATCGAAAAAGTTCGCAGAAGAGGCGTAATGCTAAACGGGGTGTGAATCATGAAGTTTCCAACCGAGATTACGACATATTGCCCGAAGTGCAACAAGCATACGAAGCACAAGGTGAAGACGCCGAGCAGGGGGAGGAGCAGGCCGCTCGCATGGGGCAACCGCCAGCACGAGCGCAAGATAATGGGCTACGTGGGGAAGGTCGCAGGGGAGAAGGCGGTAAAAAAACAGGGGAAGCGCATCAGGCTTGTGTTCGAGTGCCAGACGTGCAAGAAGAAGCACGTGCGGACGATGGGCACTAGGACGAGGAGCAAGGCCGAGATAAAATAGAGGTGTAGCATGAGCAGGTTTTTACGCGTGAAGTGCGAGTGCGGGAACGAGCAGAACGTGTTCGGAAACGCGACGACAAAAGTGTACTGCCTGGTGTGCAAGAAACTGCTTGCAGAGCCAGGCGGCTCGCGCGCGGTCATACACGGGAAAATATTGAAAGTGCTGTAGTCATAATCGCTGTGGTTGATGGGTGTTTGTTTGCGCGATACTCCAGAGCAGGACGAGTTGGTTCTCGCAACAGTAAAGAAGATTCTGCCATACGGCGCGTTCTGCACGCTCGACGAGTACAACAACAGGGAGGCGTTCCTGCACATATCCGAGGTCGCGTCGCGCTGGATTAAGAACATCCACGAGTTCCTGAAGGACAACCAGAAGATCGTTGCGCGCGTCTACCGCTTCATACCGGAGAAAAACCAGATAGACCTTTCGCTCAAGCGCGTCACAGAGATGGACAGGAAGAGGAAGCTCGAGCACAACCGAAGGGAGAAAAGGGGGAAAAAACTACTCGAGCTCGCTGCGAAAAAAGTTTCAAAGGATGCGAAGGGCTCGGCCGCGATTGCGGAAATAGAAGAGCAACTTATGAAAGAGTTCGGAGACGTTTACACCGCGCTTGAGGAGCTTTCGCTGAACACGGAGAGCGCGCTGCAAAAAGTTAAACTCGGTGAGGAGTGGAAGGACGCGCTTCTAGAGGTCGCGCAGCAGAACATAAAGAAGACCAGCGTGAGTGTTGAACGCGTTATTGTGCTGAGCTCGCACGCGCGAGAAGGCATTCACGGGATAAAAACTGTGCTCGCAGGAATCGAGCAAAAGGCGCCTGCAGGCGCGCAGCTGAACATTACCTATCTGGGCGCGCCAAGGTATATGCTCACGCTGACCGCCGACGATTATAAAACTGCCGAGAAGTTCATACAGGCAGTGATATCCGACGCCGTGAATGAGATGAAGGGGAAAGGCAGCGTGCTCAAACTTGAGGATAAAAAGGAGCAGGAACCATGAAAACGTTAAAAACCTGTCCTGCGTGCAAAAAATACACGATGAACGAAAAGTGCGCGTGCGGGAGCGATACGAGGACCGCGCACCCGCCGAAATACTCGCCCCAGGACAAGTACGCGAAATACAGGAGAGAGGCCGAGTACGGCGCGCGAGAGACACGCGAGTGATATAGGTGATTCATTGAACAAAACGACCATCGTTGTAAAACCGAAGTTCAAAACGGTCAAGCTAAGAAAGCCGATACTTGTGGAAGGGCTCCCAGGCATAGGACTCGTGGGAAAACTCGCGGCGGACCATCTCATAAAAGAGCTCAAGACGGAGAAAATAGCAGAATTATACTCGCCGCATTTCCCCCACCAGGTGCTCATGAGCAAGAAAGGCACGCTCAGGATGCTCAAGAATAAATTCTACATCTGGAAAAACCCGAACAAAGACGGCAGCGACCTTGTCATACTCGTAGGAGACGTGCAGCCGATAACGCCAGAGGCGCAGTTCGAGGTTTGCGGTAGAATCCTCTCGTTCTTCAAGAAGCTGAAGGGTGACACTATATTCACGCTTGGCGGATACGGGGTCGGGAAAGTCGTGGAGAAGCCGCGCGTATTCGGCTCAGCGACCCACAAGGAACTGATTGAGAGATGGAAAAAGTACGGCATTCTTTTCGGCGAGGCGAACGGTTCAATAATCGGCGCTGCCGGCCTTCTTCTCGGGCTCGGGAAACTGCGCGGGATGAAGGGCGTATGCCTGATGGGCGAGACGCACGGCGGATACGTGGACGCGAAATCAGCGCAGAGCGTGCTCGAGGTTCTGTGTAGGATAGTCGGCATAAAAATCGACCTGAACAAGCTCGAGCAGCGCGCGAAGGAGAGTGAGAAGTTCATGAAGCGCATGGAAAAGGAGGCGCAGAAGCAAGTAGCAGAAGGCGGCATGCGACCGGGAGAAGAACTAAGCTACATACGATAATTCGCTCACTCGCCGCTTCATTTTTTGCAGAAGAATTTGTACCCTATCATCTTGTACGCGATTTTTGCAGCCATGAAATCAGGGGCAGCGTTCCCCGGAATCGGGCACAACTCGACCACATCGGCCCCGATGATGTTCTTTTTCTCAGCGACAGCGCGCAGCAGTTCGGTCGCCTCTTTCCAATGAATGCCGCCTGGCTCAGGCGTGCCGACCGCGCTCATCTCGCCTGGGTCGAAAACGTCAAGGTCGATGCTCACGTAAACGTCTTCGTCCAACTCCCTGAGAATCGCGCGCGCATCAAACTTCGTTCCGTGAATTTTCAATTTTTCCTTTTTTATGTGCGCGGCTTCCTCCTTGCTCATGCTGCGCACGCCAACAGAAACAACATCGCACGTCTCGCGCGCCCTTCTCATCACGCACGCGTGGCCGAATCTGCTTCCCTCGTACTCCTCGCGCATATCGGCGTGCGCGTCGAGGTGAAGGACGGACATTTTCCTGCCTTTGAGAAGTTTTTTAAATGCGCGCGCCGCGCCCAGTGTTATGCTGTGCTCGCCGCCAATCATGAGCGGAAACTTTCCATAGGACAGAATCTCTACGACCGCGCCCTCGACCCGCCCCAGCGTCTCCTCAACGCTCCCTCTCGCAGGCTCGAGCTCGTCGAGCGTGAAAATTCCGACCGACGCAGGCTCGCAGCCAAACTCGTCGTCGTAGGTTTCCATATTGCGCGAGGCCTGGATGAGCGCGTGCGGCCCGTCCCTGCAGCCAGGCCTGTAAGAGGTGGTTGAGTCGTACGGGACAGGAAGCACTACAACTTTTGCTTTCTCGAAAGTGATACCTTCCAGACCGCAGAAATTGAACGGAGGAAGGGAGTGGAGTAGTTTCATGAATATCACTGGGCGAGTAATATAACACACAAAAATTTATATACCGGAGCGAGCCCTAGATGCGCTCTCTCTCGCGCTCAACAATCTGCGCGGCCTTCTCGATGTCCTTCGGGAACTCCCTTCCTCTCATAAGGAAGTTGCTCTCGTACCTCTCCGCCTCGAACTCGTCCAGCGCGTGCCTTATCGCCTTCTTCACGTTGAACTCCTTGCAGGAGAAGATGTCGATGCTCACGAACCCCTTTTCGGGGAACGTGTGCGCGCTAATGTGGCTTTCCGCTATCAGCACTATCCCGGAAACTCCCCAGTCCTCGGGCTTCGTGCCGCAGTAGGAGAAGGTATAGGGTGGCATTATCTTGTGCATCCCTATATCATCCGCGAACTTATCCAAAAAAGTATACACGAACTTTATGTCTTCCAGCTTTTTTCTGTTGCAACCATAGCAGTCAAGCATCAGATGCGGTCCAAACATTTCGGTTATCCTCCTCGTTCAAAATTTTTACGATCGAATTCTTTTCATTTGCGTTATATTTTTTTTACTTCATCATTTTATGCACGCCCCTGTTTATAAATGTTTCGAAAGATTTTCGCAACAGCGCGCAGAAACTTTTTTTCAGCCAAACGGGCAAGAAGAAAGCGATTTCGGCTCTCGCAGGATTAAAACTGGCAAATCTCGCCAAAATCGACGGAGAAAGACAAAAATCAGAGCGTCATTTTTTAATTTTTCGCAGAAGATTTTCGCTCACGACCCGCAGTGGCAGTTTGTTTTTTCTCGCGATTTTTTTCATATCGTCGTATTCCGGTTTTATCCTCATCGCGCGCCCATCCAATCGCGCTATCTTGACGCGAACGCGCCCAAGTCCGCTTTCAATCTCCATTGTTTCACGCTCAAGCATATGCTTCGCGCACGAATATTCCCGTATTCCGAGCGTTCCAGTTTCCTCAAAAATAATCCTGCAGAATTTTTCAACCTCGCCTTTCGCGCACATCAACTGAAGTATGCACCCAGGCCTCCCCTTTTTCGCGATTATCGGAATAAGGCACGCATCCTTCGCGCCCTCATCCAGCGCGCGTTCGACAGCATAACCCAAAACCTCGCCCGAAACGTCATCCACGTTCGTCTCGAGGACGCGAACCTCACCATCAAAAACCACATCGCACATGACCGCGCGCAGTACGTTCGGCTCTTTCATCTCAACAGCGCCTGCGCCATATGCCACGCGTTTTGCTTTTGCGATTGGCGACGAGTTTATTGGTTTTGCTATTGTCGTTATTATCGCCGCTCCCGTCGGCGTCGTTAGCTCGTGTGCGCTGTCTTTCATGAAAAATGGAAAGCGTTCGCGTATGATTTCGTAAACCGCGGGGCCCGCGCCCCTTCCCAGCGCGAGAGGTAACGAAAAAATCTCTTTCTCGCCCAGGTCCTCAAGCGCGACGGCCGCGCCCACAACATCGATAATCGTGTCAGCCTCGCCGAGCTCGTGGAAGTGCACATCCTTCGAGCCGTGCGCGCGCATCTCGCCCTGCAGAAGAGCGTCAAAAATTCTAAGCGCGGTTTTCTTCGCCCATTCGGATAATTTCATATTTTTTATCTTCTTTCTCATTTCATCAGGAGCATACCTTCTCTGCGCACCACTCACGCTCATCAGCTTCGCGCGCACATGGCCCCTATTCACATCAACGAATTCGACCTTTGCGCCCACGAGTTTCGCGATGTTTTTTATCTTATCCTCACTGGCGCCAAGCCCCACTAGTGCAGAAAGGACCATGTCCCCCGAGACGCCGTTTGAGGGGTCGAGTATGAGCATGATTTAATAATTATCCGTGAATATTAAAAACATGTCCTCGGCGGAAATTGCACGAACTGCAAAAAAACTAGTCAAAAAAATGAGGTCGCGCGCGCCTATGCTCGTGTCATTTTCAGGAGGGGTGGACAGCAGCGTGGTTGCGAAGCTCGCCCGCATGGCCTCGCGCGGTTCAGCAGCGGTTACGGTCGCGGACCAGACACTGCCAAAAAGCGAGCTGGAAAACGCAAAAAAGATTGCGAGGGAAATCGGGATAACCCACGTAGTTGTAAACTCAGACTGCATGGAAAAAAAATTCTCGAGGAACGACGCGCTCAGGTGCTACTACTGCAAGAAAAACAGGGCGAAAACGTTGCGCGGGGTCGCGCGCAAACTCAGGATAAAAACGATTGCCGACGGGATAAACGCAGACGACAAGAACGACGCGCGCCCGGGCCTGCGCGCGGCGAAAGAGGGGGGAGTCTATTCCCCGCTTCTAGAGGAGGGAATTGGCAAAAAAGATGCGCGCGCGCTTGCGAGATATTTTCATCTTCCAAACTACGACAAGCCCGCGGCCGCGTGCCTTGCATCGCGGATACCGCACGGAAAAACAATAACAAACAACGCGCTTAGGCGAATAGAGCGCGCTGAGGACGCAGTCAAAAAAATAACTCGCGCCGTGCTCGTTCGGGTTCGCGAGCATGACGGCATCGCGCGCATCGAGGTCGGGCAGGACGAGATGAAAAAATTCTTCAACGCGAAAAGAATGCGCAATATTGCGCGAGAACTTAAGCGAATCGGATACAAATTTGTCGTGCTGGATATGGAGGGCTACAAGGTTGGTGGGGGCTTATGAGAGACGCTGAAAGAATCCTGAACGACCTCGCGCGCCGAAGAATCTCGCTAGCGCAGGCGATGCGCGGGCTGCGGATTCACGGGATAGCGAAAGTGGGCGAGATGGCGCGCGTGGATTCAGGGAGGGAGATGAGGACGCGCGTTCCGGAGATAATTCTCGCCGAAGGCAAATCTCCAGCGCACGTGGTCGCGATAGTGAAAAAGTTTCCCTCGCGCGTTATAATAAGCCGCGTGAGCGAGGCGCATCTGCGCGCGCTCAGAAAAAACTTCACGAAAATAAAATACAACCGTCTCGCGAGAATAGCGGTTGTTGAAAAGGGAGCCGCGGCGCGGGAAAAAATCGGATGCGTTGGCGTGATTGCGGCGGGGACTTCCGATATCCCGGTTGCAGAAGAGGCGATTGCTGTTGCAGAGGCGATGGGTTGCAAAACGATGAAGGCGTATGACGTCGGCGTGGCGGGCATACACCGCCTTCTCGCGCCCCTCAAAAAAATGATAAACGAAGTTGACGTTTTCGTGGTGATTGCCGGTCGCGAGGGCACTCTTCCATCAATAGTCGCAGGAATGGTCGATGTGCCGGTCATCGGCGTTCCCACATCAACTGGGTACGGGTTCGGAGGAAAGGGCGAGGCAGCGCTCAAGTCAATGCTCCAGAGCTGCAGTTTTCTCACGGTCGTAAATATAGACAACGGCGTGGGCGCAGGCGCGTGCGCCGCGCTGATAGCAAAACGAACCTCCGGGGTTAAGGGATGAAAAAATGGATTTGAAATCCATCGTGCAACTGACGCGCGCCGAGCATTCGTTAATGCTCGTGCTTGCGGTCTGGATAGGGGAGACGATAGCGCTCGGTGCTTTCCCAAACGCGCAGCTCGCGTTTATGAGCGCGATACCCCCGTTTTTCGTGGGTCTCGCTTCATTTGCGATAAACGACTACTTCGATTACGGGAGCGACAAAATAAACAAGCGGACGGACAGGCCTCTCGTGCGCGGCGCGATGAAGCCGAGCGATGCGCGCATGCTCGCGCTTGTCTGTTTTGCGGTTGGCATCATCTCATCCATTTTCAACACATACGCGTTTGTGCTTGTCGTCATCTTCTCAATTCTCGCGTACATTTACAGTTACAAATTGAAGGACCTCCCGCTTCTCGGAAACATATACATCGCAGCGAGCATGGCGGTACCATTTGTTTACGGGGGCGTTGTCGCGAGCGCGAATCTCGGAGGCGAGATATTGATGCTGAGCGCGATTGCGTTTGTAGTCGGCGTTGCGCGCGAGATAATGAAGAGCGCGCAGGATGTCGAGGGGGATAAAAAGGCGAGGCACGCGCTCACACTACCCGTTCTCATAGGAAATAAAAATGCGATTCTCGTTTCGTCATTTCTCTACCTGCTCGCAATCGCGCTCAGTTTCGCGCCCTATACGCGCGGAGCACTCGCACGCAGTTTTGCATATGCGCTGCCAGTCCTCGCGGCGGATTTCCTGCTGTTCTACATCGTCATCCGGATTTTTTCCGATGCTTCGCAGCAGACGTTGCGCGCGGCGAGGAAAATAAGCCTGCTCGCGCTCATTGTCGGGCTCGCCGGCTTTCTCGCAGGCAGTTTATTAAAAGTTTGATGAGATGATGCACCATGGACGTAGTCACAAACACGGACCTGCCGCTCCCCCTGCACTCGCGCGGCAAGGTTCGCGATACGTACGACCTGGGAGATAATCTCCTAATGGTCGCGACAGACCGCCTTTCAGCGTTCGACGTGGTTTTTGCGGATGGGATTCCGTACAAGGGCGCGGTTCTCACAGAACTCTCGCTCTTCTGGTTCGATTTCACGAAAAATACCGTGCGCAACCATCTCGCGCGCTCGCAAAACCTCCCCCCATCGCTTGAAAAATTCTCGAGCATCCTCGCGCGCCGCTCGATGATAGTGGACAAGGCAAAACCGCTTCCAATCGAGTGCGTTGTGCGCGGGTATCTCGCGGGCTCGGGATGGAAGGAATACAAAGAGAAAAACACGATATGCGGGATAAAACTGCCCGCAGGTCTGAAGGAGGCAGACGAGCTCCCCGAGCCGCTCTTCACTCCGGCGACAAAGGCGGCCACAGGGCACGACGTCAACATAACCGAAAAAGACGCATCGAAAATTGTCGGGAATTTCGAAGAGGTACGCGAGAAAAGCATAAACGTCTACGCGAGCGCGGCGAGATACGCGCGCGGCAGAGGGATAATCATCGCGGACACGAAGTTCTAGTTCGGCACGCGCGATGGCGAGCTTATCCTCATCGACGAAGTTTTAACGCCGGATTCATCGCGATTCTGGCCAGCTGACAAATACTCGCCTGGGAAATCCCAGCCGAGTTTCGACAAGCAGTATGTGCGCGACTACCTTGAAAAAATCGGCTGGGACAAATCGCCCCCTCCGCCGCGCCTGCCGGAAGAGATTATAAAAGGCACGAGCGCGCGCTACATCCAAGCTTACGAACTTATAACAGGAAAAAAATTCAAAAGGTGATCTTATGGTGGACGTTTTGATAGTGATGGGAAGCGAATCCGACAAGCACATCGCAGAAAAGGCGCGCGAGGTTTTGAAGGAATTTGGGGTTTCATACAAGGTTGAGGTTGCATCAGTCCATCGCGCGCCCGACAAACTTGATAAACTGGTTCGCGAGTCAGACGCAAGAGTCTTCATCGCGGTCGCCGGTTTGTCGGCAGCGCTTCCCGGCGTTATTGCATCGAAAACAAAAAAACCAGTGATAGGCGTTCCTGTGAACGTGAAACTTGACGGGCTGGACGCGCTACTCAGCGTGATGCAGATGCCGGGCGGCGTACCGGTCGCCACAGTCGGCATAGACAACGGAAAAAATGCGGCCCTTCTCGCGGTCCGCATTCTCGCGCTCAGCGATGAAAAATTAAGAAAGAAACCGGGCTAATGGGAAAGAAGGTCAAAAATCCTGCGCGCGATTTCCCGCTTTTTCCCTTTGATTTTTCCAACCGCGCCTTTTCTTGAGATTATCAGCACCTCATTCGTATCCGCACCGAACCCAGCGCCCTTCCTGCTCACGTCGTTCGCAACAATGAGGTCGGCGCGCGATTCCAGAAGTTTTCTTCTCGCCCTCTCCCCGAGCTCCGCGTCACTGACACTGCTTTCAGCCTTGAACAGGACCATGCGCGTGCATCTCTTGCGCGCGACCTCGCTTATTTTTTTGAGCGGTATGAGCTCTAGCGTGAGCGGGTTTTTTGAGGAGATTTTTCCCCTCTCTTTTTTCACGCCGAAATCGGCAGGCGCGCCAGTGAGGACGCAGATGTCGGATTTTGTTCTCCCCAGCGCCTCTACAGTCTCGTCGTTCGTTCCCGCATCAACTTTTTTCATGTAATTTGGAATTTTGATTTCAACATAACCGCACACGAGCGTGACATCGGCACCGCGCAGCCATGCCTCCCTTGCAACAGCGACGCCCATCCTTCCGGTGCTCGGGTTCGAGATAAATCTTATGTCGTCGATTCGCTCGCGCGTAGCGCCTGCCGTCACGGCAACCTTTTTGCCTGCGAGGTCTTTCCCGCGCACAGCGCGCACAACATAATCGCAAATCTCATCGACATCAGCTAACTTTGCCTTCCCCTCGCTAAGAGTCGGAATTATGAATCCCGCGCCAGCGCGCCCGAGTTTTTCGATGTTCTCCAAAACAAACGGATGTCTGTACATTGACGCGTGCATTGCAGGCACGAAAATCACGGGCACGCGCGAGCCGAGCGCCGTAGTGAGAAGCGTTGTTACGGGCGTGTCATCAATTCCATAAGCGGTTTTTCCAATCGTGTTCGCGGTCGCAGGCGCCACGAGAACTACATCCGCCCGCCCGCTTACTTCCCCGGCGAGTTCGACGTGCTCAATCGCGCCAGTGAGTTCGGTTATAACTTTATTTCCTGTCGCCCATTCCATCATATTCGGGTGGATGATTTTCTGGGCTGAGGGGCTCATCACGCAAAAAATCTCGGCGCCAGCGCGCATCAGCTCGCGCGCGATGTCAGGGCTGCGGACAGCGGCGACGCTCCCGCACACGCAGAGCGCGACCTTTTTTCCTTTCAACTCGTCGCTTCTAGTGCCGATGATGTCGTATGACGGATGCGCCATCAAACCATCCTCAACTTCAGCCGTGCCGTTTTCTTATCATGTACGCGATGACGTCCTGAAGCCCGTATATTTTCGCGAACGCGCGTGCCTCCCTCTGGCTCCACACGCTCTTCGCCTTGTCGTAACTAGACAAATAGGAATCATAAAGCGCGTAGTTGCTAACCCTTCCGCTCACGCGCGCGCCTCCCTTGTATAGTTTCATCATCACGCGCCCGCTCACGACCTCCTGCGACTTGTCTATGAACGCGTCCAGTTCCTCGCGCAGCGGAGAGAACCAGCCGCCGCCATAAACGAGCTCGCCCCACATCCTGTCAATGTAATTTTTCGCATCGAGCTCCCTTTTACTGAGCACGAACGTCTCAAGGTCGCGGTGCGCCCTGAGAAGCACGCTCGCGGCGGGATATTCGTAAACCTCGCGATTCTTCAGCCCGATAATCCTGTCTTCGACATGGTCGCATCTCCCAACCCCATTCTCGCCCGCAATCTTGTTCAGCCTCTCAATGAGTTTGACCCCGCGCGCAACCTCCTTCACCTTTTTCTTCTCATCCATGACTTTCATCTCAACAGGAACTCCCTTCTCAAACTCAATGTCGACATACGTTGGATGGTCGGGCGCCTTTGCAGGACTCACGGTCCACTCGAACGCATCCTCAGGCGGCTCAACCTCGGGGTGCTCCAGCACCCCGCACTCAATCGACCTTCCCCAGATGTTCTGGTCAACAGAGTAGGGTTTCTTTTTCGTGGCAGTAATCGGCAACTTCTTCTCTATCGCGTACTCAATCTCCTCGTCCCTGAAAAGTTCCCAATCCCTTATTGGCGCGATTATGACCAAATCGCCATTCAACGCACGGATGCCGTTGTCAATTCTGATCTGGTCGTTTCCTTTCCCTGTGCTGCCGTGCGCTATCGCCTGCGCGCCCTCCTTCTTTGCAACCTCAACCAGATATTTCGCGATCAGAGGCCTCGAGAGCGAGCTCGCGTCGGGGTGGCCCTCGTACTCATAATTCGCCTTTATCGCAGGATGCACGAACGAGCGCACGAATTCCTCTTTCACGTCAAGCACGCGGTGCTTCCTTATTCCAAGGGCTTTCAGTTGCCTCTGCATCAGCGCCAAATCCATCTTCTGTCCGATGTCAAGCGTTACGAGCACCACGTCCATGTACTCCTTCAAAATCGATGCGACTATCACGCTGTCGAGCTTGCCCGTGTACGCGACCACGCACGTGCCGATTCCCTCGTATCTTTTTTTGAGGTCGAATGCAAGTTTTTTTTCCATTCCCATCTCATTTTCCCCCGTGCCTTATATGATACGCAGCGTTAGCCTGCGCCCCGAAAAGTTTTGAGTAGACCCCGCCCTCGCGCTGGCTCCACGTGGTTCCCTTGTCATAAGTCGCCTTTTTCAAATCGTAAAGCGCGTTTTTACTCTCCCTTCCCACTGGCACGGCGCTTCCCTTGTATAGTTTCATCATCACGCGCCCGCTCACGACCTCCTGCGACTTGTCTATGAACGCGTCCAGTTCCTCGCGCAGCGGAGAGAACCAGCCGCCGCCATAAACGAGCTCGCCCCACATCCTGTCAATGTAATTTTTCGCATCGAGCTCCCTTTTACTGAGCACGAACGTCTCAAGGTCGCGGTGCGCCCTGAGAAGCACGCTCGCGGCGGGATATTCGTAAACCTCGCGATTCTTCAGCCCGATAATCCTGTCTTCGACATGGTCGCATCTCCCAACCCCATTCTCGCCCGCAATCTTGTTCAGCCTCTCAATGAGTTTGACCCCGCGCGCAACCTCCTTCACCTTTTTCTTCTCATCCATGACTTTCATCTCAACAGGAACTCCCTTCTCAAACTCAATGTCGACATACGTTGGATGGTCGGGCGCCTTTGCAGGACTCACGGTCCACTCGAACGCATCCTCAGGCGGCTCAACCTCGGGGTGCTCCAGCACCCCGCACTCAATCGACCTTCCCCAGATGTTCTGGTCAACAGAGTAGGGTTTCTTTTTCGTGGCAGTAATCGGCAACTTCTTCTCTATCGCGTACTCAATCTCCTCGTCCCTGAAAAGTTCCCAATCCCTTATTGGCGCGATTATGACCAAATCGCCATTCAACGCACGGATGCCGTTGTCAATTCTGATCTGGTCGTTTCCTTTCCCTGTGCTGCCGTGCGCTATCGCCTGCGCGCCCTCCTTCTTTGCAACCTCAACCAGATATTTCGCGATGAGCGGCCTGCCCAACGCGCTCACCTCCGGATAAACGCCCTCGTAAAGGCAGTTCGCCTTTATCGCCGGATACACGTAATCGCGGACGTATTCCTCTGTCGCCTCTATCCCGTAATGCTTCTTCACGTTTATCCTTTTCGCGCCCTCCTCGATCGCCCTCAAATCCTCGTTCTGCCCGAACTCGAGCGTGAGCGTGATTACCTCAATCCCGATGTCCTGAAAAATGTACGCGATGATGCTCGTGTCAAGCCCGCCCGAATAAGCGAGCACGCATTTTTTTATCCCGCCGTATTTCTCCTTCGCAATCTCCTTGACCCTATCCAGTAACACGGCCATGCCTTCACCTCTTTTTTCTATAATCGCATTTATATTAAATAACTATTCCCTCGCCGTTTTCACGGCATATTCCAGTATCTTGTCCGCAATTCTCGTATGCGTGGTTTGTTGTATTCCCATAAACTCGGGTGTCGGATTTACCTCGAGCACGCAAAGGCCGTCCGCACCCTCTATTGCGTCGATTCCAAAAACCCCTTCGCCGACAATCCCGATGATTTTGGCTGCAAGTTCCGCGATTTCGTCTGAAATGGCGCAAGGTTCCGCCTTCCCGCCGGTGCGTATGTTGCACGCGAACTTTCCATTCTGCGCGTAGCGATACATCGCCGCTATCGGTTCACCACCGCACACGAAAAGCCTGATGTCCCTTCCCCTGCTCGCGATGAACTCCTGAAGGTAATAAATTTTTTGCATCGGACTTCCGAGCACCTCGCGGCAGCCTATTGCCGTCTCCGCGCCGTCATCGTCATTAATCCTCTGCACGAGCCTGCCCCAGCTCCCCACGACCGGCTTGATGACGCATGGATAACCCAATTCCTGCGCGGATTTCTTGGCCTGCTCCGGCTCGAACGCGATACGCGTTTGGGGCATCCTGATTCCACCGGCCGAAAGTTTCAGCGAGCATACGCCCTTGTCTCCGCACGTGCGGATCGCATCGGACGAATTAATCACCACGCGGCCCGCTTTCTCGAAAAACATAGCCTCGTAAACGCTCCTCGAGTGCGAGAGCGAGCGCATGAGGATAAACCCCGTTTCAGTGTGCACGCCATTACCCAGACTGAGCGCGAGCTCCCCCTCGCGAATCAGTTCGAGTGCAATTCCCTTTCGCGCCGCGGCTTGTGCTATCTCCTTGCATTCGAACGTCCAGGTCGAATAAACGATTCCGGCTTCCAACTCACTCGCCCCAGTCCTCAACTATCACCGGCGCCTGGCCAAGTTTGGGCGGCATAACCCCCAGCACCTCAAGGTTGCCGCCGCAGTGCGGACAAGGGACTATCTCCCCCATCTCAAGCGCCTTCTTCACCCCGAACTCGCCCGCGCATACGGGGCAACTTACGGCCACAGCGTTTTTTCCACCTTCAATTTCCATACTCACCACCACGCGTTTTTTGCTCGCGTATCACATACTTGCGCAATAAAAAAGTTTATAAACTCCGTCGCGCACAATACAACTCCGAAACAAAGTGTTTCAAATGAAACAAACGCGCTCTGAGGCGGTCGCGAACGTGGTTCGCCTGTACACAAGGCGCAGGCCGTTCCTCCTCTCGTATCTCCAAGGCAACTTTCTGAACTATTCCAAAACCGCCAGATATATCGCCAGCGAAATATACGGAAGCACCAAGAACCATCATGCAGTTAAGGCGGCGCTGCTCAGAATGTCTCAGAAGGAGCGCGCGCAGAAATCCGACGAGGACGCCGCGCTTTCCGTGCTTTCCGGTTCTTCGCTGGAGCTGCGCACAAAAATCGCGGTCGTTCTTTCAAAGAAGCCGTTGAAAATTCCTGTCATTTCCGTCTCGTCGAGCAGGAGCGGAATCACCAGCATAATCGAAGACAAGCACGCGCCCAGTGTCTCAGGTGCCGAGCGCGTCATCCGCGGCCTGTGCATGATCACGCTGTGCGCGAAGCCTGCGATTGAAAAAACGCCCGGCGTGATGGTCGCGCTGCTGAGCGCGCTCGCGGACCGCGGCATAAACGTCGTGGAGTTCACCTCCTGCTATTACGACATACTGCTGGTCATCGATGAAAAGAATACGACCCCAACTCTTGAAATAATAAAAGAGCTCGCGGGCAGCAGTTGATCAGCGCCTTCCTTTCTTTGCTCGTTCGTGCGACACATCGTGATGTCCGTGCCTTTTTCTCAAAAGAATGAACAGCACGCCAACCGACAACGCCCCAACCGCGGCGACACCCACGAAAACGTAAACCAGCGCGCCAACGTCGATACTCGCACCGTGCATCGCACCCTCGCTTTCTTTGCCCGCTTCAGTTCCGGCTATCGTTTTTCTCATCCCGCTCGTCGCGTTGTCGAGCTCCTCCGCGAACTTTCCCATCCTGTACGCGTTGAGGATTTCGTCCTTCTTGAGTGTCGCTTTCGCGCGGTAGTATCTCGCGTGCGCTTGGTAGATCCCGGCCCAGAAATTATCAACCCTCCCCTCAACAACCTCGTCGGTAATTTTCACCGCGTCGTCGTAGTTCTCGGCGCTGACCTCCTCGCCAGCCTCGACAGTCGCGCGCGCATAAACCGCGTCGAAAATCGCGGCCCCGTACCTTCCCTTGTCAAACGCGCTCTTCGCGGCGTCCAGGTGCCAGAGCGCGTCATCGATTCCCTCAGCAGGCAGCGAGCCGAGGTAATCCTCCGCCCCCCCTATCCTCCTGCGCGCGGTTTCCTTAAATTTGCTTTCATCAACGCCCGCGCCTCCAAAGTCGACATCCATCATTCTTTTCGCGACGCTGCACCAGCTTTCCGCGTACAGCGCCTCCCTGAGCGCGGCGAGCACCTCCTCGTCCGTCTTATACGCACCATCCTTCACCTCCGCGATTTTTTTCTCGGCCCACGTGAGCCTGAGCTGCGCGCCTATCAGCCACTCCATGTTCGCGCCGGTCATTTTTTTCTCGCGAATGCCAGCGATGCAGCCTTCCACAGCAGCAATCTCGGAGTCGAGGTCCTCCTTCGAGATGTTACTGCGCGCGAGCAGCGAGGCATCAATCTGCGCGAGGAACATGTTGTTGCCAGCGCTGTAAAGGTAATTCTTCTCGAGAAGTTCCGCGGACTCGTTGAGTTTTGAATTAAAATACGCGATGACGGCCGGGTCCGCGTTCTCATTCCCCGCGAGTTTCCGTATGCTCTCGTTCGTGTCCGCGAGCACCCCGCCCACAATTTTTTTGAACTCCCCGAACTCGCGCGAGCCGGACGGCGCTATCCGCTCGAAGTTCTGGACCGGCAGCTTCGCGACCGCGCTTTCGACATACTTTTTTGGCGCCGTCCCCTCGGGCGCGAAAACGAACTCGCTCGCGTCGTTGATGTTCCTCACCTCCACGAGCGTTATGTTGAATTTCCCGAGAAGGACCTTCATCAGCATCCTCGATGACGGGTCCTGCTCCGGCACGACGAAATACCCGAGCCCGCGGAGCGACGCGGCCTTCGCCTTCTCGAGCACGCCGCCGACCTCGCCGACGCGCCCGTCGTCTTCAATGGTGCCCGTTATCGTTGCGTCCTTCCTTATGGTCCTGTTCTCTACGGCAGCGAGCACGAGCACAGTCATCGCGGCGCCCGCGCTCGGGCCGTCCACGATGCGCGCGCTGCTGGACTCGCTTATCTTGAAAAGAACATCATAATCCTCCTCTGTTTTGTTAGCGAGCCCCATCGCGATCTCGACCGCGGTTTTCTCAGACGACTGCGTGTAGACGCCGACGAGCGGCTCGGTCGAGAAGTACACAGAGCCGTCGCCCGGCCTGACCTCGACGCTGAGCTGGAGAAGCTCGCCCTTCCCCTCGTCCACTATCGCGGGAACAAGCATTTCCCTTTTCGCGCCCGCGCACCCGCTCTCGCCGCCGACTGCGACAGCAAGAATTGCAATGAAGAATATAACCGCGATATATTTTTTCATCCAAGCACTCGCATACAAATTCGGCGAACAATTTAAAAAGCATATGCGGCCGCCGGGATTTTCATTTTGGTTTTTTAACATTTTGAACCCGGGCAATGAGCTTGGGAAGCTCAGATCCTACCAGGCTAGATTACG
>CAZWEI010000025.1:0-16964 GCA_964632135.1 Microcaldota archaeon
TTTGGAGGGAAAAATCTAACGGAGGTGAGAAGATGGACAACAACGGAAACAACAAACTCGCGCTCGCGATGCTCGCAACGTATTTTACTGCGAAGGATCCGAGCGGTGGAGCGAATATACGAAAAGTTTTGGGAAATTTGGTTACGGAGAAAAATAGCGCCCAAAAACCTAAAAGGATTGAAACGCAAAAACTCGCTAGGTAAGCACTACTTTTTCTTTTAATTTTTCATCTCTTCGCGATTTTCCACATCATGTTGAAGTAGCGCTCGTAGCCCTCGGCGGTATATTTGTCAGATATTAAGACTGCGAGCGGCGGATTTGCGCTCCACATGCACATGAGAATCTTATCCTTGAAAATGAACGTGTCCGTGGGGTTGTAGTATCTGCTGGATACGAAGCGGTAGTCCCCATAATAATCCTTGACGAACGTGCCTTTCTTTTTTATCCGCTCGTCGAATATGCACCTGCTTTTTATCCTATATTTTATTTTTTTATCCTGCCAGTAGTCCCAGAACGGCCCGGTAACATCCCGCGAGAGGCCGCTGACCCCGAAGTCATCGTATCTTCCCCCTGGATTCAATTCTTCAAGAAGACCTTTGATCGCGCTCTTTATGCCCTCGACTCCAAAAAATATCGTCGCCTTCTGCTCGCTTTTTGGCCGCCTGCTCAACTCCAATAGTTTGGGCATTTCTCCCGAGAGTTTTTCCTCAATCTCCCCCAAGAGCTCTAGAAACCGCTTCGGGCTCGACGCCCTGAACTCCTTTCTCTTTCCCACGTATACGAATGATACTAGCCCTTTAGTAGCAAGCCTGTCAAGCGCCTCGTAGACGCGCGGCGCGTACAATCCGGTCGTCTTCAGAATTTTGTTAACCCCGCACGCGCCCTCCTCAAGCAGGGCTAAGTAAACCTTCGCCTCGTTCCGCGTGAGCCCGAACTTCTCGAGCAGTGAGATGTCCATGATTCCATTTCGCGGCGCTGGTTTATATTCCTATCGATTGATAGGAATTTTGTTTAAATAGGTGAAACGTGATAACAGTATACTTATATGGTAACGAAATTTAGCCCGCTAGACAAAAAAATAGAAAAAACTGGGAAACTGGAAAGCATCGGGAAAACCGCTTTTCACAAGGAGCTTCCTCTTGTTACGCCGAAGAGGAAGAAGGTCAGAACCCGAGTTAAAGTAATCGGACCAATAAAATTGAATCTCTCACTTTTGGATGGGAATGTAGCAAAATTTAAACTGTTTAGATTCAAGTTTAGGGAAGAAGACGTTTATGATGTTGCAGTGAGGGGGAATGTTAGAAAATCGAAAAGACCGTTGGTTAGGATACATTCCGCATGCAGTTTTGGCGATGTGTGGGGTTCCCAACGATGTGACTGCGGGGAACAGTTGAAAGAAGCCATAAACAGAATAGCAAAAAGCAAGGCCGGTATGATTGTTTATATGTGGCCGCACGAGGGAAGAGCGGTTGGACTTTGGGATCACGCCAGGGTATATGCGGAACAGGATAAGGGAGAGAACACGTATAGTTCTTATAAAAAGTTACACCTGCCGATTGACAAGCGCGATTACCATGACGCAATTGAGATACTGAAACACAAAAAATTTAAGATCAAGGAATTGGAATTGCTGACAAATAATCCAAGAAAGATAAACGCAATCAAAAAAGCCGGAATCGTAGTTTTCAGGGTTCCTTTTTGGGTGCGCATGACTGAACAGACATTACCGAAAATAGAGCAACTCGGACATCTGTTTCCTTAGCAACTCCGCACAAATCTTTTTATCATTTTAATTTCAATTGGGTTAGCGCGAGCAGCGCGCGCGAGGTGGTTCTATGAAAGTTTATCGCGATAAGGATGCCGACGAATCGGTTCTCAAGGGAAAAACAGTCGCGGTCATCGGTTACGGGATACAGGGGAGCGCGCAGGCGCTCTGCCTTCGGGATTCGGGCGTGGATGTTGTTGTTGGCGCGCGCAGCACAGGGAACTCGTGGATGAGAGCGCTGAAGGACGGGATGGAAGTGATGGAAATTGATAAAGCTGCGCGCGAGGGAGAGATTGTCTGCATGCTTACGCCGGATATGACGCAGAAGGACGTTTACGAGAAATTTGTCGGCGCGAACATGGGCGAGGGGAAGACGCTTTATTTCTCGCACGGGTTCAACATCGTTTTCAAACTGATAAAGCCGCCAGCGAACATTGACGTGATTATGCTCGCGCCAAAAGGGCCGGGCGCGAAACTGCGCGAGGCGTACGTTAATGGCTGGGGAATACCCGCGCTTCTCGCGGTTCATCAGGATTACACCGGGCGCGCGAAAGAAACGGCGCTCGGGCTCGCGAAGGCGATGGGATTCACCAAGCCAGGGGTTTTCGAGAGCGCGTTCGAGCAGGAGACGGTTTGCGATTTGTTCGGCGAACAGGCCGTGCTCTGCGGCGGGAGCGCGGAACTCGTGAAGGCAGGATTCGACACGCTCGTCGATGCAGGGTTCTCGCCGGAGGTCGCGTATTTCGAATGCCTTTACGAGTTGAAACTCATTACCGATTTGATTCAGGAGGGCGGAATAGAGTACATGTGGAAACGCGTTTCAGAGACCGCGCGCTATGGAGGGATGACGCGCGGAAAAAGAGTCATTGATGAAAGGGTGCGCGCGAACATGAGGGAAATTCTGCGAGAGATAAAGGACGGGAGGTTTGCGCGCGAACTCACCGGCGAATACGCGGGAGGGCTGAAGAAACTCGACAAGATGATGAGGGCTGAGCGCGAGCAGCAGATAGAGAAGGTGGGCGCGGAGATAATGGGCAAGTTTGAGTTTAAGAAGAAGCAGAAGTAATGAATTTCCTAGTCGTTTCTCCCCCATTCCCTGTAAATCATCTGCTGTAGTTCGTCGATTTCCTCGTCGCTGAGGTGGCGGAACCTCCTCTGGAGCGCGAGGTATTCGCGCACAGGAGCCAGTTTTTTGGGCGCGTAGTTGAGCGTGAGTTTTCCGTTTTCTATTTCAAAAAGTTTGAAAACGCCTGTCTCGACCGCGAGCTTTGAGAGAACGAACGCGATGTCTGTCGCTGTCCCCCAGCCCGTGTCGCACGTTGAGAATATATTGATGAAGCGCGAGCCGCGCATGTCCATCGCCTTCTTTATTTTTTTCTCGAAATCAGCAGGGAAAGCGACGTTCGCGCTCGCCGCGTATGGAATCTTGTGCGCTGCAGCGATGTCAACGATCGGCTTTTTAAACTCCGGCTTGCCGTGGATTTTCTTTCCCGCCTCAGAAGTGGTGGTGCGCGCGTGAAGCGGCGTCGAGCCGCTCCTCTGCACTCCTGTGTTCATGTATGCTTCATTATCATAGCATATGTAGAGGACATCCTCGTTGCGCTCGAACATCCCTGAAAGCGCGCCGAAACCGATATCGTAGGTCGCGCCGTCGCCTGCAATAACGACAACTTTCGTGTGGTCGTTGCCCTGAGCATTGAGCGCGTGCTTTACTCCAGTCGCGACGGCAGGCGTGTTTTCAAAAAGTGAATGAACGTAAGGCACGCGCCACGCGCTCCTCGGGAATTGGGATGTGAAAATCTCTGAACAGCTGGTCGCGTTTACGATAATCGTGTCAGGCCCTAGAATTTTCATGAGCATCCTGAGGATTATCGCGGCACCGCAGCCTCCGCACGCGGTGTGCCCCGACGTGAAAAGTTCGTCGTGCTTGTGCCTGTGTTTTTCATCACTCATTCAATCGCCTAATAAACGAAGCGCTCGAGCGCTTCACCTTTTATCATCTTGTTGAAAATTTCCTCAATAGTGTGAACAGGAACGTCTCTCCCACCAAGCCCACCAACAACACTAAACACCTTCGGAGCGTGCGCTGATTTTTCGCAGAGCGCGCTCTTCAGTTCCGTGAAAAGAGGCGCGTCGCTTCCTGGGCAGAGCGCCTTCTCGAAAACGACGACTGATTTCTTCCCCTCGAGCGAGCGTGAAACCTCCTTTGGAAACGGCCTGAAGAGGCGGATGCGGAGCGCGCCAACTTTCTTCCCAGACTTACGCAGATTATCAACCGCCACTTTCGCGTTCCCGAGCGCGCTTCCCATTCCCACAAACAAATATTCCGCGTCCTCGCATTTGTATTCCTCCCACAATCCGTTCCCGTATTTTCTTCCCGTGAGCTTTGCCCACTCGTCGTGCGCGGCCACCACGTCATCCTTTGCCTTCAACATATCGTTCGCGAAATCCTCCCTGAAAGACTGGTAATCATCGGGCGTGGCGTAAACGCCGAGGCTGAGCGGGTTGCCCGCGTCGAGTTTTATCTTCAAATCGAGTTTCGGAAGATAGCGCGCAATCAACTCTTTTTCAGGAACGTCAATCTGCTCGACCGCGTGCGTGAGGAAGAAGCCGTCCATGCACACCATGCTCGGGATGAGCGCCTTTTCGGAAATCTTGTAAGCCTGAACGAGTGTATCCACTGTTTCCTGATTGCTCTCGCAGTAAATCTGGAGCCAGCCCGCGTCCCGTTCGCTGATGGTATCCTGCTGGTCGTTCCATATGTTCAGGGGCGCGCTGAGCGAGCGGTTCGCGACGCACATAACGATTGGAAGCCGCATCCCGGACGCGTTGAAAAGCGCCTCGTGCATGAGCGCGAGCCCCTGGCTGCTCGTCGCTGTGAAAGTTCTTACCCCGGCAGCGCTCGCGCCAATTAGAGTTGAGATAGCGGAGAACTCCGACTCTACGGCGATGAAACTCCGCAACTCGCCGTCGGCGTACATCCTGTCCAAATCCTCTGCTATGTGAGTTGAGGGGGTTATCGGATAGCATGCGACAACATCTGGTTCGCAGTTCTTCACCGTTTCCGCGACCGCGAAACTTCCCTCAACAGTTTTTATTGCCATTTAATCACTAGTTTTCACGTTTCATTTTTTCATTTTTCTTCAGCAACCATCAGGATGCATTTCACAGGGCACACGTTCGCGCACACCCCGCAGCCCTTGCAGTAATCGTAATCCGCGTCCGCGCCGTCGGGAAAAATCTCGAGCGCGCCGTCGGGGCAGTACCTCTCGCACAGCCCGCACTTTATGCATTTCTTCTTGTCAATCGAGGGCTTCTCAGTCCTCCACGCGCCGGTCTTGTTTTCCATCGCAGTGCCGGGCTTTGCATACGGGATTTTCATCCAATCACATTCAACATTTCAAACATCATTTATCATTTCACGCTGTTGTAGCATTCCTCAACCGCCTTCTTGTTTCCCTCTGCGATGCGCGGGTTGAACCGTATATCAACCGCCTTCTTGAGCGATTCGAGCGACACGGTGTTTGCCGCTTTCGCGAGCGCGCCCAGCATCGCCGTGTTCACGATCACTGTGCCGGTGTTCCTGCGCGCGATGTTTGTCGCGTCAATCACGAATAAATTTTTTGCAGGTAGTTTGAAATCGTTCTTTCCCTTCGTGGTGTTGATGATAACCGTACCGTTCGAGGAAAGCCCCTCGCACACGTTAACCGCTTCAACGAGAGTTTGGTCGAGCACGACTACGATGTCGGGATTGTAAACTTTCTGGTGAACCGCAATCGGCTTGTCGTCTATCCTGCAGAACGCGGTGACGGGCGAGCCGCGCCTCTCAACTCCAAAAACGGGGAACGACTGGGAGCGCTTCCCGTCCATCGCGACCGCGACCGCGAGAATCTCCGCGGCTGTGACCGCACCCTGACCCCCTCGTCCGTGAAACCTTATCTCCAGCATGACTCGCACCTTTACGCATTTTGAGCCATGTCCTTTATAAATAATTCTATAAAACGAGGATTCATTCGTTGATTGTCGGCTTTCCGCTTGGGCGCAACGGCTACTGCACGCGCGCAATCTTCCCGAATTTCGCGTACGGCTTGCTCGTGTTGCTCGCGAGCGTCTCGAACAAAACCTGCGAGATGCGCGTTCCAGCGCGCAGAATTATCGGGTTCGGCGAGAGATTCACAATCTCGAGAACTTGATGATTAAAAGAGCCTGGCTGGATGATGCTGCTCGTCACGTGAACCGCGATTCCGAGGCGCGCGTACGTGCTCCTTCCCTCGAGCCTTCCGGCTATGTTGTTTGGAAGTTTTATTTTCTCGACCGTTTTTCCAAGGACGATTTCGCCTGGCTCGAGAACGAGAAATTTCGCGCGCACCTTTTTCGTGACTGCCGCGTAATTGGTTTTCGCGATGTCTATCTTTTTTCCTTTGGGATTTTTGTTGAAAATCCAGAACTCGTCACCGAGCGTGAGGTCGACCGACGCGGGCCCAATCTGCTCCTCAGCTGGCTCTGGCTCAATCTGAATGAGTCTTTTTTTCAAATAGCGCTTTATGTCCTCGTTCGAGAGAAGCATGGGATCGCGCGCCCATCTAAACCTTGTTTATCTTCCCGTATTTTCCCGCGGAAAGCTGGACGTTGCCCTTGAACTCGGAAACCCAGCCGTTCTCAATCTGGATCTTGTCGCCCACTTCGACGCGGTCGATGTCGTCGCCCCAGAGGGAAAGCGTGATTTCACCCGAGTCGTCGCGGATTGTGGCGTTAGCCACGCGCGTCCTCTTCCCGAACTTCGTGATTACCTCGCGCGTCTCCTCCTTCGCCGTTATCTCGCCCTCGACTGTCGCATTCCCTGTCCCGGCCTTCAATTCAGAAATTTTCATCAAATTCACCTCAGGTTTAATCAGAATTTATCAGAACTGGCTACTCTATTTGCTCCAATATTCTTATATATGTATATGTATCCCGCGCGCGCAAACTGCGCCGACGGCGTTACTGAACGCGCGTGGGCGCGCGCACACGCGCACGTTCGAAAATTATTTTTTTCTCGCGCGCATCCCCGCAATCATCAGCGGGAGAATCACTGTCGCGTCGCCGTCAATCGTCACGTAGCGCGCGCGCTCCTTCACCTTTCCCCACGAAACTGCTTCCTCGAGGCGCGCGCCGCTCAGACTCCCGTCGTACTGGCTCGCGGTGGTGATATATACCGCGTAGTCGAGCCCTCCCTTGAACTGGCTCCACCAGATTGAGTGGTGCTTCGAGATTCCGCCTCCAATCATGAGCGCGCCCAGCCTCTTGCGCGCGAAAATCACATCGCTTAACTCGCGCTCATCCTTCAGCAGATTCAATGAGAATTTGTGGTCCTGCGAGAAGAGCACGAGGTTCGTGCCGAACGCGCCGTCTGTAATTCCAGGAATGAAAATCGGAACGTTGTGCTTGCGCGCCTGATAGACGATTGAATTTTCATCGCGCACGTGTTTTCCAAACTCATTAACAAGTTCGCGGCCGCCCCACTCGCTTTTTTGTTTCGCGAGCGCGGAGAGGATGGGGTACATTTTCTTTTCAAGGGTGATGCCGTAACTTTCGTTTGGAATGAAGATGTTTCCGAGGCGGTTGATGCCGCGAGAGTGCAGGCGCGCGTCATCCGCGTTGAAACTCCCGTGGAAGTATTTCCCTCCCCAGGCGCGCGCCAAATCGTGGTCGAGCGTGCCGCAGGTCGTGATGAGCGCGTGGAAATTTTTTACAATGCTGCTGAGCGCGCCCCGCAACCCGGTAGCAACGACGCACGCAGGAAATGAAAGAATGCGCGTGCAATCCTCGTCAGCAAGCATCCGCTCGAGAATGCCGACGCCTGTCGCGATATGGCGCGCCGTGAACCCGCCCGACTCGCCCATTTCATTCACGAGCGCGCGCACGTTCATATCGCTGCGCAGGCGCATGTCGCGGACCTGTTTTCTAAGAAGCGCGGTTTTTTTCATTTGAATCAAGTAGTTTTTGGGGGTAAGGATAAAAAACGTTTGGTGCGTGCATTTAGGTGATGAAAGTGAAAACGTTAATAATCTACGAGTCGGTGCATAAGGGGAATACTGAAAAAGTCGCGAGAGTGATGGCAGGAGTGCTTAGAGCAGATTTGGTCAAACCGCATGAAATCGACGCCGGCAAAATTCCAAAATACGATGTGGTTGGCTTTGGCTCGGGAATTTTCTTCGGCAGGCATCATAAGAGTTTGTATGAGTTCGTGGATAAATTACCCGAACAAAAAGGCAGAAAGGCATTTGTATTTTTAACGAGTGGAGTCGGCAGGCTGAGCGATGATAAATCGCTAAAAGAAAAACTTCTGGAAAAAGGTTTTAACGTGGTTGGAGAGTTTGCTTGTAAGGCGTGGGATAGTTGGGGGATGTTGAAATTGATTGGCGGGATAAACAAGGGAAGACCTAATAAACAAGATTTAAAAGACGCGAAAATTTTTGCAAAAAGTCTTAAGAAGAAAAAGAAATAGTGGCACTCATTTGTGCACTACTTTGAAAAGGTCCGCTTTTGTAATTATCCCTGTGATTTTTCCCTTCTTTGCCGTGAGAACTGCGGGGTTGTAGCGGAGGAGTGCGGAAACCGCCGGAAGCGGGGTGTCCTCGTCGATGCGCGGGAAGGACTCGTCCATCACGTTCTCAACCGCGAGCGAGGAAAGTTTCGAGGGGTCGATTCCGCCAGCGAGCTTGTTGAGGATTGTTTGTTCGGAAACGCTGCCCACTACATTGTGCCCATCGAGAACAGGAAGCTGGGAGATTTCGTTCTTTTTCATTAGTAAAATTGCCTTTGAGAGCGGCTCGCGTCGGCTTATGCTCATCACATTGCGCGTGAGTATGTCCCGCGCCTTCCCCTGCTCCTTTTCCTCGAGGCGCTCGAGCGCTTCGAATATTGCGCGCGCGTTCTCGTAGGAAGGGCTCACTCTTCCGGATTCCAATTTCGCGATAAGGGACTGGCTCACGCCCGCTAGTTTCGCGAGTTCCGCCTGGCGGAGCCCAAGTTTCCTCCTCTTCTTTTGAATCTCCTCGAGTTGTGGAAGCATGGGAGAAGATTGCGCGCGAGGGTTTATATTCCTATTGGAATAAAAAAGGCAGAAATTTATTTATTGGAAATCGAATAGAAACAGCACATGAGCGACGCTGAGAAAAAAATCATGGAGTTTATCCGCGAGGACCCGAATCTTGCGTTTGAGAGTCTGAAGGAAATTCTTCTCAGAAAAACGAAGGACTGCATGAATCCAAACGGAGAATTCACGCCTCAGGAAAAAATAAACGCAATCGCGTTTTTGCCTCACATACCGCTTGAGCCGAGAGAAACGTTCCAAGCGGAGATAGCCGAGGTTATGCGTAAAGTTATAAAATATGAAGAGAACGGAGGCGTTATCAGCGCGGCGAAATCAGTGTTGGAGAAAATGGAGAAGGGACGGTTGAATGAAAATGGACTTTGGGGAGGGGATAAAGCGCTGGAGGAGATTGTGAAAAAACTTGCGGATGTTTCAAGAAGACCGGAAGTCACTCAGAGAAGAATCGCGCGCACTTTTTCTCGCCTCTGACGACGTGAATTTCGTTACATATCAATATAAACCAATCATCCAGAAAAATAGAAAGCGCGAAATGCGCGAAATCAGAAAAATGTGAGGTGGTAAAATTGGGGCTCGGGAGGTTTCGGGAAAAAGTGTTGAGAGGAACATGATGGAGATCATTGCGGAACATCCTCAAGAGGCTGAAGGATTTTTAAGAGGAGTTATTGCCGACCCAAATGAAAACGTTGCTGTTAAGCTGGTCGCGCTTGATTTATTGTCACTCACAAAACCCGCGGAGGTTAATTCGGTCGTTGGAGTAGTCGAACCCACGCTAGCGAGAATTTTGGAGGAGGTTATAGTGGTTTCTAAGGGAAGAAAAGAAGATGAGATTGTAAACGCAGCGGAAAAAATTCTAAGAAAAATCGAAGTTGAAAAGAACCCCTGGCCTGAGCCGAAAATTAATTTTAATGATGGGAAAATTAGTGATGTTATTAAAAAACTTGAAGCCGTGATGCCGAAGCCAAAGAACAACGGACGGCGCACGCAGGGAATCATCGCAATTCCGTGATGAATCACGCGACCTCGATTTCCCTTTTCGGCGCGTATTTTATCGGATACTCGCCTGTGAGGCAGGCCATGCACAACTCGGTTTTCGCGAGCCCTATGCTTTCAACGAGACCTTCGAGCGTCATGTAGCCGAGCGTGTCGGCGCCGGTTTTCTTTCTGATTTCTTCCACGCTGAGATTAGCGGCTATTAGTTCCTTGTGGGTCGGGAAGTCTATTCCCATGTAGCAGGGCGAAATGATTGGCGGGCAGGTGATGCGAAGGTGAGCTTCCAGCGCGCCGGCGTCCTTGAGGAGTTTCACGATGTTGCGGATGGTGGTGCCGCGCACAATGCTGTCATCAACGAGAACCACGCGCTTTCCCGCTACGATTTCCTTCATCGGGTTTAACTTGAGTTTCACCTCGTACTCGCGCTTCTGCTGCTGCGGGAGGATGAACGTGCGGAAGATGTACCTGTTTTTCATCAGCCCCTCGCGCATCGGAATTTTTGATTCCAGAGAGTAGCCAGTGGCCGCGCTCCTTCCTGAGTCGGGGATAGGGACGACGACGTCCGCGTCGACTGGGTAAAGGCGCGCGAGCACCCTTCCGAGCCTCTCGCGAACCGCGTAGATTGGAATGTTCTCGAAATAGGAATCCCCGCGCGCAAAATAAACGTACTCGAACATGCAGTGCGCGCGCCTCTCGGAAGTGCGAAGCACGCGCGCCTCAATCCCTTTCCTGCTGAGAATTACCATCTCGCCTGATTCTATCTCGCGCTCAAACTTCGCGCCTGACGAGTCGAGCGCGCAGGTTTCGCTCGCGACGAAAAGCGTTCCATCTCCGTTCTTTCCTATGCAAAGGGGCTTGAAGCCGAGCGGGTCGCGCACGCATATTATCCTGCCGTCGTTCGTGAGGATAAGAAGCGAATAGGAGCCGTCGAGTTTCCCCATCACGCGGTTCATCGCCTCGAAAATATCGTCCGTTTCCTGGAGCGCGCGGGAGAAAAGGCGCGCGATTAGTTCCGTGTCCGTTGTTGAGGTGAAAACCTCGCCCGTCGCCTGGAGTTCGGATTTCAGGGCGTCGTAGTTCGTGATGTTGCCGTTGAGCGCGACCGCGAGTTCGTATCTCGGCGCGGAAATCGTGAAGGGCTGCGCGTTCTCGATTATGGACGTACCGCAGGTGGAATAGCGTGTGTGCCCAATCCCGATGCTGCCCGCAAGTTTGTCGAGCGTCGCATCGTCGAAAACATTGAGCACGACGCCCATCCCCCTGTGCGTGATTATTTTCCCATCAGAAAGAACCGAGATGCCCGCGCTCTCCTGACCGCGGTGCTGGAGCGCGAGAAGCCCCTCGTATATGAGGTGCGCTACCTCTTTCCCGTCAGCGGCAACGACCCCGAACACGCCGCATTTTTCTTTTTTCTCGTTTTTGAACTCGGGCATATAATCACGCATAAAATATTTCGTAACAAATAGTTATTTATGAGTAATTATTATATAACTACGCGAAACGGGGGTGCGTGTATGAAAAGGCGCGTGTTGTTCGGATTTTCCGTGATGCTGGTTTTGCTTTTCGGGTGCTTGGGGATTGGAGTCCCGAGTTCTACGGTGCCGAGTGCTACGGGCCTTATACCAAACAAGGCGGATGGTTATGCGGTAATCAAAATCGCGAGCATATTCAACGATAAAGATGTTAAGGACGCGATTGAGAAAAACCAGAGCGTGATGGAGGATATTGCAAAAGCGGAGAAGGAGGCAGGCATAAACTTCAGGAAAATGGACGCGCTGGTGTTTTTCTTCAACACCGAGAAACTGAGCGGCAATATGGCTGATTACTACTTAGGCATGATAATTATCGGCGAGTACAACAAGGAAACGGTGCTGGCGAAAATCCGCGAGAACAACACCGTGAGCGAGGAGACATACGAAGGATACGCCATTTACGCGACGAGGTCTAACCTAAGAATTGGGGAGTATGGGATGGGGAGCGCGCCCTTCACGGCCCTTGCGTTGCTTACCTTGAAAAATTCGTATGTCCAGTCTACACCGCCTGAGCAAAGCTCGCCTTTCACCGACACGGTCTTTCTGGACGAGAAGACGATAGTCATCGGTTCAAGGGCGAGCGTGCGCGACGTGATTGACGTCAAGAAGGGTAAGCAGAAGGCGATGGAGAACGCGGATGTGAAAAGGATAGTGAGTGTGATAAACAAGGACGCGATGCTCGTTGTCGCGAGCAAGATTCCCGAAAGCGCGCGCCAGGGGATAAAGGAGGACGAGAAATCCGTGATAAACGTCGCCGCGTTCAAGAAAATAAACACCGCGGGGTTCTCGTTCAACAAGGCAGGCGACAGCGTGGAGTTCAAACTCGCGATGCTTTTCGACGACGCGAGTTCCGCGAGCAAGGCTTCAAAAGCAATTGAGGGCGTGTTCAACCTTTACTCCGCGTTCGTGAAGAGCGGCTCGAGCCTTGAGAAATTAATGAACGCGATAAAGGTTTCCGCGGACGGCACGCTTGCGAGAATCGAACTGACAACGACCACTGGCGAGCTCAAGAAAGTCGGCGAGGAGATAGGCGAGATGATGAACCAAACATACGCTAACACGCAATACAATGGATACGGGACAAAGCCAGAGAACAGATGTGATTTTCCAGTGGGTGGCGTTTATTGCTCAACCCACAGAGTGAAAGCGAATACCAGTTCTGGTGCTACGCTAAGTATAGTAGTAGTGAATACCCTAGGCAAAAAAATATATGTTACTGGACTGGGATGCTCGGCAGAAGCAACAGAGACACCTTCGCTTACAGATTTGAGAGACGCGGATCATCCTGACGGAATAGTGCTCAAACACCCCGAATCCACGTTCATACCCCCGCCAGCATCATCGTATTTGGTCTATTGCTATGACCTTTTTGGGAATAAGGTGGTCTCAGAAGCTGGTGAGTACTACACAGGGAAAGTAATTTTGCGCTATAACGAGGACACGCCAACTGGCCTTGAACACACGATAGTGGGTGATTTATCAGCGCGACTCGTGGAGTGAGAGTCACATAAATTTACTCCACGCGTCTTTTAATTCTTTCAAGCCCCACGCGAGAGCCTTCTTTCCGTGCGCCAGAGTGAGTTTCTCCCCGCCTGCAAGCCCTATTTTCGCAGCGGGAATGCCCGCGCTGCGCGCGGCAGCGAGAATTTCGTCCGGGGATTTCGTGACTAGAATGTAGCGCGCGTTCGTCTCCGAGAAAAGGAGTTCGTCGAATTGTTTGCATTCGTCCGCGCCAGGCGCGTCGTTTAGGTTTATTTTCGCGCCAATCCCGCTCGCGATGCACAACTCCGCCAGGGCGATTCCTATGCCTCCTTTCGAGCAGTCGTGCGCGCACAGCGCCGAACCTTTGCGAATCATCTCAAGAACGAAGCGCGCGTTTCTCCTTTCCGTTTCGAAATTCACCCCGGGAGTTTTCCCACCGGTAAATTTGTGGAAATATTCGTAATATTCGGAGCCGCCCATCTCCAGTAGAGTTTCGCCAATGAGAACGAGCGAATCGGCGTTTTTCATCGAAAGAACACGGGCGTGCTCAAGGGATTCCACGAGCCCGAGAATCGCAATAACAGGAGCGGGCTTCACTGCAATCTTGTTTTCGTCCTCGTTGTAGAAGGAAACATTGCCACCCACGCAGGGAATATTGAAAAATTTGCACGCGTCAGCCATACCCCGCACGCTTTCCTGGAACTGCCAGAAGACCTCTGGGTTCTCTGGATTTCCGAAATTGCAGTTGTCGACCATTGCGAGAGGCTCTGCGCCCACGCAAGTGATGTTGCGGACCGCCTCGAGCACGGATTCGGCACCGCCCGCGTACGGATTGAGGTAGCAGTGGCTGGAGTTGCAGTCGCTCTTGAGCGCGATTCCCTTTCCGTTCGGCGCACGCAGCACCGCGGCGTCGGCGGCGCCAGGCTTGAGGACAGTGCGAACGCCGACCTCGTGGTCGTACTGCTGGTAAATCCACCTCTTGCTCGCGATGTTTTCGGAAGAGAGGAGGTCAAGAAGAGAGATGCGTAAATTGGAGGGCTCTCTCGGGGGCTTGGCGCACGCGAGCTGTTGAATGTACTCCGGCTCCTTTGCGACGCGCGCAGCGAGCGGCGCGTCCGCGAGCATCTTCGCAGGAATGCGCGCGACAACCGCCTCCCCCTCCTTAATCACGAGGTCGCCCTTCTTCACCTTTCCTATGAGCGCGCAATTCACCTCGTACTTGTCGCACACCTCGCGCACGCGCTCCAAATTCTTGGGCTCCACAACGAGGAGCATCCGCTCCTGCGACTCTGAAAGCATAACTTCATACGCGTTCATTCCGGTCTCGCGCCTGATGATTTTTGCAACGTCAATCTCCGCGCCCATGTTGCCCTTTGCGGTTGTTTCGCTAGAGACGCACGTGAGCCCGCCTCCTCCCAGGTCCTTAAGCGCGCGCAGGAGTTTTTTCTGGTGGAGTTCGAGCACGCACTCAATCAAAAGTTTTTTCGTGAAAGGGTCGCCTATCTGCACCGCCGGGCGGTCGGCATCGCTTTCCTCTGTTAAAATTTTCGAGGCAAAGGTGACGCCGTGAATCCCGTCGCGCCCCGTGCTGCTGCCCGCGAGAATGAGGAGGTCGCCCTCGTGCTCCGCCTTGCCGAAGAGAATTTTCTCGCGCTCGACAAACCCGTAGCATACGACATTCACGAGGCAATTCGTTGTGAAAGTATCGTCGAACTCCGTATCCCCGCCCACAGTTGGAATGCCCACGCAGTTCCCGTAGTCCGCGATTCCCTTCACCACGTATTCGAGAAGCCACCTGTTGCGCGAGTTGTTCAGCCTTCCGAAACGGAGCGAGTCGAGAAGGGCGACGGGCCGCGCGCCCATGCTGAGGACGTCGCGGATGATGCCGCCGATGCCCGTCGCGGCGCCGTTGTACGGCTCGATTGCCGAGGGGTGGTTGTGGGATTCAATTTTGAACGCGACGCACCAGCCCCCTCCGATATCGACGACGCCTGCGTCATAGCCTGGCCCGACCACGACGCGTGGACCCGTCGTTTGAAAAAGTTTGAGCGTGGGGCGGCTGGATTTGTACGCGCAGTGCTCGCTCCACATCACGTCCGTCATGCCGTATTCTACCGGAGTGAGTTCGCGCTTCAGGATTTCCTTCGCTGCTTTTTCCTCTTCCGGAGTCATGCAATCATCTCTAATTATCGTGCATTCAACTATCTCGCATTTATCAGCCATTTCAGAATCGTCTGGCCGTCCTCGCTGCGCAAAATGGGTTCGCTCGCGCGCTCAGGATGGGGCATGAGCCCGAGGACGTTGCCATCGCGGTTGCATATTCCTGCAATATTTTCGAGCGAGCCGTTCGGGTTCGCCTCACCGCCTTCGCGCCAGTTCTCATCCACGTATTTGAAGACAACCTGGTCGTTGTCGTGAAGTTCTTTCAGCCCGCGCTCGTCGTTGAAATACCTTCCTTCGCCATGCGCAATCGGGAGGCGGATGATTTTTCCCTTCTCAATTGGCTTGCCGAAAATTTTTCTTCCTGTAATCACTTTCAAAATTACGGGCGTGCAGACGAATTTCAGCGCGGAGTTGCGGAGGAGCGCGCCTTGGAGAAGCCCTGCCTCGCAGAGAGTCTGGAATCCGTTGCATATTCCGAGAACAGGCTTTCCCTCGCGCGCCATCTCCTTGACGATTTTCATCGCAGGGCTGTATGCGGCGATTATGACGGCGCGGAGATAATCCCCGTAGGAAAACCCACCTGGAAGAACCGCGGCGTCGAAAGTGTCGTCGAACTCCTTGTGCCACACGAGGCGCGCGTCCGCGCGAAGCACGTTTTTGAGCGCGTGCAGGGTGTCGAAGTCGCAGTTTGACGCGGGAAACTGAATGATGCCGATTTTCATTTTATCACGCCATCAGCAAGCAAATTAAATCACAGCACGCGCATGCTGTAGTTGTGCGCGACGGGGTTCGCGAGCCGGAGTTCGTTGCACATCCGCACAACAGCGTCCTTTGCCTCGCCCTCGCTGCTCGCGTTAATTTTTATGCGCAGGAGTTTCCCGCAGCGGACGTCGGTAACATTCTCGAACCCGTGCTTGTTCATCAGGTCGCGCTTAATCACTTCGCCCTCGGGGTCCTTCGCAGCGGGCTTGTTTTCTATTATAAGCTCGATTGTGTAAGTTTTCGCGGGCATGGGGTATCACCACGTAAACGCAGACGCGCGCATACGCAAGTAGAATATCGAGCAAAAAGTTTAAAATGTTTTTAAATTTGGCTGGCCCTCGCTGCGCTAACTCGGCATGAAGCTCTTGAACATGGCGTGGAGCGCGCTGAGCGTAATGAAGAAAAGACCGAGCGCGGTGAGCATGAAAATCGGGATGTATTTTATTCCGCGCGTGAGCCTTCCAATCCTTATCTGCGCGAGCGTGAGCGCGCCGAAGAACGTGGTGATTGAGATTGCGGAAATCGCGAAGTTCTTTACCTCCTCGGGCGGTATCACCTGGCCACCGCTGCCTGTTCCCATGAACTTCGTAAGCCCGCCGCTGAATTTCGACTTTCCGGCGGTGGCGGTTTGGTTGAACGAGGTCGACGCTTTTTGCGCGGCAAGTTGCGAGCTCATCTCAGAGTAATAAACCGAAATTGAGAACAGAAGGGGCGAGGCAATTAGCGAGGTGAATATGATGAATATTGTGTACATCATCGTGGCGTTCATTATTTCGCGCTTTAGCATCGTCGTCGCCTTTATGTCCTGCGCGACCTCGTCGAGAATTGGAGCGATCTCGCCTCCGAGCGCGATGCTCTCGACGAGAAGGCGCATGGCGCGCTCGAGAAGGGGCGAGCGCACGCGGTAGCTCATCTCCCGCAACGAGTTCGAGATTGGCATCCCCCCGAACGATTTCCCGCTCACCTTCTTAATCTCGTCTTCGAGGGGACCGAACTCCGGACGGGCGGACATCCATATCGCGTTCTCGACAGTCATGCCCGCGCGAACGTTCGCTGACATCATCTGGAGCGCGTCAGGAAGGACCTCCTCGATTTTGCGCGCGCGGTTGTCCGCTGCCATCATGAGGACTATGTAAAAGGCAGCTTCGGCGGCTATGAAAACGCCGGCCATTAT
>CAZWEI010000026.1:0-16783 GCA_964632135.1 Microcaldota archaeon
GGCTACGAGGGAAGGAGCGAGTCGTTGCTCGTGGTCGAGAATGCGCGCGGAATAAAACTGAAGAGGAACGCGCGCCTGGTGCAGATCATATTCGTGAAACTCGCGGGCGAGGCGAGGAAAGTTTATTCAGGAAGATATGCAAAAGAGAATATGCGAGCGTGAGATGTTGAGGTTGGGTTTGTTGATGTTGGAGGATTTGATGTTCAAGGGCGATTGCCGTGATAAGGTCTCCTATCGTATGCATCATGGGCCACGTGGACCACGGGAAGACTTCGCTAGCGGACAAGATAAGGGGAACCGCGGTCGCGAAGCGCGAGGCGGGTGGGATAACGCAGATGATAGGCGCGAGCTTCATCCCTCTCGAGACCCTTCATGAGATATGCGGGGACGCGCTTGAGAAAATATGCGCGAAGCTAAAGATTCCAGGAATCCTTTTTATCGACACGCCTGGCCACGAGGCGTTCACAAACCTCAGGAGAAGAGGCGGCTCGATTGCGGACATTGCCGTTCTTGTTATTGACATAACGAACGGAATTCAACCGCAAACATTGGAGACGCTCGAAATTTTGAAGGAATACAAGACGCCGTTCATAATCGCCGCGAACAAAATAGACCTCGTTGACGGATGGGTTGATGCTGGGACTACTTCTTTTTCACTGTCGCTCGGCAGGCAGCGCGCGGACGTTCAGGCGATGCTTGACGAGATGCTTTACAAACTCGTGGGAAGGATGCACGAGCTCGGGTTCGTGTGCGACAGGTTCGACAGGGTCGGGGACTTCACGAAAACTGTCGCAATAGTTCCAGTGAGCGCGAAGACAGGCGAGGGAATCACGGAGTTGCTGATGTTCCTTGCGGGTCTCACGCAGAAGTACATGGAGGGCCATCTCGAAGTCGAGGTGGGCGGGCCTGGAAAGGGAAACATTCTCGAGGTGCGGGGGGAGCACGGACTCGGCACCACAATCGATGTTATTCTTTATGACGGAAAGATAACGCGCGGGGATGAAATTATTTTCGGCACGCTCGGCGGCGCGAAGAGCACGAAGGTGCGCGCGCTCCTGAAGCCGAAACCGCTTGACGAGATGAGGGACCCGCGCGAGAAATTCTCGAATATTGAGGAGGTTTACGCGGCGAGCGGTGTAAAGATTTTCGCTCCTGGCTTGGAGGAGGCGATTGCAGGCTCGCCAGTATTTGTAGTCAAAGGGAATGAAGAGGAGTTGAAGCAGGAGATTGAAAAAGAAATTTCAGAAGTTCTCATCGAGTCCCCTGGAGTCGGCGTTATTTTGAAGGCGGACACGCTCGGCTCGCTCGAGGCGCTCACGAAACTTCTCGCGGTCTCCGGAATTCCCGTGAAGCGCGCGGGCATAGGGCGGATAGTCAGGCGGGACGTGATGGACGCGCTCGCCGTTAAGAATGAGGACAGATTTCTCGGGGTTATTCTCGCGTTCAACATAGTCGTTGAGGAGGAGACAGAGCGCGAGGCGCGGGACAACGGGGTTCAGATAATTTCGGATAAGATAATTTATTCGCTGCTCGACAATTACGGCGCGTGGGTGAAGAAGGAGAAGGATGCCGAGCGCGCGCTGGTGTTCTCGAGCCTTGTTCTTCCTGCGAAAATAAAAGTGCTTCCTGGCTGTTGCTTCCGCGCGTGCAAGCCCGCAATCTTTGGGATTGAGGTTATGGTCGGCAGGATACGGCCTGGGTTCGAGATGATTAACGAGAAGGGCGAGAGCATGGGGAAAATTAAGGCGATTCAGCGCGAGAAGGAGAGCGTGCAGGAGGCCGGCGAGGGCGAGAGCGTCGCGGTCTCGATGAACGAGCCCGTGATCGGGAGGAGTCTGAAGGAGGGTGAGGTTCTTTACTCGAACGTTCCAAAGGCGCACTATGCGCTCCTTACAGAGAAGTATAAAGAGTTGATAAGCGAGGGCGAGCGCGCGCTTCTCGAGCAGATAAAGGCGCTCACGTCGGGGATACGCTTTTAAAGATTCGTGGGAAAACTAATGAGAACTAAGCATAGGAGGATTGATGGTTATGAAAGTTGTCATATCGGACCCGAAGACAGGCAAGAGTTACCAGACGGAACTGGCGAAGGAAAAAGTGGGCTCGCTGACAGGCGTCAAGATAGGCGACAGCATTGACGGCGGGCTCGTGGGCGCAGGCGGCTACAAGTTGCAGGTGACAGGAGGAAGCGACAATGACGGGTTTCCGATGAGGGGCGACGTGAAGGGCGCGCGCAAGGCCCACGTTCTTATTTCAAGCGGCCCGGGGATAAAGCCGACTAGAAAAGGCGAGAACAGAAGGAAAACGGTGCGCGGGAACAGTTTGAGCGAATCCATCGCGCAGTTGAACACTAAAGTCACAGAGGCGGGGGAGAAGCCGCTTGAGGAAATTTTCCCGAAAACAGAGAAGGGCGAGAAGAAAGAGGAAAAGGCGGCAGGAAAGAAGCCCGCGAAGAAAAAATAATTGTTATGTTTGATGTGTTGGTGATGAGTTGGGACAGGCTGAGGTTAACATTGGGATGCTGGGTCACGTTGACCACGGAAAAACATCCATCACGAAAAACCTCACCGGCGTATGGACGGACACGCACAGCGAGGAGCTGAAGCGCGGAATCACCATCAAACTCGGATACGCGGACGCTGTTTTTAAGAAATGCCCGAACTGCCCGGAGCCGCAGTGCTACACTGTCGGGGACAAGTGCAATGGCTGCGAGGGCAAGCCCGAAATTCTTCGAAAGGTTTCATTTCTTGATGCGCCGGGGCACGAGACTCTGATGACCACCGCGATTGCAGCCTCGAGCATAATGGACGGCGCGCTCCTCGTCATCGCGGCGAACGAGGACTGCCCACAGCCCCAGACGCTCGAGCATCTAATGGTCCTTGACATTCTCGGGATTAAGCATATCGTCATCGCGCAGAACAAGGTCGACCTCGTGGACAAGGAGAAGGCGCTCGCGCACTACAAGCAGATTCAGGCGTTCGTTCACGGCTCGGTTGCCGAGCGCGCGCCCATCGTGCCGGTTGTCGCGAACTACAACATAAACACGGACGCGCTCATCCAGCAGATTCAGGCGACCATACCGACTCCTCGAAGGGATTTGGACTCGCCGCCGCTCATGTACATCGCGCGCTCCTTTGATGTTAACAAGCCTGGCACTCCGATAAAGAAATTGGTTGGGGGAGTTGTTGGCGGCTCGGTCATACGGGGAAAATTACGCGTCGGCGACGAGGTGGAGATTCGCCCGGGACTGAAAAAAGAGGAAAAAAGCAGGGAGACATACGAGCCGATAATCGCAGATGTTGACGTGCTCATAGCAGGAAGCGAGCGCCTGCAGGAGGCGATTCCTGGAGGGCTCATCGCAATCGGCACGAGGCTTGACCCATCGCTCACAAAGGGAGACGGGCTCGTGGGAAATCTTTTGGGCAAGCCTGGCACGCTTCCTCCCACCGCGAGCGAATTCACGATTGATTTCCATACTCTCAAAAGAGTGGATATTGAAAACCCGCCCCTGAAAATAGGCGAGCCGATGGTTCTGAACATAGGCACGAGCACGGCAATCGCGTTCATAGATAAGATGAAGAAGAACGCGCTCGCGCTCAAACTCAAGAGGCCCATCTGCGCGGAGAAGACGGCGAAAATCGCGGTCAGCAGGAAAATCGGGCAGAGGTGGAGATTGAGCGGCTACGCGACGATAAAGGAATGAGACCGAAAGCTAAAATCTGACAAACTTCACATCTATTTTTTTGCCTGCTGATGAGATGTTTATCTCCGCGCCCTTTCCCTCGTTCGCTGGCGCGACCTTGACTATTTTCGTCTTGCCGAGCGCGCTCTCGCCCTCGTGCTCGTGGATGTGGCCGCACAAATTCAGGAGGGGCTGTCGCTCATCGATTATTCTTCTTATTGACTTGCTACCCACGTGCGCGCCCCCGCCAACCAAATCAAAAGGAGTATCGTAAGGGGGCGCGTGCGTTGCAAGAATCGTGTTCGCGTCTATCTTGAGCGCGCTCAGCTGACTGTAAATCTCGTCCTCGGTAAACTCGCACGGAGTGCCGAAAGGAGTCGGGTTGCTTCCTCCAAACCCAACGAGATTAAATTTACCAGCCTCAACCCGGCGCGCGTGCAAACTTATCCCCCTCGCCTCGATGAGTTGCGCCACGTCGTCGGGGTCCATATTGCCCCTGAGCGCGAGCGTATTTTTTGGGAGAAGAAATAGGAAAGAGTCTGCAAAAGAGGGAGGACCCTTGTGCGTGATGTCCCCGAGAACGATAACGTAGTCGTATTTCTTTTTCAGAACCGGCTTGATTTTCTCGAGAACGATTTCCTCCCCGTGGATGTCGGTGAGCGCGAGCAGGCGCATTTCATCACCCTTTAACTCTGCTTTTGCGCTGACGCGGCTTGCGCGGATGCAGATTCGCGGATGTTTTTCACGCGCGCCTCAAATTTTTCCTTCAACTCCTTTGCGATGAAATGCTTTGAGTACGCATCTGCCTTTACCGCGATCGCGATTTTCGTGGCTAGCGCGCGCGCAATCTTCCCCCTCTGCTTCTTGGGCGCGTTGCATATGTAGGGATGCTGGAAAATAACGCCATGCTTGGGCGGTTTCGTGTGGCTTCTGAGGTGCTTGAAGAGCGCCTTTTCCGCGCCGAGAACTTGGATGGTGCTCGCGGGAAGTATCGCGAGCCTCGCGAGCCCGCCTGCCTTCGAGATGAGGCGCGCAGCGAGCGCGGGCTCAACCAGATAGGAGAGGTTCGGACAGACCTCGCGCGCAAGCGTTGCCTGGTAGACGTCGAGCTTCTCGCGCAGTTTGTAGAGTTGAATAATCCCGTTCGCGAGCAGCCTTATCTCGTCAATGTCCGCGGGGGTGAGGTCAGCGCCGATGCTCGAGCCTGCCTTTGAGGCAATCTCGCGCGCCTTCTGCTCGCCGATTATCTTCTTCAGCTCCTCGAGGTCCGGATTCTTCTTGTCCAGAAGGAGCACGAGTTCGCAGTATTTCTGCGGCTCGCTGACGCTCAGTTCTGGAAAATGAACCCCGTACCACTCGCGCAGCCTCTCGAAGAGAAGGTTCGATGCCTTGTCTGTCTCGGTTATCGCACCCGCCGTCTGAATGAGCAGTCTGTCGCGCTTGAAGTACGCCTCGCGCACCCCGCCTTTTGCGCGCGCAATGAACTCTTCCCTCTCAAACCTGTTGAAAGCCATGTTTACACCTCTTTCCACCGAGGAATATTAGGGCACCAATTTATTTAAATTGTTGTTGAAACTATTCCAGTGAGTGATGATTGAAATGAATCCTGCACCGCTTCACGAAAGAGTGTATGAGATCGCGCTCAAGCGCGGGTTCCTCATTCCCTCGAACGAGCTCTACGGCTCGGTCGGGGGGTTTTTCGACTACGGGCCGGTGGGCTGCCTCATAAAGAGGAAAATAGAGAACTCGTGGCGCGAGTTTTTTTTGAAGCGCGAGGGGTTTTTCGAAGTGGAGACCTCCACCCTTTTGCCGGAGGTCGTTCTCAAGGCATCGGGGCACGTGAAGCATTTCGCAGACCCGCTCGTGGAGTGCGAGGGGTGCGGAAGGAGGTTCCGCGCTGACACGCTCATCAAGGAGAAAACAGGAAAGGAAGTAGAGGGCGCGAAGCCAGAAGAACTGACCAAACTCATTAAAGAGAATAAAATCACGTGCCCGGAGTGCGGCAAGAATTTGAGCGGCGTGTCTCCTTTCAATTTGATGTTCAAAACCAGCATCGGAGTAGGAAATGAGAATACCGCATACACGCGCCCGGAAACCGCGCAGGGAATTTTCATGGATTTTGCGCGCGTTTTCAGGAGTTTCGGCTCGAAATTGCCGATTGGAATCGGGCAGATTGGAAAATCGTACAGAAATGAAATTTCGCCCCGCAACGTGCTGATGAGGATGCGCGAGTTCACGCAGATGGAAATAGAGTATTTCTTCAACCCGAAAAACACGAAAATAAGTAAATTTGACGAGGTAAAAAATCAGAAAATAAGAATCTACACGCGCGAGGAGCAACTCGCGCGCAGCGAGAACGCGAGCGAACTCACCGCAGGCGAGTCGGTGGAAAGGGGCATCATCCCGAACGAGATTCTCGCGTATTTCATTGCGCGCGAAACCCAATTTTATCAGATGATGGGGATTCCTTACAACAACTTTAGATTTCGACACATGCTTCCTGAGGAAACCCCGCACTACTCGGGCGGGAATTTCGACCTTGAGGTGCATACTTCTTTTGGCTGGGTGGAGACGATTGGAAACGCTTATCGCACGGATTATGACCTGCGCAGCCACGCTGAGACGAGCAAGCAGGATTTATCTGTTTTCCTGGAAGAGGAGAAGGCGAAAGTCCTTCCGCACGTGGTTGAGCCTAGTTTCGGCGTTGACAGGCTTTTCTGGTGCATACTTGAGAGTTGCTACAGAAAGGAGGGAGGCGCGGAGGGCAGAACGTGGGAATGGTTCGACCTTTCTCCAAAAATCGCGCCCTTTGAGTGCGGGGTTTTCCCGCTGATGAAAAAGGACGGGCTTGCGGAGAAGGCGCGCGAACTCTCCGATAAGTTGCGCGCTGAAGGATTCGATGTGATTTATGATGAGTCGGGAAGCATTGGAAAGAGGTATGCGCGCGCGGATGAGATTGGCGTTCCCTACTGCATAACTATTGATTACGACAGCCTGAAAAACGGGGACGCGACCATAAGGTTCCGCAACGACGGGAAGCAGGCGCGCGTGGTTCTCGCCGAGCTAGGAGATAGACTGTGCGCGTACGTTAAAGAAAATAAAACTAGTTTGTGAGGGTTAGCCGATGTAAGCTGCACCGGTGTGATACGCGAATAAACTTTTCGCTGCAGTAAGCATTATCTCGTTTTGTTTGGTGGTTTTTGTATGCAGCTTTTTCATTAGGCTTTGCAAAGACTCGATAAAAGACGCGTGTTCAATTATCGAAGCCCCAAACTCGTTGCTCATTTTGCGCGAGGCCATATCCAGCGCTGCGCCCTTTGTTTTCGGGTTTCCGTTGTTCATGAGATGAATTAGTATTTCTTTGAACGATTCGTATGACTCAAATGACATCGGATTGTATGACGCCTCTTTGAGGACTGCAATAGCCCAACTTTTTATTTCATTGTCTCCGTTTTTTATAATATCGAATATTTCTTGCATTTTGTCTCCGTGATATGAAACCTTGCTCGCAAGCTCGTACACTTTTTTCTCCTTTCCATGCCATTCTGTCTGCGGTCCCGACAGAGAGGATAATTCGGCTCTGAGACCCGGGTTTGAGTTTTTTCCTTCGTACACGGGTTTTAGCAAGAAACCAGGAACAACGGTTGGGGCGGTATCTTGGTTATTATTTTTGCCTATAGTTTTGCTCTTGGCTAACTCTCCAAACGTGAATGCCATCATTACACCTCCAACTTTTTCCTGCATAGTTCCAACAAAAGATATTTAAAGGATTTGCGACCTGAAACGAATAAAATGGTCGGAAAATGACCGAATTTGGTTAAAAAGAACGCGCGCGCCTTAACTTAGTTTTTATACGGAAATCACTTGCCGTCGTAGTCAAGCGACCAGATCTCAAACTTTATCTTCTCCCTCAGATATTTGACGTCTTTAGTGGGGTCTTCGTCTCTAAGTTGTCCTAGTAAATTAGTTAAACCGAAGATGGAATTGCTATCCGAGGAGGAACCAACCTCGAGCAGGAACATCGTGTTAGAAAAGTCCTTTTTCTCTACGCTTGTTTGGGTTAAGTCATTCAAAGTTCTCTTGAGGGCCGCATGCGTTTCGTGGGACATCGAGCAGTAACTCAGATGCTCCAAGACCATCTCGCCATGCATTAGCATATCTTTATCCAGGGTATTTTTCGTTATATTCAGCAGCTCTGTCGCAAGCTCTGAATTATACGAGATTGCTTTAGCAATTTTGTAAGCAACACGCTCGCGTTCACCGAAGGTTAATTTTGACATGTTGGACAATTCTGTTTTAATGCTTGTCTTGTTTAAATTTTTTTCATCTACTAGTTTAAAGTCTACGTTTCCTGGAGGTTTGTCGGTCGTTATCTTGAGAGTCTTAACCTTGCGTTTTGTATCTGTTACCATTATTCAAACCTCCCACTTTTTCCTGCATAGTTCCAACAAAAGATATTTAAAGGGTTTGCGCCCTAAAATGAATAAAATGGTCAAAAATTGACCTAAATTGGTTATTGGTGATTGATACGGAGAAACACGTTGATAAGCGGTCCGTGGCGCAGAGGGTTTTCGACGCGCTTGATTCGGACCCGTATGCGCGCCAGTCCATAAAACTGGGAATCGCGAACATAACCGCGGTCGCGGGGAGGATAAGGGGTGAGCACGCGCCGAACGCGAGCATCGAGGCAGTGCGGACCGCGATACGGAGGTACAGCGAGGGAATCGACTACTACGAGTACGAGCACGTGCGCGACCTCAAGAAACTTTTCAGGAAGGCGAAACTCACGCTCAAGAACGACATCGCCGTGCTCAGGCTTTATCCCTCGGCGCTCCTGAACCTCGAGAGGATTTCAAAAATTCTTGGAAAGGACTTCTCGATGATAAGCTCGCCGAATTCCGTCACGCTCATAATAGACAGGGACCGCGTCGATGAGGCGGTCGAGGCGATAGGGAAGCCGCACATCGCGCACATAGGGAAGAACTTCCACGCGATAATGATAACCTCGCCGCAGGAGGTCGAGGAGGTGCCGGGCTGGATCGCGTTCATCGCCGAACTCCTCGCGCGCAACGAAATCAACATACGCGAGTATTACTCCTGCTACATGGACACGGTTTTCGTGCTCGGGAAGGAGGACGCGCTGCGCGCGTACGCGCTGATGGAGAAGGCGCTGAAGGGATGAACGAAATAATTTAAGCGAGCACGCGAAAATTGATAAGATTATTAATTTTTTGTTATAAAATAGCAACTAAGAGAAATCGATTGCACGAGGGGACACTGTGGGAGTTGAAGGAAGTAAGCAAAAGACAACAGTCAAAGGTGGTAAACTAACGCCGGAAGAAGTGCTCCGCGCTTTGGATCCTAGAAAGTACAGGGATCCGATGGTGCAGGAATTAGCAGTGATAATAGCTAAAGACTTATATGGAGATGTGAAACGCGCGGAGTGCTTGGAAGAGCTTAAGACAAGGGGGCTTGAGTTATTTGAAAAAGCAAAGGCCCATCTCGAAGCCGCAAAGGTAGCGTTTGCGAACGGGGAGCCTTCGAAAGTTTCTAGGGAATACAGGGATGCAGTTGAAACTTTTGCATATCTAGCCAACAAGTGTTCGGACGCGGGATACGACGAGTTAGCGGATAAGCTACGGGGAATGGCAATTCAAACATACTTTTTAGGATGCGAGGCTTATGAAAAAGCTCGGGAAAAAACAACTGCCAAATTCTTTGGCAGGCATTAAGGCTGACGCCAAATGAATTGACAACAAGCGCAGAATCACATAAACTGCTCCAAACTAAACTGCTTGCTCGTCTCGTCCTCGAAGACTGACGCGATTTCCTTTTCCAGGAGCGCGAGGCGCTGCTTGAGGTAAACCGGCAGGTCGTACTTTTCGACTATCTCGTTCGAGATTTTCAGGTATTTCTCGATGCCGCCCTTGTTTATGGTGAGGACGAGTTTGTCACCGCACGCGGGGCACTTGCCGATGAGGGGAACGCGGCGGTATTTCCTGTTGCATTTTATGCACCTGAAAGACTGGCGCGAGAACGAGCGCATGTTCCCGTAAAGGTCAGGGATGAAGTGGCTGAGAATCAGGCGCTCTGCAGCGTCGCGCACATCGACCGCGCGTATCTTGCTGCACAACTCGAACTGCGCGTCAACCTTCTCTTTCATCGTTTTGAGCTCCACGTATCTCGTTTTCACCGGCGCGTTCTGAATCGAGGAGGTGTGATGGGTGAAGCGGATGTTCGAGTACTGCTCGTCCTTGCCGAGCCGCTCGCTTATTTTCTCAATTTTCACCTCGCTCGGGCTCGCGAAATTCATCGTCGCTTCGTAGAACTCGAGCGGGTAGGAACCGCAGACCTCCATCGCGTGAACTTCATCATCGACCTCTTTCGGGTTTATGGTGATTGTGAGGACGAGCGAGGCGTCCATCGTGCCGCCCCTTGCCGCTGGGAGGAATTTTTTCGAGAAGTTGATGAGCGCGTCCATGAGGAGCATCGTGCTGTCCTCGTCCCCGTCGCAGTTCCTCCTGCGTGCGGATATCATGTAGGGATGCGTGTAGCCCACGCGCGCCTTCGTGAAACCGATTATCCTGCCGCAAACGCCGCAGGAGGTATGGGGCGAGAGCGTGATGACGAGCTGCCCGAGAAGGTCCTCCCTTTCTTTCACGTTGTAAAAGGGCGGAAGCCCGTAGAGATAGACGAGGAGGTCGTCGACGAAGCGCGCGACGCGCGAGAGGTAGTCCGCGCCGCGATCAGCGAGAAGGACGTCCTGGGGCTTGAGCTCGAGAAGTTGGTTTTCGGATGTGAGTTCTTTCCCCTCGTAATCGTGCGTGTAGTCCAACTCTTTCAGTTTTTCAATGCTCACGCCGATTTCGTTCGGATAGAAATGGGTGAGGGGAACATCCGTCGCGTCGAAGCGGCATGTCCCGTCCTTGAAAACGTAAACGTCGTGCTTCGCGCGCAGTATTCCCTTCTCGAGCGGCTCGGGTATCTTGCACTCGCTCGTCATCCCCTTGACTCCTTTTATGTCCCCTGAGAACGAGTTGCCGCAGCGCTTGAGCGCGTCCGACATTATGGTGGAGAGGTTTATCGAGCGCGAATCATAGGGCGTTGCGGACGAGCCGCAGGAGCACATTCCGTTTTTCGCGTCCCTGCTCGTCTTTCCGCAGCGCGAGCACACGTATTCAGGAAGCGTCTTCACCCCGCAGCGCGCGCACCTGTTAAGAATTGTGATGTCCCCGCAGGAAGGGCAGCGCAGGCGCGCGACCTCGACCATTATGCCCGCGCCCTCGTACCTTTCCCTGTCTTTCGCGATTCCGTACGCCTTCATGATGCTGCGGAGTTTCCCGCCTGCCTCGCCAACCGGAAAGAGAACGTTCGGCGAGGGCTTCATCTCCCTCTCGCGCGCCTTCTCCGGACGGCCCATGCGGCCGCCTATGTACGTGGGCGCCCTCTCGCGAATTTTCACCCCCGCGAGCTCGTTCACGATATCAAGGGTTTTCGCGCCCTCCTTCGCGCTGCCGAGAACTTTTGAGAATTTCTCAAGCGAGACGCCCCTGCCCTGCAGGAGCCCGAGCGAGCGGAGGAGCGCGAGAGAATGGTTTTCGTCGAGCACGAGAAAACTCTCGTTCACCTTGTGCGGAACTCCAATCATCTCGAGTATCTCTTTTGTCGGCGAGCTCTGCACGCGGAACTCGCGCAGTTTGAACCACTCGTAAACGAGTTTTCCTGTCGCGAGCCATTCCGCGAGCTCCTTTAGTTGCGCATGCGTTATATCGTGCCAGAAATACGTGTATTTTGGATGAAGGGGGACTCCGTATGTTTCGGAAATTTTGAAAGCCTCCTCCGCGCCGAGCGCATTTATGTTTTTGAGGTCTAGTTTTTTTATGTCAAGTTTCTTCTCCTCAGCAGCACGCTCTAGTTCGCGGAGCCAGAACTCCTCGCAGTATCCGCCGGGCATTAGGGGATGGTTTGATTTCAGGAAATCCCCGTAGGAAACCAGAATGTCGCCGAGGAAAACAATCCTCCTGACATCATTTTTTACGCGCTCGGCCTCCTCAACGGTTGAAACCTGCACCAAGCTCCCGTCGCCCAATTCAACAATCGGACCCTCGATTGAATCGCATGGGGTGACGACGCATCCCTTTCCGGGGCGCTCGAGCTTGAGTTGCGTGCCGATCGCGGGAAACGAATCTAGAATTATCATCGTCGCCGGATGAATCGCCTTTGCCGCTATGCCTGTTGCGCGCGTGCGCCCATATCTCAGCCTGAACCCTCCCTTTTCCGAGGGATAGGCGAACACAGGTCTTCCTGCGACAATTTCTTCCAGGAAGCGCGGGTTCGGCTTTATTTCGGTCTTTCCCTCGCCCTTCGTGACTTTCGCGAGGTTCTCGAGCCAGCTCCAGTCCAGCCCGCGCTTGCGCGTGTATTTGAGCACCTTGCTTGCCTTCTGCGCGATTCCCTCGCCGACAACGAGACACATACCGCCCCTTATTCGGTTCGTCTCTATGCGCTCGAGGTCCTTGTAAACCGAAACCTCAAACTCCTCTGTCGGGTCGCCGTCTATGCACACGGGGCAGTTTTTCACGATGAGCCTTATCTCGTCGTCGGAGGGCTTGTACTGGAGCCTCGCAGCGCGCACATCGTAAAGATTTATTTCCTCGACATAACGCTCCACTTCAGTTTCCGTGGGGCGATATTCGGCAAGCCCGAAGTGGCGGCGCGCGAAATCAGCGAGCACGACGCTGAGCGCGGCTACAGTCCCGCCCGCGCTCCTTATCGGTCCTGCGAAATAAACGGAGAGATACTCGCTGCCGTCTGGATTTTTCTTTCTCTTTATGCCTGCAATCCCCTCTGTTGGCGCCACGAGCACGCCTTCCGTGAGAATCGCGACTCCTGTGCGCACTGCCTGGTCGATGAGTTTGTCCTCATCTTTCGCGCCCTTTGCATCCGCGTATTTTCCCTCGAGGATTTCCTTCACTATGTCGGATGCCATTTCCTCGCGCGCTCGGTCAAGACCGAGTTTTCGTATTCCCTCTGCTATTCCAATTGGGCCGACGATTCCCTCGACGCGCGCTGCAATATCTTTCGCAGGAAGAATCTCCGGCTCGCCCTCTGGGTCGAAGTTTTTGGCGCGCGCGCTCCTCGCGACCCCGTACGCGCGCTCGAGCTTCGAGTTGAGCTCATCAAAATAATCCTTCATCGCCATTTTTCCACCATCATTTCGCCATCGAGCCACCAGAGAAATTTGCAAATTTAATGGATCCGAATTTCATCTCGTAAATGGGAAGCACGCAGGGCGTGGGGACGTGCCCCTGCTTCACCTGAAATTCCGTCCGGTCCTGCCACGTTCCTGAATTTATGATTGCGGTCCCGTGATAATTCGTGTATCCGTTCTTGTGAAGGTGCCCCATGTGTATGAGGTCGGGGACTTCCTCTATCACCATGTAGTCGCGGTCCTCCGGGACTATCGGGTTGTCCCCGTAAATCGGGCTCAGATTTCTTCGCTTGAGAAGTTCTGTCATCGGTTTTTCGGGGTGTTGGTAACTCAAACCCGGGAGCGCGGCGATAATTGAGTCGAGCGATGTTCCGTGATAGACGAGAGTTTTCAGCCCTTCAATCTCGAGCATCGAAGGATTTCCAACTAGATGCACGTTATCACGCCCCTTCAAATCCCCGAGAAGTTCGTCTGGTAATGCGGGTTGCGGCTCTGCCCTTCTCACCGCATCGTGGTTCCCTGGCGCGACAACAACCTCAACATAATCGGGTATGTCCTCGATGAACCGCGCGAACATCTTGTACTGTTCGTAGATGTCGCGCACAACAAGTTCTTTTTCCTGACGCGGGTAGATTCCAATCCCGTCGGCAATGTCGCCTGCCATGAGAACGTATTTCACGCGGCCTGCGAGCGCCCTCTGCTCGGCGTCCTCCCCGCCTCCGTTCAGCCAGTTGAGCATCCGCTGGAAATTCTCCTCCAGAAAGAACCTGCTTCCCACGTGCAAATCGGACATCAGCGCGACGCACAGGTCCTCCTTTATCACGCTCTGCGCGCGTATCGGGACGTCGGGCCACGTGAGCTCGCGCGCAATCACGAACGGGTCCGAAACTCTGCCATCAATTGCAATTACTTCATCTAGAAGAAGTCTGCCCGCGTTCTCGAAAGCGGTTCGCTCCGGCTCGCGGTCGCTCTTGAGCGCGAGCACCTTCACTGTTTTCTCCTCGTCCTCGAGTTCGAGCAGAAGGTGTCCTTTCTTCGTTATTCTCTTGCTCGCCACCATTCCAACTATTCTAACTTCCGTTCCTTTCGCGTAACTCTTCAGCGACTTGAGAGGAACGGTGCCGCCTGCGCTCTGGCGCACGCGCAGCATCGCGCCCAGCCTCTTGTACCTGTCCCTGAAATAGCCGACAAAATCCTCAACAGTGCCCGTGCATTTCGACTTGCGCGTGACGTCGCCTTTCGGATCGAATTTTATTTCCGCGTGATGCTCGCGCGCAATAGGCTTGAAATCAGAAGAGCGGTAGACCTCCACAGGAAGCGGGATTTTTTTCTCCTCCTCTTTTTTTGAGAACTTTTTTACCGCCTCCTCATCAACAACGAACAGTTCGGATGCGAGAATCCGCTCTATCGCGCCCTCAGCGTCCTCGGAGTTCTGCAGAAGTTCGAGCGCGCCCGGCGTAAGGAGAACATTGCGCTCGGCAAAGCGCTTCAAAATCTGCTCCGCCTCCACAAAATCACCAAACACGCAAAAACAAACGCGCAACAAACTCGCACGCACGGACAAATGCATACGTCACATGCGCGCCTCCCGCGCATCAACACACGGCGACTCCTTCGCTCGCGCTACTCAAAACAGAAAGCATAATTGAAGCTTGGCATCAGATTTTTCGTGAGTTCGGAATTCCATCTCACTCAGCTTTTATCGTCTCGAGCGCGCTCAATAGCGTCCAGATGTGGGTGCGCGCGTGCATCGGCATGTTGATGTCGTTGCTCACTTCATCGAGCTTGTAGATTGCCGCGCTCGCCTTCGCCACGAGTTCGTCGTCGCTCTGCAGTTTTTCCTTCGCCTCGCTCACCGCCCTCCTGACGTTTTTCGGGATGGAGGTGTCGTTGATGACCAAGTCCATCAATGAGGATATTTGTTTTATCTTCTCTTCCATTTTCCCACCTTGTTCCATTAGCGTAAATTTAAGCGGGCCTGAAGGGAACCGAACCGCGGAGGGGGTTCGAACCCCCTCCCCAGTTTTAGGGTCCTATTTTTCGCTTGCGCGAAAAATGGACCATTTGTGCGTAAGCACAAATTGGTCCTCCTGACCCTCCCCCCGAGGGATGAAAATTTCCCTTCCCAAAAATGTTCTTTATTTTCTTTTGGGACATCGAAAGACCTTTTCTTTTTCAAAGAAAAGGGATTTCGTTTGAACCCTTGACCTCCAGCTTAGAAGGCTGTCGCGCTATCCAGGCTGCGCCACAGGCCCGCGAGTAGTGAGTGATATACAGTGTAAGTTTAATATATTTACATCCTTTTCGGCGCCTCGATTCCGATCAGGTCGAGCCCGATGCGCAGGGCGTTCGCGCTCGCCTAGACAAGAGCGAGCCTCGCATTTTTCAGCCCCTTGTCCGCGCTCAGCACAGGACAGGATGTGTAAAACTTGTTGAACGAGGTCGCTAGGTCGAGCAGGTAGTCCGCGATGACGTGCGGGCGGTACTCGCGCGCAGCCTGGTCCGCGATTTCCGGGAATCTCGCGAGGGTTTTCAATAGTTTCTTCTCGTCTCCGCCTGAGAGCAGGGTGCAACTTTGTTTCCCGAGTTTTTGCGTTTCAATCTCACTGCTGCCCGATTTCTCAATTATGCGGTGCGCGCGCGCATACGAATACTGTAGGTAGGGCGCGCTGTCGCCCTCGAAGTTGAGCGCGTCCTCCCATTTGAAAGTGATTTTCTTTTCGGGAGTTGTGCGGATGAACGAGAAGCGTATTGCACCGATGCCGACGACGCGCGCGATCTCCTTCCTCTCATCCTCGCCCATGTCCTTGAACCTCTCCTTTATCTCGGCGTGCGCTCGCTTTATCCCTTCATCAATAACTTCATCTGCAGAATATCCGATCCACGTGCCTTTTCTTCCTGAGAATTTTTCATCCGGCAGCCACGCGTGCTCGTATGAAAGATGAATTGAATTCTTCGCCTCATTCTTGTAGCCCATGTTCTCGAGAACGGAATACACGACGCGCTGGGGATATTTCTGCTCGACTCCAATCACATTAATCACGATGCTCGCTTTTCCGAAATTTTTCGTTTCTCCGGTGCGCGCTGTTGAGTAAAGCGCTTTTCCGTTAGGCTGGTCGAGGAATTTTTTGTATTTGAATTGCAAGGGAAGAAGGCCGAACTTCCACATCTGGAACGCAATGTCTTTTCCAGTGTAGGTTGCTGTTCCGTCGGAGCGCACGAGAACCTTGTCAGGGCTCTCCATGTTCTCGAACTCCTCGCCTTCCATTTTCGCCACTGTACAGCCCGCGTTTTTCCCCTCGCTCTCGCGCACGACTGCGCCGCTCGCGAGCATCTTGTCAAGCGCTAGTTTCAGCAGATTGCTTTTCACGATGTCGCTCTCCCAAATAAAAACGTCGTGAAAAATGTTTAGTTTGAACGCAGTCTCGTGCTGCGCGAGCACGCATTTCTCTGTGAGCGCGCGCGCCTTCTCCGCGATTTCGCCATTTCCTTCCTCGAGTTTTTTCATGATTTCGCGAACTTCAGAATCAACCTTTGAGCCTTCCATTTTTTTCGCAACTTCAACGTACTGCACGCCGAGCCAGTGGTCTATTTTTCCCTCGATTTTATTGCTGATGTGAAGATAGCCCCACAAACTCTGCGCGACCTGGAGCCCCAAATCATCGATGTAACTTTCGCGCTCAACCTCGTATCCTGCGCGCTCCAGCACGCGAGCGACGGAATCCCCGAGAATTGCGTTCCTCATGTGCCCGACGTGCCAGGGCTTGTTCGGGTTTACCGAGGGGAATTCAACAAGAACTTTCGCGCGCTTATTTTCGCCTTTTCCAAAATTTTCACTGCGCGCGCCTTCGATGACCTCATCTGCGAAAACAGCGTAATTGAAGAAGAAGTTT
>CAZWEI010000027.1:0-16373 GCA_964632135.1 Microcaldota archaeon
AACATCCGCCATCAGAAAACATAAAGCGAGAACTTCGTGTAAATCCATTTCCACGCCTTGACCCACCACTTGTTGTTGTGCTTGATGTTGTCCAGCAGGTCCTTGAACGCCTCGCGCTCGCCAGGCCCCATCGTGCTCTCTGTTATTTTCTTGTGCTCCTTCCCGTCAATCACGTATCGCTCTTCCTTCTGCCCTATCGCCTTGTTCGCGGACTCGTACCACGGGGGAAGGGAGGATTTTTTCTTTTTTATCGCGGTGAGGAAATCCCTCATCTCAATCTTCCTCTCTTTTCCTGTCCTGAACGCCTCCTTCCAAGGAATGGATGCCGCGTCCTCGCATATTTGTTTTAGGTCCGCGGACGCATAGCCCTGTGTCGAGCGCGCCAGCCGTCCGAACCTTATCCCGCCTGCGAGCGGCTTGTTCTTGCAGTGGAGTCTGAAAATCTCAATGCGCGATTTTTTGTCTGGTGTGGGTACGTATATTGCTTTTCCAAACCTTCCAGACCTTCGCAGTGCGGGGTCCATGTCCCAGGGCGAGTTCGTCGCGCCAACCACGAGAACGTTCTCGTTGTTCGCTTCCACTCCGTCCATCTCGTAAAGAATCTGGTTGACCGCGAGTTTTTGATATGGCTGCTGCTGCATCTGGTCGCGCCTTCCACCGAGTCCCTCCACTTCATCGACGAACAGCAGACAGGGAGTGTTCTTGCGCGCGGTCTCGAATATGTTGTGGATGTTTTTTTCCGTGTTTCCCACGTACATGTCCATGACATCGCTGATTTTCGTGTTTATGAACGCGCACTTCACCTCGCCCGCCGCCGCCTTTATTATGTACGTTTTCCCGCAGCCGGGGGGACCGTAAAGCAGGATGCCGCCGCCTCCCAACTTTCCGTATCTGTGCGCGAGCTCAGGCTTCATCATCGGGTAAACAATCGCGTCGTTCAGTTCCTCCTTTAGTTTGTCCATCCCGGCAACGTCAGCGAAACTCATCTTCGGCTTGCTGAGAAGTTTCACAGGGTTTATTCCGCCCTCGCCTGGCCCGCCTGCAGTCGCCATTCCGCCTCCGCCTTCTCCACCGCCTGCAGCAGGCCCCTGCTCCTTTTTAGTTTTTGCGAGTTCGCGGTGATTAATGGCTTCCGTGAAATTCGGGTTCAACTCTATTGCCTTGTCATAATCCGCAATCGCCTTGTCGTAATTCTGCATGTAATCAAAAGCAAGCCCGCGGATGTGGTACGCCTCTGCAAAATTCGGGTTGAGTTCCACTACCTTGTTGAAATCCTCGATTGCGCGCTCATAATCCTGCTGGCACGCGTACGCGAGCCCCCGGTTGTAAAACGCCTTAAGGTACCGCTTGTTGAGCGCAATCGCCTTGTCATAATCCACTATCGCGCGGTCGAAATTCTGCTTCCTGTAATACGCGTCCCCGCGGTTGTTGTAAATTACCGCGTTCTTCGGGTCGACTTCGGCCGCCTTGTCGTAATCCTCTATCGCGCGGTCGAAGTCCTTCTTGTTGTAATACGCGAGCCCGCGGTTGAAATATGCCTCTGAGAAATTGGGATTAAGAACAATAGCCATGTTGTAGTTCTCAATCGCCTCGTCGAAGTCGCCCTTCTCGTACGCCTCGTTCCCGCGGTGGTAATAGGTGCGCGCGTCGGTCGGGCTCGTCGGGGGCGTGAACTTGAACCCTCCCTCTTCCTCTTCTTCGCCCCCGCCCGCGTCCTTTTCGTCCTCTTTCTCATCGTCCTTGCTGCCCATGGCTAAACCCAACAATTAATCAAAGCACGAGTAATTAAATCTTGCGTTTTAAATATTGTTTTAAAAACAACTCGCAGAATTGTGGTTTGAATGAAAAACGAGAAAAACGAAAAACAAATTGAAAGGGAGGTCGCACGCCTCGATGAGGTGGACAAATCCATCCTCCGCTTTCTTTCAGAGGATGCGCGCGCATCCTACCGCGACATCGCGAAAAAACTCAAACTTTCCCCCTCCACGCCTTTCTTCCGCGTGCGCAAGATGAGGAAGGAGAAGGTTCTTCTCGGGTTCGCGCCGCTCATCAATTTCGAGAAACTTGGGTGGGATTTCACCGTCATTACGCTGCTGAAAGTTCACGGAGGTCATCTGGAAGAAGTTGAGGAATCCATCGCGAAAATTCCTAATGTTTACGCGGTCTACGACATCACGGGCGACTGGGACGCACTCCTGATTGCGAAATTCAAATCGCGCGCAGAACTCAACAAGTTCGTGAAAGCCCTTCTCTCGATGCCGCACGTCGAGCGCACGTGCACGCACACAGTCTTGAATACAGTTAAAGAAAAATTAGTGGGCGGGCCGATATAACCCGCGCAGCTATTTTTCAGGAATATAAAGAAGTTTTTCTATTCGCGAGATTGTGAAGTGGTCGTAATCAACGATGTTCTCCCCGAATTTTTCGCGTATCTCGTCTATTATATCAAAAAATTCTCTCGGAGATTGCGCGTAAATCTCAATCTCATAGTCATACCAGCCGACCGTCTTGTTAAGATAGAAGATGTTGGGGTGGTTGCGCGCGAATTTCTCCATCTCGCCATGCTTGCTCATGTCAAGCAGGTTGAAATCCGCCTTATAATGCGTGTAGTTTAACTTTTCCATGTCAACAATCACGCGATAGCCCTTTATCACGCCTTCGCGTTCAAGGCGCTTGAGCCTGTATTTCACAGCCCCGGGCGTTAAATTCACGTTTTTGGCTATTTCGAGTAAAGGCACTCTAGCATTAGCAGCCAACACCTTCAATATCGCATAATCCGTATCATCAATTTCCGTCCTTTCATCCCCTCCAACCACTTCCACGCTTGCCTTATCTTTCGCGTACTGCTTCGTAAACGGGAGTTTGTAATGCCAGAGTTTATAGTAAAGGTTTATTTTATAATCCACGATATATTTTCTATATTTGAGGAGCAGCCTATCCACAAAATCCACGAACTCGCCGTGCGTTTTCACCCAGTAAATGCACACCATATTGAATTTACCTTTTATCGTTCCGACCCAAAAAGTTCCTTTTTCATTCAGCAAGAACTGCAGGATTTCTTTTTCTGTTTGTGGCGTAGCGTGCTTCAGTTTCAAATAAAGCCTGAAGGAGACGAAACCAAGTTTTGATGAATCTATGACCGCATAATAACCTCGGATTATCCCATTTTTCTCAAGGTTGTTTATTCTGTACGCAAGTGTATTCTTATTCACCCTGACCCTGCGCGCGATGTCGCTGTTGCTCTGGCGCGCGTTCAAATCGAGTTCGGCGAGAATCTTCATGTCAGTCTTGTCCAACCCCATAGTTTGTTATATACGTAATCCTATATATAAACTTTTGCATTTTGAACAAAAAATAAATCACAATCTTATTATATATGAAAATCTAAAAGAAATTGTCATGAGCAGACTCATGACAACCAAAACAAAATGGAACGAGAAGAAGGAGCGCGAGAACGCGCTTTTTTGGCACGCACTCGGGAGTGCTCGCGCGGATAGAACAGAATACCTGATGAAACTCCACAAACTTCTGGAAGGAAAAGAAAAAATTCTGGATGCGGCATGCGGGACAGGGTGCATGACTGCCTCTTCGGAAAAAATCACCAATTTCTCAGACGGCAGCGGGGTGATGGTGAGTTTGTTCAACGAGTTCAACAACAAAAAGGCTTCGGTGTGTGTTTGGAAAGATTTGCCGGATTGTTTCAAAACGCTCTTTGATGCGCTTGTCATTCTTGGGAACTCCCTGAATTACGCGACGACATGGGCGAAGAATATGCCTTGTCTCGAGGGCCTGATTGGGGGGGTTGGAAAGGCGCTTCAAGGAGTGCGGGCAGTACTAAAAAAAGGCGGGCTGTTCTTGTTTGATCTGCCTGACCCGAACGAAAAGGAGAAGGTTGAATTCAAAGATTTGCGTTTGCGCGATGGGCGTCTCGTAACTGTTGAGTGGAGCGTCAAACTCTTCGAAAAGATAAGAGAGTGGAAACTTGAAGTCATTTCTCCCAAATCCGCCCGCAATGAATTTATTATGCACGGTCTCTGCCTTCCTGAAAACGAGATGATCGAACTCGTAAGCGAATGCGGGTTTAAAAATGTCGAGAAGATTCCAAGCGAGCTCCAGCTTGAACCAGAGAGATATGTCGCATATCGCGCGAATAGGGGATGATTGCGTGTTAGTTGAATTTCTGAGGGGAAAACTCCACCGTGCGCGAGTGACCGAGGCGAATGTCGATTATGTGGGTAGCATCACCATCGACCGCGAGCTGATGGAAGCAGCGGGCATCTACGAATACGAGAAAGTGCTTGTTGTAGATATTGACAACGGCGAGAGGTTGGAGACATACACCATCGCCGCACCCCGCGGCTCAGGCATGATTTGCATGAACGGCGCAGCCGCGCGCAGAATCCGTAAAGGCGACATCGTAATCGTGATGGCTTTTTGCCTGGTTGATATGGAGAAGGAAAGGCCTCCAAAACCAAGGATTGTCATAATAGACGAGAAAACAAATAGAGTCGCGAGGATGATATAAATCTATCTACTTGGTAAACTTCCTGACCTCAACGAGAATGCCGGTGCTGTGTTTTTTGCCGCCGCCCCTGTCCTCCTCTTTTTCATCGCTTACCTTAAACCATACCAGATTGTTTTTATTTTTATCTAGTATAACAGCCACATAACCATCCAGTGATGATTTTTTGACGCCGTTTACTGTACCCTCCCCCCCGCCTACCGCAAAAATCAATTTCTTACCAACCATCTGGTCCGCGCCCCAGTTAAAGATGTAAGGCTCCTTGCGCACTGAGAGCATGGTATTGTGAAAAGGCCATCTATCGAAGTTTAAATCAGCGGCATAAGTATTCCCCTTCTCACTTCTGCTCGCGGCTGCCCTGAACCGAAGCAAGCCGCCTATCTCATTGCTGTATTTGATTCCAACTATGGCAGACGAAGTTACTTTCGCTCCGATGGAGGCGTCGACCTGGACTCCAACCGCGGTTCTCGCATCAATGATGTTGTTTGCAACGGCTAAACTTAGGTTGAATGGATCATTTGGTGTCAGAGAGTGGCTGACCGCGCCCGCAAACGTGATATCCGAGGGTAGATGACTGAGATAGAACGCCTTGACCGTTTCCTTCGCCGGGTTGCCTGACCGAGTCCACGAGAGATGGAGCCGTTTGGTTTCACGCCAATCAGCGTTGACGGCCGGATTTCCGGTTACGGTCCTGCCTGTGTTCATGGTTATCCCAATCGGTTTTGCCGGTTTCTGAGGTTGTACTAGCGAGGAATCAGGAGTGCCGGAAGAAGATGGAGGAAGGTTCTGCGCGGTTTGCGCCAATGCCTTGCTCTCCAAGAAATAAAGGCTGAACAGGGCAACAGCTGTGACAAACGCCATCTTTACGGCGGTGTTCACACGTCCGTGTTTATGCATTTTAGTTCCAAGAGGATACATTTTATCCATACTATATATACGTTGCATAACTTTATAAAATCCTTGCCTCATAAAAATAACTGATGGCTCTAAGTCGAAAATTCAAAAACAACGACCGACAAGCAGTAATACACGCGTTGCAAGACTTGGAGGAAGAGAAGAAGACGGGTTTCGTTCCGTTCTTTGTCAGTAGAAAGAAAGGGAATAAGATAGAACTAACCGATTTTGAAAGGCGACTTTTTAAAGCGGGCAACTTGGGCGAATTGGGCGAATTCGGAAAACGCCGCGAAGACCGGTTTTTATCTCCAGTGTCTCTAGCGCCCGATTATATGCCAAAACTTACCCTACGCGAGAAATACGAAAGTCTTAGTGACTATTTCTTGTTCGTTGAAGGGATAGGATTACCCCCTCCTGAAAAACTAACAGATAAGCAAATCAAAGAAATTTTGGACGTAATTTTCACATACATTTTAAGACCAAAATTCCATGACACGAGGGGAGAATATCAACACGCGGAAGGGGACATGCCGCTGCCCAGCGTTTAGCGATTTAAACGATTTCCAATTCAATCTCCTTTCCCTCTCGGTCGAACGCGCGCGCATCCTCCTCGCGGAAGGGGTACGCGACGATGACGTGAACGCTCCCGAGCCTGTCGAAGAACTGGAGGTCCCCGCGCGAGGGATACGGCACGCGCGAGGGGTGGGAATGGACGCTCCCGTGATAGTTCCCGTACATTGGAATCATGTATAAGTTGATGGATGAGAAGCCTTTTCCATAAGTGCTCTGCGGGAGCACGAGAACTTCTGAAACAACCCCGCGCTTATTTTTTCTAAGCAGTCCGATGAACTCGTTCGGATAAAGGTTGCGCGAGACTCCGAGAATCAACTCGAATGCCACGCGTTTTATCCTCACTTTATCGTTTCTTTTTTCATTTTCCATAACGGAATTTCGAATACAAACATTTTAATACCGCCGCGCCCCAAACAGTTTCGTTCAATTAACAGATGGGGTGGTTGGATGAAGAGGTTGGTTGGGATTTTTGCTCTGTTTTTGGCGGTGATGCTTCTCGGTTGTACCGGAGGAGGCGGGGGCGACGGTGTCGGGCCAGGCGGAACAACCGCGGATGACCTCTCGCTTGTGCCGCAGGGCGCGAATTCGATTCTAATGGTGAAGGTCGCGGATGTGGTGAATGACGCGATGGTGAAGGCAAAGGTGGATGAGTTAATTTCGCAAATGCCCTCGTCCGCGAGGAAAATCGGTCTTACAGATGGAAGTTCGCGCACGTACAGCGACTTGGACGGGTTGTGCACAATTTTGAATGAGGAATACGGAATAAACCCGAAATCAATCACGCGCGTGATAATGTTCGGGGACAGCCTGGACTTTTACAGCGGCGCGTCTGATAACGCGTACGGCGGGTTCATCGTGCGCGGATCGTACGACAAGGACAAACTTATGAAATTGATTGAGAAGGACAACGAGTTGAAGGAAACCAAATACAAGGACGTCACGCTCTACTACCCTGACACCGAATACGGCAGCCCGCCATATCTCGCTTTCCCTGATGACAGCACGATGATAATGGCGACGGAGAAGGCGGTGAAGGACGTGATTGACGCGCGCGCAGGGGGAAAATCGCTCAAGGACGTCACGAAAATGATGAAAGTGGTCGGCGAAATAAACAGCGACGCGTGGGTAGTTTATGGAGCGAAAGTTCCCTCTGATGTGAAGGAGAGTTTCGGAAATGCGGAGAGCACGAACACCCCGTTTGGAGACATAGACGTGAGTGTGTTCAGCAAGGTTGATTATTTCGCGCTCAGCCTCACGAAGAGCGGCCTGGACGTCGATGCGAAGAGCGCGCTCCTCGCGAGCTCATCGAGCGCAGCGAGCGACATTTCCAATGAACTGAAGAGCGCGAAGACGTCGATAGTAAACGCGCTCGAGGAGGCAATTAACGGCGGGGACATCCCATCCGACCAGGAGGATATGGCGAACTCGCTCAAGAAAGCCTTGGACGAGATGACAATCGACACAAAGGACGACGTCGTGGTTGTCGGGATGAGCATGCCGCTCGAGGACATAATCCAATTCTCCATGTTTTTCTTCGCTGGTTCCACGACCGCAAGCCAGGCCCCAACTGGGAATGCCAGGGAATACGCACAAACCTGGACGGAGACGGGTCTTAGCACCATCGGCGTGAACGGCTTCACGCCATACGACGATGGAAGCGCGTTCATAGACCTTATAAACGATCGCCCAACCAAGATCACGGTTACGGACATAAATATCGGCGGAAGCGGGAGCACAAACGAGGCTGAAATGCAACCAGGCACGAGCGCAGGGTTCAGAGTGAGCGGCACGGGTATTACAGGTGATGCAGGCGAGGAATACAGCGGAAGTCTCGAGATTACATTCACGGACACGGATTCAGGACTTGACCACACGGAAACAGGAACAATAACCGGCAAAATATACGCGACATGAAGGCGACAGTCAACAGGCGACAATATGAAGTTCGGAACAGTGCTGGCAGATGGACGAGTGAGAGGCGCGGTCTTCGGAAAGAATAAAAATGAGGTTCATCTTCTTGACAGGAGTGCGCGCGACTTCATTGAGCGCGGGGGCGTGGTAGTAGAAACTTTGAAGGGCGAGCGAGCGCGCAAAGTTCAACTTCTTCCTCCAATCACGAACCCTCAGAAAATCGTGTGCATAGGGCTGAACTACCGCGAGCACGCCGAGGAACTACAGAGGAAGCATCTTCTGGACAATCTCCCGAGCGCGCCCACAATATTCCTCAAACCACCATCCGCGCTCATCGCAACAGAGGAGGATATTGTCTGGCCGCACGGGCACGAGGTGGATAGAATTGATTATGAGGCAGAAATTGCTGTTGTGATTCGCGGACGCGCGAAGGATGTGCGGGAGAAGGACGCGGAAGAGCACATCGCAGGCTATTCCTGCATGAACGACGTGACAGCACGCCACGTCCAGGAAAAAGATAAACAATGGACGCGCGCAAAGAGTTACGACACGTTCGCGCCTTTCGGCCCGGTTATCGAAACCGATTTGAATCACGCACGCATTGGAATAAAATGCAAACTCAACGGAAAACTCGTGCAGAACTCGAGCACGGGCAGGCTCATTTTCAGCATCCCGAAACTGATTTCGTTCGTCTCGAGCGTTATGACACTTTATCCCGGGGACATCATCTCCACGGGCTCGCCTGCAGGCAGCGGAGAACTCCACCACGGGGACAAGGTTGAGGTTATAGGGGAGGGAATCGGCACGCTCAGGAATTATGTGAGGTGAGCAATTATGAAAACGAAAAAAATATTTTTGGGATTTCTCCTGGTGGCTGCTGTTTTTTCGTTCATTCCTTCGGTTTCTGCAACGATGGTGCCTGTGCCGCCAGCCACCAAGACGCTGGGCGTGGGCGAAACATGGAATGTTCTCTGCGGTTATACCCTAACGGCTCAATCTATCGATGTGCGCGCAAGCCCCAGGCAGGTGTGGCTCGTCCTCTCCAAAGACGGCACGAGATTGAACGAAGCAGTATTAGCGGAAGGCCAGGTTTATACCTACGGCAGCATAATCAGCACCAAAGTCAACAGCATTTTCGCAGGCGCATCAACGGACATGGTTCGGCTTATCAACACATCCGTAAACTCAATGCTTCCGCTCCAGTCCGGGCTACCGGCCCCTCTCTTCAAGAAGACGTTGGCAACAGGCGAAACGTGGAGCGTATGCAGGGGTTACGAAATAACGGCAAACTCGATTGACGCGCGCGCAAGCCCCAGGCAGGTGTGGTTCGTCCTCTCCAAAGACGGCATGAAATTGGACGACGTGGTATTGGCAGAAGGCACGGTTTGGAACTACACAGAGCGCGGTGTCGTAATCCTGACTACAAAAGTCGACAGCATTTTTGCAGGCGCGACAAGCGATATGGTCCAACTCAAGAACACGTCACTTAACACCTATGATTTGCTCAGTCTGCCGTGCACAGAGTCCTGGTCGTGCGGTCCATGGTCCGCGTGCGCGAGTGGACAACAAACAAGAACCTGCACGGACGCAAACGGCTGCGGCACCACGAACAACAGACCCGCAATCACGCAGAGTTGCAGTATTGTGTCAATAGACGGCAAAAAAACATTGACAGTAGGCGAAATGTGGGACATCTGCGGGGGCTACGACATCACGGCCCAGTCCATCGACGCGCGCGCAAGCCCGAGGCAGGTGTGGTTGATTTTCAAGAAGGACAACGTCGCGTTAAACGAGATGGTGCTCGCACAAGGCCAATCGTTCAATTTCTCGAACTCCAGCGAATTGATATTCAGCGCCAAAATCGATTCCATATTCGCCGGCGCCACCAACGACATGGTGCAATTTAAGAACATGTCCGTCAACTCAAAAATACTGGCTCGCCACGAGAGAAAAACACTTGCGGTAGGCGAAACCTGGAATTTCTGCGCCGGCTATGGCATGGAGGTAGGATCGATTGACGCGCGTTCGAGCCCGCGGCAGGTGTGGCTTATTTTCAGGAAAAACGGCATCAAATACGATGATAGAGTGCTGGCACAGGGTCAATTTTACGATTACAGCGAACTCAGAGGGATTTTCAGCACTAAAATTGATTCCATATTCGCCGGCGCCACGAGCGATATGGTCCAGTTAGTGAATACTACACTCAGCCCCGCAGCCATAATCAACACCACGACGCCAACGTGCGCTGAATTCTGGCTGTGCACGGACTGGTCGCCCTGCGCGAACGGACAGCAGACCAGAAACTGCACGGACAATAGTATCTGCGGCAGCACGAACAACAGGCCCCCGCTGAATCAGAGTTGCGCTGTGGTCCCGGCATGCAACGAATCCTGGTCGTGCGGTCCCTGGTCCTCGTGCGCGAGCGGGGAGGAAAGAAGAATATGCGCTGACGCGAACAGTTGCGGCACTACAATAAACAAGCCCGAAACCATACGCGCCTGTCTTGCAGGATGCACGGAATCCTGGTCGTGCGGCGAATGGTCGGGGTGCGCGGACGGACTGCAAACTAGAATTTGCACAGACGTCAACAACTGCGGCACGACGAACGACAAGCCGGACATGATGCAGAAATGCGCTGCCGAATGCGTAGAATCTTGGTCTTGCGGCGAGTGGTCCGCGTGCGTTGATGGAAAACAGAAAAGAGTCTGCACAGATGAGAACAACTGCGGTACCACCAGCAAAAAGCCCGCAAATGTACAAACCTGCGCTGCCCCCACGTGCACGGAATCCTGGTATTGCGATGATTGGTCCTCATGCAAGAATGGACAACAGATACGCGATTGCAGGGAGGCAAACAAATGCGGCACTGAGAAAAACAGACCGGAGATGAAACGAGAATGCGGCGTTCAAGGCGTGGAAGGCGCTCAGGAGAACAAGACCAACGCGACTGGAATAACTCTGCCCGAAGCGCCCTGCAAAGTTGCGTACGCGCTTCTCGGGCTGTTTATATTCATTATAATGAAGAGGTGATTCGATGAGAATGAAAAAACCAGTTGTGTTCGGACTTATCGTGTGCTTTGTCGTTTTTTTGCTGCCGGTGGCCTGCGCAGAGATGGTACCATGGGGACCTTATAATAAAAAGACACTTGAAACCGGGGAGAGTTGGGCTATTTGCGGTGGGTATGCCATAACTGTCCAAGCGATCGACGCGAAGGCAACCCCCAGAATAGTCTGGCTTGTTCTAACCAAAGACGGCCTTAAGATGGACGATAAGGTGATTGCGCAGGGCGGTTGGTACAATTACAGCGACGATGATGACAACGAAATTTTCACCCTCATGGTTGATGCAATATTCTCCGGCGCCACGAGCGACATGGTCCAGTTAAAGAATATAACAATCAATTCCTCGCTGCTTATTCATGATGAGGCAAGAGTGCTGAACGTGGGCGAGGTATGGGAATTTTGCGGAGGATACAGCATAGCCCCGCTGTCCATCAACACGAGTTCAACACCTAAACGCGTGCGTCTTATTCTGAGGAAAGACGGCTATAAAATGGATGAGCGCGTACTGCAGGAGGGCGCGCTGTACAGTTACGGTTTTATGTTCGGCACAAAAGTTGAGGCGATATTCCCAGGCGTCACCTCGGACATGGTCCAGCTAAGAAACACTTTCCTCAATCCAGATGCATTGGTCAATTTCACCATACCTCCCTGCGACGAATCCTGGTCGTGCGGTCCGTGGACATCCTGCCTAAACGGATATTACACCAGAACCTGCGTTGATGCGAACAACTGCGGCAGTGTGGGGAACAAACCAAAAAGCAGCGAAGACTGCGCTATGGTACCAATAGGCGATGGCAAAAGAACATTGACGACAAATGAGACGTGGAACGTTTGCGGCGGGTACAGCCTGACTGTGCAATCGATTGACGCGACATCAAGCCCAAGGCAGGTGTGGGTTGTTTTCGGCAAGGACGGGGTTAAATTGGAGGACAAGGTGGTGACAGAGGGCGAGGCGTATAGTTACAGCGACGTTTTCAGCACTAAGGTCGAATCTATACTTGCCGGAGCCACGTCCGACACTGTCCAGTTTAAGAACACGACAATAAGTTACAAGCTATTAACCCGCAACGAGAAAAAAACACTGACAACCGGCGAAATCTGGGATTTCTGCGGCGGGTACAGCATACTCCCGCAATCGATTGATGTGAGCAGTGGCACCAAACAGGTGTTGCTCGTTTTAAGGAAAAATAGCGTTAAACTAAACGAGAAGATGGTGGCGCAGGGCGAATGGTACAACTACACTGATATTCTCAGCACAAAGGTTGACACGATATTTGCCGGCGCCACGAGCAACATGGTCCAGTTGGCGAACACGTCAACCACCTCCACTGCGATAATCGACACGACAACGCCTATATGCGCCGAGTCCTGGTCCTGCGAGGGCTGGTCCAAATGCGAGGATGGACAGGAGACGAGAAACTGCAAAGACGAGAACAAATGCGGCACTGCTGTGAGAAAGCCGCCAACAACGCAGAAATGCGCTGCTCCAAAGCCGACATGCACCGAGTCATGGACATGCGGTTCCTGGTCCTCGTGCGCGAATGGAAAGCAGACGAGGAACTGCACGGACGCGAACGAGTGCGGCGTTGAGAGAAACAAACCCGAAACAACGCAGAACTGCGGCGCTCGTGACAACGAGACCACGACTGGCACAGGTGCGACAGGAACCGGCGGCGGAAAATTATGCGGCCTGTTCTACGCGCTCCTGGGGCTTCTCGGGTTCGTCCTGCTGAGGAGATAGCGCTGGTTTATTAATTTTCAGCGCGTAATTAAAGTATGCAGAAAACAGCAGTTGCCTTGCAAGCGGAGGGAAAAAAAACCAAGCTCACGCCGGCGCAGGCGCTTGGAAAAGTTCTTGCTGAAATGGAGTTGGGTGGGGGCAAGGCGCATCCCACTTATTTTCAAGATATCGAAGCTATTGCGAATAGGGTGCTTATGGGCGCGCCCAAAATCAAAATGCGCGACAGCATAAGTTTTGAAAAGAACGGCAGCGTGACGATAACGCGCGTTATAGTCAGCAAGCGGATGAAGGTGATGAAGAAGGAAACCGCAGAGAAAAGATACGCCAAAGGAAAGATAAAAAGGCGCAAGATAAAGCAAAAGTTTGACGATTTGGAAAGCGCAATAAGCGGAATGCTGCAGCAGATTGAGGGGAACAGGAACACGAAAGAGGAGATAGAGAAATTTACGAAAAAATCAGAGGAATTGAGGGGGATGCTCGTGGACGGGCCTGCGCGTGCGGAAGAGACTTCGCGGGTAGTTGGTGAGATGAAGAAACTCATAAGCGAGATTTCGAACCGCGAGCAGATATTAAAACTATTGGGAAGGTGGAAACTGGAGGAGGCGATACAACTTCTCAAAGATGGAAACACGAGCGCCGCTTGCACAAAATTCGTCGCGTTCGAGAACAGGGCCAACCGCTATACGCAACATGTTAATAAGGAGATGACAAAGGCGAAGGGAAACCTGCGCTATTTATCCCTGATCTGGCAGAAGGAACTTGACTCGCACCTAGGTGCAATGGTGATGATAAAACGAGTCAGCGCGCAGGTCAGGTCTGCCAGCAATGGAGTGGGGCTAAGGAAAGGACACGCGTACGGGCTGGCGGAAATGCTTAGGACGAGCGCAAAGGAATTGTTTCGCGCAAGGCCAGAGGCCAAGTGCGCGAGAAAACTCATGTTTCAAGCCGCGACGGATTTGGGCGAGATGTACGAGACTCCTAAGGAACTGGTTAAATTGTGCGAAACTGCGAAAGGATTTCTAAAATTCCAGCCGGTTTTTGGTGCTGCCACCCTGAACTACGTTGATGAAGCGATGAAAGCGGTGCCGGCATTGAGAATTAAGGATGCGCTGGAAAAACTCGAAAGCGCGCGCGGTTTGTTGTTCAAACTAAGGATTAAAGTCGAGAGAAGGGCTATGGAAAGGCACACGGGAGAACAAATGCAACTGGGAATCTAAAACTCCTTCTGGTAAATGTAAATCGTCTTCCTGAAGCCCTTCTTCTCGTGGAACCCCTGCGAGCGCGCGTTCACGAGATAGACGTCGCACGCGAGCCCCTTTAGTTTCTTTTTGCGCGCGAGTTTTTCCATGTGCGCGTAAAGCGCGCTGCCAACCCCCTTACCGCGCGCGCGCGGGATTACGTAAGCCCAGTCGAGCCACAAATAGCCCGTAAGGCACGTGAAAGGGGGCGAGAAGAGGTATTCCACGAACCCAAGGCGCACGCGCTCGTCATCTTCTGCAATAAACATTCTCCCCTCGCGTATTCCCTCGTAAATTTTCCCCGTGTATCTCCCCTCGAAGAACTCGCGCTTCTCAAATTTCTCCGCGACCTCCTTCTGCCCGCTGAAGATGAAATCGAAATCCGCGCGCGTGGCTTTTCTGATGAGCATGAGAAAACCGATTATTTTTCTATATATTTTTCTGGAAATTCTTTACAAAATTTTTCTATTTTATTTATGCATTTCCCAAACATCTCATCGAAATTTTCGTAGGTGATGATGTAAACGGTTCTCGTACGCTGTAAATGCATAGCTATACTAGGTATTATACGATCATGTGGAAAATGGGGTAATACATCTCTTATTGTTTTTTCAAAATCATGTTTTTTAAATTCCTCATGAAAAAAGTTTCTCACAATGACGTCATCGCTAACCAATAAAACTCCTTTTTCTTCATTCAAAAGATTAGAAATTTTATCTTCTTTTTCAATATCTTCCAGTGTGACGTCTTCTCTAACAGTAAATAATTTTGCAGTTGTAACTATTATCGGAATTGTAAGACTCGCTATCTTGGGGGGCCACCACACATCAGATTTACTTTTAACGCTTTCAATCTCCGTCTCTGCATTTTTTAAATTTAAGCTACAAAAAAGCATGTCTGCCGCGATATCTTCTATATGGGCAGTAACAGAACCGAAAAACGCTTGACAAACTGCCTCTCTAATGATTGGTGGCATTTTATTAGAATCTTGACCAACTTCGAAAATATCAACTCCCTTATTAACTTGTTTAGAATCAAAAAAATTTTCATCTCGAAGATCCCGAAGGAGGCCACCGAAGAGGCCAAGGTACTCTTTTTCAGGTTTCTTAAGCTTATAGCCTTTGTGAACAAGGTAGGGCATTACTAGTCCATCAAAAACTTCATTCTTATGATCAGATCTAAGTATGGAATAGTCACCTTTTGGAAATTGCATAAAAATCCATTGATGATTTTTTGCTTTGTACTTACATTCTATAACAAAATTGACAGAGAGTAAGAAATTTGGTAGTACGCAAAAATCTTTTATTCCTAAAATATCCACGCTGAAAATTTTTTCATCTCTCGTATAGTGCAATTCTCCAGTATCATTAACGCCGAATTTTCGCAATTTTTTGACTACTGAAACTTCGAGAGGCATTCCAGACGCTAGAATTGATTCTTTAAGGTTCACGGAAATATTTATGCAAAATGTATTTAATAAGTAGCGTCCCAATAAAAGGCTTAAACGCTCGATCTGTCGAAGAAAATTGACTTTCCCGTCGCGGATAGGGGAATGCCCATTATCACGTCGGCGTTGAGCGCGTTCGTTCGCTTTGCCGCGACGCCTATTCGGTACATGATTCTGTTGTCCGCGTTGAGTTCGCCCGCGAGCTTCGCCGCAGAGCAGAGCGCGATTCCCAAATCAAGAAGGCGCATCGCGCATACCGGACCTTTGAAATCCCTTCCACTTTTTTTAGCGCGGCGCAAATTCTCGCACGTCTGAAAACCGCATGTTCCGCAGTCCATGTCCGCTGGAACGTTTTTAACTCCTATCAGCACGAGCGCGGGAGAATCGCGGAGGTTCTGCGCGTCCCTCAACCAGCCCTTCTTATTCCTCTCTTTTCCAATTTTCTCCATCTCGCGTGCAATACCCTCTTTCTCTTTTTCCTTTCCGGAAATGATTTTGCAAACGACGTAATCCTGCCCCTTCGTTTTGGGCGCGGTGCGCGCGGCAAGAACCATAAGTTTCGCGACTGTGAGAAGCGCATCGGTTTCGTCGGTCATATCATCACCAACCACAACACAACCTGGTTAATACTTTCAACAATCTTGAATTTTAAGATGTAGATTTTATTGCAACATTAACCATTATATAGAGCGATCTTTTGGTTTGTGGTAAAATGTCTATATTTTTTTCTAATAAAAAGGCATCTACATCAGCTTGGGTAACTTTTTTAAAACCGTGTTCTTTAGTCCATGCTACACAAGAATTAATCAAAGATGGTAACTCTGCTTTTTCCTTGTCTATTCGTCTTTTTTCTTCGATTTCTCGTTCTGCATCTAATTGCTTCTGAGCCAGCATTTGAGCTTTTTCAATTTTTAGTTGCATATCGGCGGAAATATCCCAAGTGTCAATTTTTTTACTTTTCCAGAACAAGGCAGCAATGCGATG
>CAZWEI010000028.1:0-16052 GCA_964632135.1 Microcaldota archaeon
GGCCATCGTCTGGTTGAAGTCGCTGTCCGCGGCGAGGTCCGCGCCCGAGACAACTGAGAAGCGGACCACATCCGCGCCGTATTGTTTTATCGCGCGCCTGAGCGGGAGGATGTTCCCCATGCTCTTGCTCATCTTCTTCCCTTCCATGAGCACAAAACCATTAGTCACGATTTGGCGCGGCCAGAGCGCGCGCTGGAAAATTGCCACGTGGTTGAATATGAGGAACGTGAGGTGGTTGTGCACGAGGTCGGCGCCCGAGTGGCGCGAGTCGAGCGGATACCAGTAGAGGAACTCGTCCCTCATCCTCTGGAGAAGCTCCTTATCCGCCTTTCCCGTGTAAATCTTCCCGAGAAAAACGTAATCGAAGAGCGCGTTGTTTATGTCGGCCTCTAGAAGCCGCGCGAAGTAAGGCGCGATCGTGTAGAACGCCATGTAGATTGTGGAGTCGGAAAGGGATTCTATCATCTGCGTTTTGTCGAACGGGAAGCGCGTGCCGAGCCCGCTCGCGCGCACGCACGCCTTCTCCTTCAGCCAGTCGATGGTGTAGTTGTATTCCGGAATTGTCTTGTCAGGAATGATGCGCATCCCCCGCAGGCACTCGCGCGCTGTCTTTTTCCATCCCTCATCCCCGTAATTGATGAACCACTGGTTCTGGACGGTTTTTACCGCGACGAGCGCGCCGCACCTGCAGAAAATAGGGCCGTTGATTATTTCATACATCGAGAGAGCCTTTTTTTCCGCAATCATATCCTCCTTTATTTTTTCCTTTGCCTCGCTGACGCGCGCGCCGGAGTATTTTCCAACAATCATAATTCCAGTGTGCGCCTCCTTGCTGTAGATTTCCTTTGTCGCGTCTTCGGCGAGAGGGTCGTTCTGGTTGCGCACGCCCATCTTATCAACAATTTCTTTCGCAGGGAAATTCCCGTGTCCGTCTATCTTGAGAACTTGGATGGGCGCGAGAGTTGAGCCGAGGTCCCGGAGCGCGAGGTAGTCGTAAGGCGCGTGCGCTGGGACGCTCATCACGACCCCGGAACCATTTTTCGAGTCGACGAAGGAGGCGGGGAGAAGAGGAGTATTCGTGTTTGTCATAAGATTTTCGCAAGCGGCATTCTCGCCCAGAATTTCTTTGCCTGGAATTTTCTCGAGGATTTCCAAACCAAACCCCTGCATGTTCAATTTCTCTACCGCGTCCAGCGAGACGTAATAAATTTCATTGTTTTTAGAGGAGCGTGCGCGCGCATACTCCGCGTCTGGATTCACCCAGACGTTCGTGACGCCGTAAATCGTCTCCGGGCGGAACGTCGCGGTGAGGAGAAAGCCGTCCCTGAACTTGAATTTCAGGAGAACGTACTCGCCTATCTCCGGGTCCTTGTCCTCCTGCGTGTCGTGCGCGCCCACCGCGTTGTTGCACTTCGGGCACCAGGGGACAGGATGCGCGCCCTGCGTTATGTACCCTTTCTCGTTCAGTTTGCCGAACTGCCACTCGATGAACCGGTTGAACGCGAGGTCGTACGTGTAGAATTTCCGCCTCCAGTCAATGGAAAATCCCATCTCGCGCATTCCCGCCTCAATCTCCTTGCTGAAATAGGCCACGAGAGCCTTCGGGTCCGTGAGGCTCGTTGTGATGTCTATCGGAATGCCGTAGATTTTGTCGAAAATCTCCAGAATCTCGGGGTCGCGCGCCGCTATTCTTTTCGCCATTGCCAGAATCGGCGTGCCAGTCACGTGGAAAGCCATCGGGAGGAGGACGCTGCGCCCCTTCATCCGCATGAAGCGCGCGTAAACGTCGGTCGTGGTGTACGTGCGCGCGTGGCCTATGTGCTGCGGTGAGTTGGGATAAGGAAATGCCGCGGTGAGGTAGAACTTGTTGTCATTTGTTTTGGTCGGGTTTGCCTCGAATGCGCGCGCATCCTCCCATCTCTGCTGCCACTTCTTTTCCATTGCGGATAGGTCGAGCATTGAATCACGTGGCGTACATTTTCATATTTCACAACAAACAATTTTATAAAGGGGTTATATATAAAGGATTGATGCAACCACCATCAAACGTGGCGACCGCGTTTGTTCTCGTGCTCCTTTCATCGCAGGCTTACGCGCAGGTCGTGCTGCAGACCGAGCTCGTTTTGAACGCGTCGGACCTCGCGGACTGGGTTCCAGTGGGCATCATCTCCCTCTTGGTATCTTTCGCAATTGTCGCGCTGCTTTACATGATAGCCGAGTTCGTGAAGAGCGCCGAACTCAACGCCTGGGCGAAGAACGAAGTATACGAGGTGATGATGACCGCGTTAATCGTTGGGATGATAGTCGTGCTCTTTGGGATGGTTAACGGGCTCTCGTACGCGATGGTGGGGGATAACATCTACACGAAATCTCTAGAATACCTGAATGATGTAGCCGAGCACCTCATCAGTTTTGCCCCGCTCGGCGGGTTTTACTGGGACCTGCTTTTTTACGACGAGTTGATCGGGTTTCTCGCCTCCCTGAGCGCAGGGCTCAGCGTCGTGCCCGTGTGGCTACTCGTGCTTGGCGGGAGTTTCAATTTCTTCGCCGGTTTCAACATCCTGGGCGAGGCGCTGGTCACGCTCACTGACCTGGTCGCTATACTGCACATAAGCAACGAGGCGCAGATCGTGCTCCTGCAGTTCATACAAAGGGAGATGTTCAGGTTCTTCCTGCCGCTCGGAATCGTGCTGAGGACGTTTCCAGTAACGCGGAGAACCGGCTCGACGATAATCGCGGTCGCGGTCACGTTCTATATAATCTATCCTCTCACGCTTCTGATGATAAACCAGCCGATGTGGGAAGGCACGAAGGTTGCGATGGGAGAAACCGCTGGGGAGGTCAGCCTTGCGATGGGAGAAACCATAGGGGAGATCAGCCAGTTCAACCAAGAGACGAACACCCAGATAGCCCCTGTGATAAACAATTTCACTGTTGAGATAACTCCTGTGGGCCCAGTGCAGCCCTGCAGGGCCGGCTGGACGAACCCCCTGAAGTGCATGGGAAATTGGCTTGGGAGAGCGACAACTGATTACGAGGCATCCGCGGGCATAGGGGACGCCATAAAGACCCTGCTCACCATAGGCTCGCCGTTCGGGCTTGCTGAGAAGGCTTACCTGTACCTTGCGAACACGATAATACTTATCAGCCACTACATGGTCATCGTGGTCGTGCTTCCCGTGATTGACATTATAGTATGCGTGAGTTTCTTCAGGAGTTTCTCTGGCGCGATTGGCGGGGACATATCGATCCCTGGGCTCGCGAAACTGATATGAGGGCAAGAGAGATGAGAGGATGATTGGGAATTTTGGATTGGTGTTGCAGGTTGCCGGGTGCAGCATAAATTCCGAGTATTTCAACTGGGGACCCGCTGTGGGGCTCGCCGTAGTTGTAACGTTCCTCATAATCGCGCTCGTGTACATCGCCTCGCAGTTCATGAGGAGGATGGAATGGGAGGTATGGGCGAAAACCGAGATGTACCAGGCAGCGATATCGGTTTTCCTGGTGGTGAACATCCTCTTCTTCGCTACGCTCGCGTGCAACGTCTCCACGGAGTTCACGAGCGCGGCCACAGGCGGGAGGTACGCCGACCCGTTCGATGTTTCATACGCGTTCATAAACGACCTTCTCCTCCGCGAGGCGCTCCCCTCCTGGCTCGAACTCACGACGATGGCGCGCGTGCTGGAGTACGAGGCAGCGACGGTGCGCGGGATTGGCGTTTTCGGGGGGTTCGGCGTGAGTTACCGGCCGTTCATAGGATACGATGCGATTGCGAGGAACATAGACATACTCACGGGTATAATCGGGATGTTCTACACGAGCCTGGTGACGCAGAGGATAGGCCTTTCGCTCATTCAGGCGACCGCGTTCAACCTCCTGCTGCCCATCGGGATTATAATGAGAACCTTCCCGCTCACAAGGGAGGCGGGCTCTTTCCTCATAGCGACTGCGGTTGGTTTTTACGTTGTCTTCCCGCTCACGTACGTGATGAACTACTCGCTTACCGAGATAATAAAGCCCGAGATTTACCAGGCAACGTGGACAGAAGGCGTGGTGAAATTGTACATACTCGGGCAGTTGGATTTCATAGGCGTGTATTTCATGGAGCAGAGGTTCTTCGCGCTCGTGGACAGGACGAGCATACTCCTGCCGCAGGCGGCGTTCCTTCCTGCGCTCGGGATGATAATAACGACCTCGTTCATAACGAGCATGACGAGATTCCTTAACAGGGTTTTTGATTAGCGGAAGGTGTGATGGTGGACATACAGACGTTCTGGAGCGGGTGGGAGGTTGCTGCGGGAATAGCGGTGCTGATATCGTTCGCGATCACCTCGCTCGCGTACATGCTCGCGCAGTTCTTCCAGATGCCTGCGCTCGTCGCGTGGGCCAAGAACGAGTTCGGGCAGGCGATAGCGTCCGCGTTCGCCGTAGGCGGGGTCATAGGATTCGTTTATTTCCTTAGCATTGTCTCAACGGAAATGACGGGGCTGCCCGGGTGCAGCGACCCCTGGCAGGCGTGCCACATACAGGCAGCAAAGACGTATCTCAACAACACGTTCTGGGAGGTCTTTGAAGAGAGCAGGGGCATATTCAGGCTGAATATGTGGATGGGGCTTATCTCAACGTTCTCTTTCTCGATAGCGTTCAGGGAATCCACGCTCGCGGTCATATGGACCGTGCCTTTCGCAGGATTGAGCATACCGCTTGAGACGATTGACATGGCTTTTAACACCCTCACGAAGGTGATGATGAGCCTGAAGTTCCAGGAAATTCTGTTGGAGTACATCCAGAAGGCGATATTCCCGATGCTTCTGGTTTATGGGGTGCTCCTCCGAACGTTCTTCTTCACGCGAAGGCTCGGTGGTTTGCTCATAGCGATAGCGCTATCGCTGTATACCGTTTACCCGCTGATGTACGTGCTTGGCCAGTTCGTATACGTGAACACGACCTTGGGTTCAAAGTACGTAGTCATAGAGCCGAGCGGTTTCGAAAGCCTGCTCGAGGACCCGAACAACCCAGGCCATTATGACGTGATAAACCTGGTGCACAACCAAGGGAAACTGAAGAAGAATTTGGGGTATTACATAACGGGCGAGTTCCTCATAGGAAACGACGGGATACTCGAGAGGACGGGAAAACTGCTCGTGTACAGCACGTTCCTCCCGTTCATCGCGATTTTCACGACGATAGCATCCGTGAAGGCGCTCTCGCTGCTGCTGGGCGGGGACGTGGAGATAGCGGGACTAACGAGACTGATATAGTTGATGTTGATGGCGGATAGAAAAACGCTTGGCGTGATGCTCGTGCTGCTGGTTTTGGCCAGCGGATGCCTTGGGACGACAACATTCACGTACGGGGCGTGGGATAATTGGATAACCATGGGCCTGCTCGCGCTCCTCACGAGCTACATCCTTCTCGGGCTCGTGTACGTCGTGGCGAACGTTTTCGGGCTGCGCGAACTGTACATAGTAACGAAAAACGAACTGTACCAGACGTCCGCGACTGCGGTGATGCTGGGCGCGCTCATCGTCTTCATACCTTTCATAAACGCCCTAACGGCGAACATTGCGACATCGGCGACAAGCCTGACCTTCACCGCGAACCCCGCCTCGTACGACTTCGCCATAGTGGAGGCGCAAACCTACTCCACAAAGATGACGCAGACAGTGCTCAAACAAACCGCCACGCTCACGGCGGCGAACCTGGTCGCCGGAATTTTGAGGACGCTGACGGTGAGAAAAGTCACGGGAAGAATAGGTGGCGCGTTCAGCCCGTACCCGTTCCTGAGGCCAGTGATGGAAACCACCGAGGTGCTCATCAACGCGCTAAACGTCGCCTTCGGCGTGTTCTACATGCAGTTCCTCGTGCTCGAGTTCGTGAAGAAGTGGGCGCTCATGCTCATACTCCCGGTCGGCGTGGTGCTGCGCTCATTCCCGTTCACGCGCATGGTCGGCGGGACGATGATAGCGATAGCAATAGCGCTCTGGCTCGTCCTCCCGCTGTGCATAATAATGAACCGCGCGCTCGTGGAGCCGTACTACAGCGACCCGGTAAACCTTGAGGGCATAAACAACCTGGAGGAGGCGCTCAGCAGCACCTCGGGCTATCTGCTTGGCGGCGCGATCACCCTGCCGAACCTGCTCGCGCTCCTGAAATTCAAGGGCGCGGGCATATGGGGCATAATCGCGTCCGGCGCGATGCTCTCGCTCGCGATATGGCTGATATTCGCAGTTCTCAAGACCATACCTCTTATCGCGTTCACGGTGATGATAGCAGGCATACTGCTCCCGGTAATAAACATAACGATAACGCTGAACTTCATGCAAAACCTATCGCGCCTGCTCGGCGGCGAGGTTAACTTCGGGACGTTGATGAAATTCATATGAGAGAGCGGTGAGTTTGCAATGAGAAACGCGAAAGGGATTGCCGCAATCGTGATGGTGCTGTTGCTCCTCAGCGGATGCCTGATGCCGCAGAAGGACGTAAAGACCTGCAGCGACGAGTGGAAGACGAGTTTGGGCAACCTGTTCAGGAGCGACTGGGCCGGGTGGTGCCTGCTCGGGATGTTCATCGCACTACTTCTCGTCTCGCTCGGGTACATGGCAGGGAGCGCGCTCGGCCATCCCACGCTGATTGCGTGGTCGAAGAGCGAGTTCTACCAGGTGCTAGGGAACTTCGCGCTTCTGTTCTTCTTCATATTCTTCATAAACCTGGTGTGCGGGCTTAGGGTAAGCGATGTGTTCGGGGGCGCGGTCACGAGCGGTTACGGGGACGATTTCTTCTCGGTGAGCAAGGGATACCTAGACTGGACAAAGGAGAAGACGAAGGAAACGCACGCGTATCTCGCGATTATAAACTCGGTCGTTGGAATCGCAATCGGGGGGGATTTCGCGAGCATGCCAGGCGGCATCGGGATTAAACTCGTACCTTTCAGGGGAGTGCAGTACATCCTAGGGGTGTTTTCGACCCTTATGACGACCCTTTCCATCGCGCTCCTCACGCTTCTCGCAGAGATTCAGGTGCTCAGGTACATCGAGCTCGGGATGCTGAACATATTCTTCCCGCTCGGGCTCGTGCTAAGGTGCTTCTGGCCCACGCGCGCATTCGGCGGGGTGCTCATGGGGATAGCGGTGGCGCTTTTCGTTTTCTATCCGTTCATGCTCGTGCTCAATGATGCAATAATCCATGAGCCTCTCGCGAACGTGACGGCCGAACTTAACGACAGTCTTTACAATCCGGCGACGGGAATGATCACGCGGCCTCCGAAGGAGGCTGCCGTGGAGGAGTTGATGATCGGCGACCTGAGCGCGGACTCCACGACGGTGTGGAGCAAGATAACCGGCATACCCGGCGCTGCCGCACAGGGAATATGGGGGCTGGTGCTCAGGGCTACGACGATAATAGTCGTTGGCGCGATGCTGCTGACCGCGGTTGACTTTATAATAGTTGTGGCTGCTGCGCGCGAGATTTCGCGCCTGCTCGGCGAGGAGGTCGACGTGAGCAACCTGACTAGAATGATTTAGGATAGTGGATACTATGATTGAATTCCTTGTAACCCTGCAAACTTTGCAGCCGCCGATACAAGCGGCATCGTGGGAAACCACGAGAAGCTTCCTGGAAAATTTCGTGTGGGGGCCGGGCGGATGGGAGCCTGTCGCTCTCACCGCGGTGCTAATCGCTTTCTTCATAGTCGCCATAGCGTACATGATTGGCCGCGCGTTCGAAGTGAGGGAGCTCAAGCAGTGGGCGAAGAACGAGTTCTACCAGGCTGCCGCGTCTGCGATACTCGTCATCGGGCTGATTGCACTCGTAGACGTATTTATGGGGCAGGCTGCGAGCATCGTCACAGGGGTGGCGAACCAGCAGGGCTGGGAGATAGGGCGAAGCGGAGATCCCACCGAGGGGAACCCGTTCGCGGTCGCGCACGACATCCTCGACCACACGATAGACTGCGCCAAGGGGCTTTACCGCAAGCTCTTCGTGCTGAACATGCTCATCGAGCCTGTCGAGAAGACTGCTTTTGAGGTCGGCGGCATAGACACGCAGACGTTCTGGGCGCTCACGCCCGTTGTCCAGGCATCGCACTATTTCTGCAGCAGGCTTTCCTTCCTTCTCATAGCCGCGTACACGCAGAGGCACTTCCTCTATTTCATAGAGCAGACGATGTTCACCGTGTTCCTCCCGCTCGGGATAATACTGCGCGCGATACCGTACTCGCGGGGCGCGGGCGCGTTCCTCGTCGCGCTTTCGATAGGGCTGTACATCGTTTATCCCGTGACGATGACCATCCTAGTTGGCACGTGGGGCCCGAGCCTTTCGACGTGCGCGCTCCAGCCCGCAGGTACGGTGGAGATTGACGACAACTGCGCTGTCGACGTCGCGAGCATAGGCAAGACGACCTACGAGGCGCAAAGGAATATCCCGTGGTATCTGAAGTGGCTCGAGCAAACGCTCGCGAACTTTGGGATAATGTTCTGGCTGATGTGGGTTCCCATAGTGAGCGCGATAATCGTCTTCACTTTCGTGCGAACGATGACCTCCTATCTGGGCGCGGACATAGGGGAGATTGGGCAGGGTTTGATCAAGCTTATTTGAGCGGGGTTAGCGGAGCGGGTGCGCGAATTGCAGGCCTACAAACCGCGCGCATGGCAGAAGAGATACTGCTGCGCATAGCCGGCGTATTTCCCCCACCGCTCGCGCGCAAATTCTCGAATTTCTTTTTGCGTTTTTTTGTGGTAGTATTTTTCCATCGCCCGCGCAATCCACACATCCACCGGGAACGCCTCGAGAAACCCGTACCCGAAAAGGAGCACGCAATCGGCGACCTTCGGGCCGACTCCGGGAAGTTCCATGAGAGCCTCCCTCGCGCTCTCGTAATCCATTCTTCCGATTTTTTCCAAGTCGAAGGATGAGGAAACGAGGCGCGCGGTCTCCTGCAAATAATCGCAACGGTAGCCCAGCCTGCACGCGCGCAAATCACCGCGAGCCATCTCCTCGGGAGAGATGACCTCCCCGTTTTTCATCAGGCTCTGCACGTTTTTCCTTATGCGCGGGATGTTGCTGTTTATCGAGCAGATGAAGCACACCAGCGTCTCCCAGGGCCCGCTGCGCGTGATTCGGAGACCGCGGTATTTCTCTATCGCCCGCCTCATGACCGCGTCAGTCGAGATTTTTTTGTAAATCTCATTCAAATCGTCCTCGGCGCGCAGGAAATTTTCCGCGTATCGCTCGAACCCGGGCGTGGCGAGCAGTTTTCCCTTCTCCTGCCAGACGTAAATTTTTTTTCCATTCAGGTAGCGTGAGTATTTCCCGCCGCCCCCTTCCCGCGCCCATACGAACTCCGGCGGCTGCCCGCTTTCCATCGTGAGTTCGAGATTCAGCAGCATAAAACCAACGTCCTTTCAAATAACCCGCGCCTTCTCGCCCATCAGCAGGACGTCCTCGTAGCGCACACCGAACTTTTTTCCGTAGAACGCAGGCTCGAGCGCGAACGCCATGTTTCTTTTCAGGATATCCTTTGATTTCCTGCCGAACGATGGCGATTCGTGGACAGCGAGGCCGACGCCGTGCCCGAGAGAATGGATGAGCGGTGGCAGACTATATTTTTTCAGCATGGATTCCGCGAGGCGGACGCATTCGTTGCATTTTCCGTTTTCTTTCAGCGCGCGCGCAACATCAAAAAATATTTTCTCGACCCGCCCGTAGGCTTCCCTCTCCTCGACGCATCTGCCCGTGAAAAAACATCGCGTGACATCGGAGCAGTAATTCCCGTATCTCACCCCGAAATCAACCAGGATAATCTCGTTCTTGCGTATCTTCTTCTCGGTGCTCTTTCCGTGCGGAAATCTGGTGTTCGCGCCGCTTAGAACGATTGGTTCAAACGCGAGTTTCGCGCCTGCGGATATGGCGGCGCACTGCAGTTCCGCGGAGAGGGCGCGCTCTGAAATTCCTTCCCTTATTTCGTTCTCGCCGATTATTTTTCTCGCGAGCGCGCACGCCTTTTTTATTTTTTCAACCTCATCCCCGTCCTTCAGCGCGCGTTGCTCCTCGAGATTTCGCGAGACATCGACGAAATTCCTCCTGGTCTTGGCGCGCAGGGTGTCGAGCGTGCGCGCGGTGAGGAAGGACTTGTTCACGCCGATTTTTCTGCAGCCGCTGAGCGCGCGCGCGAGTTTCTGGAGCGCGCCGCTCCTGCGCTCGAATTTTTCCACGTTGAAATTGAAATGTTTGTTTTCAAAAAATTCTTTCGCATATTCGAAGTTTAACGCGGAAACTAAAATCGTCGCTGCCTCGTTTTTTTTCGCGACGAGGTAGGAGTTGTCGAACTCCGCGCCCGCGAGGTAGAAGAAGTTCGGGTCGGCAGTTTCATAGTTGGCGAGCAGGAGCGCGTCTACGCTTCTGTTGCTTTTGAAAAAAGTTTCGAGTCTGTTCATTTGCTCAGCTCTATGCCGACGAGTTTCGAGCCGCTCTTCGTCATGCTGACGCCGATGACCGAATCCGCCGAACTCAGGACCGCGTCGTTGTGCGTGACCACTATGAACTGCGTGTCCTTCGCGAGCTGCTTCAGCAGGTCCGCGAGCTTCTTGCTGTTCTCCTTGTCAAGCGCCGCCTCAACCTCGTCGAGGATGTAGAACGGCGCTGGCCTGTACATGTGCATCGAGAATATGAAAATGAGCGTGATTAGCGATTTCTCTCCGCCAGACATCCCGTCCAGGTACTTAATTTTGTCGTCCTCGGTCTTCACGCGGATGCCCAGCCCGCTCTCGAACGGCATCTGCGGCTTGTCGAGAATTAAGATTCCCTCCCCCTTGAAAATGTACCCGAAAAGTTTCCTGAAATTGTCGTTTATCGCGATGAACGTCTGCATGAAGATGTTGATTTTCTTCGTTTCAATCTCGTCTATCATTTTCATTACCGCGCTCTTCTCGTCAACGAGCTTCGCGACCTTCTCCTTTATCTCCTGGATATCGCGCTTCTTCTCCTCGTAAATCTCCGGCGCCTTCAGGTTCACGTTCCCGAGAGCGAGCAGAGCCTGCTCGTCCGCGGTTATTTTCGCCTCGAGCTCCTCCTTCTTCGCCTCCATGGGGATTATGTCCGCGTACGAGGCGAACTCCGCCTTGAGGTCGGTGAGCTTCGTCTCGAGCGTCGCCTTCGTTACCTCGAAACCGCCCAATTCGCGGTTGATGCGCTCGCGCTTCACCGTGTATTTTCCCTTCTCGACAGCGAGCTTCTCAATCTCCTTATCAAGAACATCGCGCTCGGCAAAAAGTTTTTCCAGCTCCGCGCTTATGCTGCTTGCGCGCGCGGTCTTCTCCTCCAATAACTTCGTCGTCTCCGCGAGCGTCTGCTCGAGTTGCTTGATTTCAGAGCGCGCGGCAGCGGCCTCGGACTTGAGGGATTTCCCCTCGTCGTCTATCTGCGACACGCGCGAATTCACAATTTCGACTTCCCCATTCTTCGACTCGCTTTTTCCCTCGAGCGAGGAGCGCTTTCCGATGAGTTCGTTTATCTGCTTCTCGAACGCGCTGATTTTTTTCTTGTGCTCGGCGTGCTCGCCACCCTCCTTTTTCATCGCATCGAGCGAAGCCTTCAGGACCGCGTGCCTCTTCTCCAATTCCCCAACCGCGCGCTCAGCCTCATTCTTCTGCTTTTCCTTCGCGCGCATCTCTTCTTCCGCAGCACCAATTTCTTTTTTTAGAGATTCAATCGCCTTTCTCGAGGACTCGAGAACGTCCCTCTCGCGCGCCTCCCTTTCCTCGATGCCCTTTAGTTCCAGTTCGAGCCCCTTCGTCTTCACTTCAATCTCTGCCTTCTCCTTCCGCGCGCGCGACATCTCCTCGCGCAGGGAATAGAGCCTCTGGAGGACGTCCTCGTGCTCTGCCTTAAACGCCGAAACCTCCTTCTCGAGTCTCTCGAGTTCGGCCCTCTCCTTCGCTAGGCCGGGCCTTCTCTTGAAGATTCCTCCCGTGATTATTCCCGAAGCCTCGAGAACGTCGCCCTCGAGCGTCACCATCCGCGCCTTTCCCACTCCCAATTTCTTCGCCGCGTTTATGTCGTCAACCAGAATCGTATCGCCGAAAGCGTAGTTGAACGCGGCGTAGTATTTCGCGTCGAACTTCACGAAATCAATAAGCATCCCGCGCGCGCCGCTCGCCTTTGAGAGAGCACCCGCCTCCTTGCCTGTGCTCGAAATTTTCCTGTCAAGGGGTATGAACGTGCATCTTCCTGCCTTCCTCTGCTTGAGCTGCTCTATCGCGCGCGCTGCTGCATCCACATCTTCCACAATGATGTAGTTCAGGCGCTGGCCAGCCGACGCCTCCACGGCAACGGCGTATTGCTCATCAAAGGAGCACAACTCGCCAACAGTTCCGTAAATCCCATCCACAATTTTTTTATCGCGCAGTTCGAGAACGACGCTCGTCGCGTCCAAGCCGGATTCGCGCTGGGGCTGCACGCGCATAGCAAGCGAGACGCTTTTTTCCTTTGCCTCGAGCAACTTCTTATCGATGGCAGGCGAGCGCTGGTTGAGGGATTTCTCCTCCTCGAAAAGCCTGCCCAATTCCTCCTCAAGTGCGCCCTTCTTTCTCTCGAACTCGCCAATCTCCTTTCGGAGTTTTTCCTTCCTCTCCTCGTCCCTGCCCGCACCAGAGGATAGCGTTATTCTCTCCAACTCATTATGCTTGAGCGTTACTATCTCGTTGTTTCTGGCAATCTCGTGCTCCATTTTCAGCAGCAGTTCTTTCTTTGTTTGCAGTTCTCCCGAGGCTCGCGAGAGTTCGCCCTCTGCCTCGAAAAATTTGCGGTCCGCCTTTCCAAGGTTCTCGAGCGCGGCGTTCTTTTCCTTTTCGCGCTCTGAAATATGGGCATTGACCTCGTTGATGCGCGCGGAGATTTCCTCTTTTTCCTTTCTAATTTTCTCGATTTTTTCCTCGAGCGTTTTTCTTTCCTTTTCGAGCGCCGATGCGCGCGCCTTTATCCGCTCGAGTTCCCTCTCGCGCTCCTTTTTCCCGTTCGCGCTCACGCCGAGCGTGGTGCGGAGTTCCTCCAGCTCCTTGTATATGCGCTCCTTCTCGCCCCGCCTGTTTATCTCGCTTATTACGGCGTCCTTCTTCGCGCTCAACTCGTAAATTTTTCCATCGAGCGCGCCGACCTCCTTCTCGAGCGCGTCAAGGTTCTCCTTCAAATCCACGTAGCGCTTCATCGCGCGCGAATGCTCCTCGTCGACGCGCTTCAGTTCCATGTGAATGAGCGAGCCCTTGCTTCTGCGCAGCCCGTTGCTCAGTTCGGTGTACTTGAGCGCGTCGTCCTTCTCCTTCTCCAACTCGGTGAGGTAGCCCTCGCGCTCTTTCAAAACGATTGTCGCATCGTTGACCTTCTGCTCGACTTTCCCGAGTTCGCTCATCGCCTCCTTCTTCTTCTCATCGAATTCGGCGATGCCGGAAACCTGGTCTATCATCTCGCGCCTTTCCTTCGCGCTCATCTCCGTGATCCGCTGGACCTCGCCCTGCGCAATCACGTTCTGGCCGCTCGCGCTCAGCCCGGCCGGCCGCAGAACCTCGATGACGTCCGAGCGAGTCATCCTTTTTCCATTGAGCCTGTAGCGGGTTTTCCCGTCCGCGCGCAGAGCCCTCCGTATCTCGTACGCCTGCCCGCCGTCCACGTAAGCGGTAATCTCGGCCCAGTCGCTTCCGGTTGAGATGAGGTCAGCGACCTTTTTCGCGCGCAGCGCCTTGAGGCTGCTCTCGCCAAGAACGAACCGAATCCCGTCGCAAACGTTGCTCTTCCCGCTCCCGTTCGGGCCTGCGAGGCACACGAACCCCTTCGAGAAGGTGATATCAACGTTCCTGAAGGACTTGAAATTGCGGAACTTAATCCTGGTGATGTGCGTCATGAGTAAAATTAGCGGGGATATATATTAAAGTTTTCTCTCGAAACTCTCGAGAATCATACCGGCGGCTCTGAAACGGTATAAACGCGTCCGTAGATAACGTGCTTCGAGCCCGAGCCGTCGTCAGGGCACGCGCTCGCGTCCGAGGTGGTCTCGCAGTTTATGTACGTGACGTTCACGCTGAATTTTTGGTGCGCACCGTATGGATAGTCGGCAGGATCGTCGAATTCCAGCAGTATGTATCGGCTGTCTCCATTCTCGATAGTCACAGGAGGTGTCGCCGCTGGCGGATCTGTTACGTCAATATAAGATGAATCCGAAGTCTCGCCATCTGCTCCCCTCGCGTTTATGCCTGTTATTTTTATTTTGAAGCCGAAGTTATTCGTCAATCTTAACCAGAGAAACTCGGGAACGCCCAGGGGCGTGTGCTGGAGTTTGTAATCCACGCATTTGATTCCGGGCTGGAACACGCACTCGCGCGGGAGCGCGCTCTGGAATTTCAGTATCCCGCTCAGGTAGAGCGCGGAGAGGACAACTAGGAGCGCGACGAGCGCCCATCCATACACGGTCAGGTATTCGATTGCGGATTGGGCTTTCATAAAGTCATCACGCCTATTCGGCAGGAGCATACACGCGGCCGGAGATGAAGTGCGTCGAGCCAAGCCCAGCGCACGTGCCCGGAGTTGGTGTGGTCTCGCAGTTTATGTAACTGATGTTCACGCTGAATTTGTGGTATGAGCCGACAGCTACCGCAGTGGCTAAATCAACTCGTATGTTCTCTGTTTCCCCGTTGTCCACTATTTGGGGCGGGTTTACATAAGCAGGAACAAAAAAAACAGAACCAGAGCCAGCGCTTCCTCCTGTTTTTGAGCTTACGTTCATGTCCATGATTTTTATCTTGAAGCCGAGGTTGTTGACGAGTTTCAGGTCCAATGTATCGGCCGGACCTCCGGTTAATTTGAAATCCACGCACTCGAAACCAGGGATGAACACGCACTCGCGCGGAGCAACAGTCTGGAGCTTAAGAATCCCGCTCATGTACAGCGCTGAAAGTACTACGAGGAGCGCGACGAGCGCCCAGCCGTAAACTGTGAGGTATTCGATTGCTGATTGGGCTTTCATCGACTCACCTATGACGGCTCCACCAGACCCGAGATTCGCGCTTCTGAGATGTGGACATAACCCGTGGTGCCTAGTTTCCAGTTCAAGAATATTTTTCCTGCGAAAGATTCGCCCACCTTCCCTGTTGAAGGCGAACCGCTCTTGTCAAAGCAGAGCCTGCTGGGCAAAGCGCCTGAGAGCACGCCGGGGTCTAGTGTAATTGACAGCGTTTGCTTTGCGAGATTTGGAACTCCGAGGTAGTTCAGGCCGACATCGCGCACGCAGGAGATTTCAGTCAAAGTTATCGCTTGCTGTTGCGAATGCTGCACGATAACGCTCACGTTGATGTTGCTTGCCGTTGTATTTTTGATGGCAAAGGAAACACACGTCATCTCAGGCCCGAAAGCGCAGCGCGAGACGGTCTGGGGCTTGAACACGCCCGAATAATACAGCGCGGCCAGGACAACTAAAATCACTAATACGGCCCATCCGTAAGTCATAAGGAACTCCACCGCGGACTGGGCTTTAGCTTTTCCCATCTATACCCCCCCAAGCGGGAGTTAAGCTTCAAGGCGCGTGGCTAGGTCGCCTACTATCGTGTGCTCAAGACCTGCCGGGCTGTCTTCGCTATAACGCAGGAAGATCTTTCCAGCGAAACTGTCACCGGCCTTTGACTTGACGCTGTTTCCAAAAAGGTCGTAGCAATAAACTGCAATTGAAGGCTGGGGGATTATCGTGGCTTCGCCGGGAGCCACGACTATCCCGTCTGGATAGTCCGCATCCCTTAAATCGGTAAGCGAGAGCGAAGAGGTTATGTTTGCCGAGCATCCCAACCCAGTGAGGTATATTTTTTTACCCGCGCCGTTTGATATTGTCAGGGCGAGCGTGGCGCCTGAAACCGTATCCGCCTTTACCCTGTGCCCTGTGCAGAAAATTCCGGCCGTTTGGAAGTTGCATGTGCTTACCGGCCGGGGGTTAAAAACGCCCATTATGAACAGTGCTGCGAGCACAACAACGATAATTAGGATGGCCCATCCGTAAGTCATAAGGTATTCCATTGCAG
>CAZWEI010000029.1:0-15709 GCA_964632135.1 Microcaldota archaeon
AGAATTAGCAAGTAGCCAGTATGAAAATAATGACACGATAACTGTTGCCATAATAAAAACCAAAGAAAGTATGGAGGATTTAGTCGAAACGTATTCTACCATCGCGGGTATCGGACACATTGACAAGAAGTGGATCGAGGAGAAAGAGATAAACGGAAGGACAATTTATGTAGGTTATCCTCAGTACGACACGAAGAAAGAAAACCCGACATGTATGTGGAAAGAGAGTTCAGGAATTGGAATCATGGTTGTGAGACCCACTTCTTTTTGGGACTATAACATAAAGAACAATTGTATGGACATTCTGGAGAAGACATATAAAAACGAAAACGCGCTGAAGCTTCTTGAAAAAAGCAGCAAATGGACAAGCAACATAAACATGCCATCACTTGGAAAAGCGGTGGGGGAAGCAAGGATGAGGATAGCGAATAAGAGCATAGCAGTAAAAGCGTACAGTGATGAGGATGGTTATTATGTCATAAGTTTTGGGGATTATTTTGAAGGTTCATTCGACCCGCTGAGCGGAATTTATTTCGCTACCGGCCTTATTCCTCAAGAGGCTATGGCTATCCCAAAAAACCTATGTTATGGAGATTCAGAGAACGCAACCATCATAGACAGAGTTTCAAAACACGCGTGCAAGAAAGAACATGAGGGCTATGGCTACAAAGGTCCCATCACTTCGATAAGCATGAGGAGGATAGGAACCAACGACATCATGGTTTCTATTACTGCGCTCGTTAGGGGTGGAACTGCCAAAAAAGTAGAAGAGAGACTTGAAGACGTGGTCTTCTCTATTGATTTAGGGGCAGAGGATACTGACTGGAGAAAAGACAGAGATGTTACCATTACTGCGTATGTCGTGAGCCAAAATTATACCCGATATGGCGATTATGTTCGCATTGGTACAAACAAGGAGCCGTTATCCGGAGTGGAGGCAAAGCTGTACGTCAAGGATTACTACGGTTCAGATTTAGGAACTCTTCGCGAAACAAAATACACTGATGCTGATGGAAAAGTTACGTTCAAAAATTGCCCCATGGACGCAAAGATAGTCCTGAGCAAGGAAGGATACGCACCACCATATTTTGATTATGGCGATAATTATGTTCTCACCGTAACTCCGTCTATGCAAAAAGAGGTAAATTTTGAAAAGAGAGTGCAAAAAAATCTTTCTGTAGCAACAACGCGACCATTAGGTGATGACAAATGGATGATGACAACCCAGGACGAATGCTCAAGCGCAACCATCGAGAATGATACCATAAAACTTGTCTCTGGTCCAGACTGCGAGCATACCGGAGTTGGAGTTTGGATAGTGGAGAACTTTACTGCGAAGGGGAAGTATAACATCAGTTTTGTTTATAGACGTTCAGGAGATCAAGGCAGTGTAGGCGCGAACGGAATTTTCATCGCAGAAGAAAGCGCACTCCTGAACAACCGTGAAACTACATTCTATGATTCAATTGTGAGCAACGCGATTTTTGTTTCGTTAGGTAGGAGCTGTGCGCTGTATGGCGCGATAGGCGTGCTCTTCGATCAAAACCAAACACAATGGCATTGCGACTGGAAAAAAGAAATCGCAAAGAACAAAACCATAGGTTTAGCGGATGACAGGTCTTATAACATATTTATAACGTTGGACTGGGACAATAAGACAATCGCGATGTATGTTGATGGAAAAATGGTGGTAGAAGGCTCGATTGAGGACACGCTTCCTGTGGACTCGCCATTCAAAATAGAGCTACATCTGAGCCATTACCCACATTCTGGTGGGATAAGACAAGATACTTACGAGATGTTCAGCGTGAAAAAGGCCTAATCTGTGCACAATCTGCATTCGTTAATTATTTATATCCACTTGCGGAAACCCCTTCATGAGGCGCGCGCTCGTTGCGATTGTTGTTTTCGTCTTTCTCTTTCTCGCTCTCGCGGGATGCATACGGTTTCCGCAGATAACCCCCTCTCCCGAGGAGGTGAGCGCGCGCAACAGCCTTGTTATTACCGGCTATCCCGATGTCGTGCCCGCGGACGGGTTCGCGTACGGCTCGCTGATCGCGACACTCAAGATACACGGGGACCTCGCGCCGAACGAGCCGATAACTTTCAGGACAACGCACGGCACTGTCGCGCCCGAGACGACGTACACCTCGGCGGACGGAAGGGCGACCGCGCGCATATACGCGACCACGCCAGGAAAAGCCATAGTTTACGCGGTCTATGGGAACGGGGGTTTGGACTCGAACGCGATAAACATAACTTTCGTGCCTGCGAGCGCGCCTGCCTAACTGCTGGGTATATATACTACTTCATACTAATACAGTATATCTAGTTCTAGAGGATGCAATGGTGAGGTGAATGGTGGCCTTAGAGGTACAGAAGACACCCGCTGTGCGGGCATTTGAGAGAAGGTCTCTAGGGGACAGGTTTTCGGAACTGAAAAGAGCCGTCAGGGAGCCCATCTCCGACAGGATAGACAAATTGTACCGTGACACTCTTACCACGCGCCTTATTTCGGAGATGGAGAGCAGGGGCTTCGTTCTTCTGAACAAGAAAGGAAGCGCACACTGCGAGAAATACAAAAAAGAACTAAGTTATCTTCTCGAGAAGGATGACACCGGGGATTGGCGCGAGTTCCTTTTCAAGCGCAAGGAGGGCTCGAACTTCTTCGTGTTCGCGCGCAAGGAAAAAGGAGGCATCAAAATACATTATACGGATCCGGACACCAGCGAACGCGCTTGGAAATTGAAAAGAAGAGAAATCGTGATAACAGAGGTGCTCCTCTCCGACGACGATAACCCGGCAGGCAGCGTGTCCAAAGCAATCGACAGAATCGTCGCCGTCTCGAAAAACAAGGACGCGAACACGCATTTCGTTGACACGCATAGCCACATGGGCTCTGTGCCGGTCGGCCCGGATTACCAAGGAAACGAAAAAGACGTTGGTGATGATGGAACCTCGTCCCTGCGAGACTACGCGCGCAACTTCATTCTCGGGCACGGGGGCATAAAGGCGAGCGGGCCGCACAACAAGCCGTTCAAACGGGAAGAGTTCGAAACCGTATCGCGCATATTTGAGGCGGTAGGAATAGCAAGTATAGCCTCTCTCGAAATAACGCTTCCCGTGAAGGGCGCGCCGCAGCCTTTCGGCGACATAACGAATGGCCCGCACGTCATGCTCTACTTCTCAAACTACGACGCGGCCGAGAAATTCAGAAATGCCCACCTATCCGAGCCGAGCGAATTCCCTGGCGCCGCTGCGAAGAACGTAGAGTTCAGGGATATGCTTGGCAAGATGAAAGAATTGGTCGATAAAGGATTGCTCGCGCTTATAGACGTTCATCCCGCCGGCAGCCTCACGAACCTCATAAAGGAGGGGGTCGGGTGCGGGATTCTGAACGCGCTGAGCGACGGTTTTCTCGGTTTCACGGACGTTGACAGGCTCTTCAAGGAACTTAAGGCAGGCATAGCAAAACTCAACCTCACAGTTCTCAAAAACTACGAGATGAAGCCAAAGCTAAATGCTGTCGCGGATGCCTTTTCAACGTGGATTAAAAAATTGCTTGGCGCCCCCGCGAGGTTCACGGAGCCACTCATGAATTTAGCTTTCGCGGAAGAAATACATAACAAGTACGGCGCCTTCGTCGTTGTTGAAACTGACAAGCACTATTTCCATCCGATGAAATACAAATCCGGCGTAGGCTCTTTCTCGCGCGCGATAACAATGCTGAAAACAAACACGCCAATCCATGCAAGTGAAATGACGGGCGAGTGGTTCGTTGAGGGGTTGCTCAAAAAAGACGGATTCACTTTGGAAGGGGTTGCCTTCTGCAAGCTCATCCGGGAGGGGGACGAGGTTCGCGCGAAAATAATACCGGAGCGCGATAATACCTTCTGGGAGAAAATCGATGACTTCTTCGCGTCTGTAAAGGAGGGCGCGAAAGGCGCGTTCTTTTTCGCAAAAGTTCTGATTTGGAACAAAATATTCAAAAAAGAGAAAAAGGAGCCCGTAATTCCCGTAACCAACTAAATATCGAAACCTTTATATATCCATTTCTATATACATCTGAAATATGAAATTGTTCGCAAAAGGCTTGCTCGAGCTGTTTATCCTTGCAGAGGCAACTTCGCAGCCTGTTTCAGGAAAAATGGTTGTTGAGCGCGTTGAACGCCTCAGTGGCGGCACTTGGAAGCCGAGCGCAGGCACCATCTACCCGTTGCTCCGCAGGATGGAGAAACAGGGGCTTATAACGCCCGCGCTCTCGGAATCCGAAACCGGCGGCAGAAGGGAGATAACCTACTCAATCGCGGATATGGGCATGCACAAGTTGGATGAGGGAAAGAGGCATTGCGTCGAGTACTCTGCGCAGAGTTTCCAGGCCCTCGTGCCGCTTGCGGCGCGCGTTCTCCACGGCTCGAACGAGGAGCTCGACGAGCTTTTTTCCGAGTTGCATTTGCTTATGGGGGGCTTCCAGGCACGTCTGATTTCCACGCCAACCCACAAGAAGAAGGCCGCGCTCCGCCTCGCGAGCGAGCGGATGAGAAACAGCATCGCTGAACTGGACGCGCTTGCTTCTGAGTAGGCATTAAGACGTGCGCTCCTGAGAGGCTCGCGTGCTATGAAGATTAACCCGAATTAGCCGACCGGTTGCCGCGCATCGGTCCTTCCATCCCAGTGACGCACGATAGCGTTTCGTTCATTGTCTTGCATGTGCCTGACCTTTCGCCCATCGGGGTTTGCACGGTGCAGGAATCGCCTTCCGTCTTGTTTTGGCACGCCTGCATCTGTTCTTGGAAGAACTGCTGCCTCTGCGCATCGGTGAGATTGCGCATCATGCCTGATCGGTTTCCAGCATCAGCTGGAGGAACCCCGCCCTGCGGGGGAGCAGACTGATTTTCCGGCATCATTCCCGGCCCATTGCCATTGTCAGCCTGCGTGCCCGCCCCGCCTTGCTGGGAAGTCTGGTTGTTCGAAGTGCATCCTGAAAGCATTACGATGCTTGTTATCAATATCAAGAGAAGAATCAGTGACCATATCGGTTTGTTCATAGTTACCACTTCAATTTCATCCGCTTCATTAAACGGGCGGAGGTCCGTCTCCACCCTGCGGAGGGCCATCCGGCGGGACATCCATCGCCCCGGGCCCGTTTCCCGCATCGGAAGATGAAGCAGAATTAACCTGCTGCTGGTCGGATGTCTGCTCGCTTGAAGTGCATCCCGAAAGCAATACAAAATTTGCCACGAGAAGAACCAGCAGCATCAGAAGCACAGTCGTTTTTTCCATAAGATATCACCTCATTTTTTCATCGAATAAAATAAAAATGGGAAGGGCTCGTGCCCTTCCCAACTTCCATTTAGGGGTTGGTCATTGTATTGGTGTTTGGTCTATACGATGACTACGATGACGCATATCATGCGCAAACCCAAATCCAGGGTCTGCCACAGGTCCTCCAAACTCCGGAGTGATACTGGGTTGACTCGGCATGCCAAGTTCCTGCCGAAGTTCGCTGCTCAATTTGTATATCTGCGAGTACTTCGCAAAAGTGGTTTCGTTCAGCTTGTCGAACAGCGGCACTCCAAAACCGTACGTTTCATGGAGTTGCTTTGCAGTTTGGTAGTCGCCAGCCTCGAGCGCCTGATTGAACTCCTCGATTTGTGTCGAGTTGAACTCCTGACCCGTCCAGTTCATAGTCTCGTTATGTCGGGTCATATTGCAGTCAAATCTCCCGAAACCAAATTCCGTGCTAGGGAGGCGGGTAAAGTTTCCGGTCGAGTTGAACTCCGGGCTCGAGTTGAATTCGCAACCACGTGGCGGTGTCATATTGTCCGTTGAGTTGAACCGCGGGCCAGCCCAGCCCAAATTTTTCTCATGCCAGCTTGGCATCGCAAAAACCATGCCCGCAAGGGCTATCAGCAAGATTACGAGCGCTGCTGCCAATACCAGTATCTTCTTATCCATAAGTTCACCTTCGGGATATTCCCGACTACCTGCGGTATATCAGCTCTGCTCGCTATAAATAGATTTTCCAAAATAACTTCCAACTTATACCCAAATCTGTCCAGAATGTGCTAAAACATCAGCAGATATTTTGTTCTTTACTCGTTGCTCAATTTCGCGAAAATTATCAGCCCTATCGCGCTGAAGAGCATTGGTACGAATGAAAATATCTCTGCCCTTCCGAAACGCCAGAAAAAGATTTGGACGATGGGCAGGGATGAAAGCGCGTAGAGCAGAAACGAGAACAGGAAAGCCACAAGGCCCAAGGTGAAGTTGGAGCGGAGCGCCAGATAGTCCTTGGTGTGTATGTATATGAGATAAAGTATGAGAAGCACGTTTAGCATCGAAAGCGCAATCTTCAGCGCAAAACCGGTGTCCATAAGGCCTACGAGAATTCCTTCCGGAGTAGGCTCGGCTTCCATTGGAGGAGGCCTGACCCTCACCCTCATAACATCAGGAATGAAAAATGACGATATCAGGATTACGGCGAAAGCTAGCGCTATCAGCCCCAGAGTATAAAGAATCGCCTTACCCGTCGGACCCGCGTTATTTTTTCCTTTTGCCTTTTCCGCTTTTGCCATTCTCATCACCTCGCACGCTTTCAAGAATGTCCTTTTGCGAGAGCATGCTTTCACTTATGAAATATACCCTCCCATATCCGTCTCCAGCGCATTCCACCAAGCCGTTTTTCTCAAGAAGGCTTATGTGGTGTTCGACTGTTTTGTAATCCATATTTGCAGACTTGGAAAGTTGATGCATGTTCATCGGCCTCGCCTTGAGAAGCAACAGGAGGCGAATCCTTGTCGGACCTCCTTTTGTCCCCTCAAGAAGCCAGAACGTCAATCTCTTGAATGTATCCATGAAATTCACGTGCGGCTGAATTATTCATTGCGCGCCGGAGTATCTAGCTCTCGAAAAACTTATATCCTTTATTAATCTGCTGGCTATCACCACTCGTCTACTCGTATCTAAGGGCGTCAACCGGCTTCAATTTTGAGGCTTGATAGGCCGGAATCGCCCCGGAAATCACCCCGATGAGAACTGACACGAGAAGGGCCTCGAATAGTATATCGACACTGACAATTGAGACCGATGAACCACCGCCTCTTCCCATGAATGGCATCTGAATGCCGGACCCAGTAAGGAGGGAGGATGTGAAGCTTGACGCAATGGTTCCCAAGATGATGCCAAGAAGCCCGCCGACGAAGCCGATGAGCGCCGCATTCAATAAGAAAATCACCATTATGTCGCTGTTCCTCGCCCCGATTGCCTTCATTATCCCTATCTCTTTTGTTTTCTCTAGGACTGACGTGAACATCGTGTTCGCTATCCCGACCGCGCCCACCAGAATAGAAACGGCAGCTATCCCTTCCAGGAAGAGTATTATGCTGCTTGTGGCGCTGCTGATGCTCGCTAGCATATCTTTTGTTGCGGAAAGCGAAAAGTCCTGTGTAGTTACCATTCTGGAAAACATGAGGGCGTTTGTTATCTCGGTTTCTACAGTGTCTATGTCCGTTCCGTCCTTCGCCAAGGCCAGTATGCTGTTGTATTCATCCTGCACCGAACCATTGAGAACCTCGTAAGCGTTGTCAATCGGCATGTATATGGAACGGTCAAAACGGCCGGTATCCGATGTTATCCCTATTACCTTGAAGCTTTTTCCCGCTATGCGGAGCTCTTTCCCGAGAGTTATCTCTTTTTTAAAATAAGTGGTGGCGAGGGAGTATCCTATGACCACAACGTTCTTGTCGGAAGCTTGAAGGAGCCTTCCCGTTCCAGCTTTGCTGGTCGTTACCGACGCCCAAGTTTCAGGGTCAGTCCCAGTAATCGACAGCATTCCGCTTTGGCTGCCGTAGGTAACGTTGGCCCTGCCGGTTATCTGCGCATTTATGGTGCTTATGTCCGCTATGCCCTTCAATGTCTGCACATCATCCTTGGTCAGCACGGAGCTCGAACTGGAACTGCCGCCTCCGCCCGGTTGCCCCCCTCCTCCGCCCATTGCCCCGAAGTCCATCCCCGTCGCTTTTGAGTAACCCGGAGAGATGGTTATTAGATTCGCGTTCAAGCTGCTTAATTGGGATTTCACCTGGCTCTGCATGCTTTCCCCGAGCGATACTATGGCTATGACAGAGGCTACGCCTATCACTATACCTATTATAGTGAGCCAGCTCCTTAGCTTGCTGTGCATAACCATATTCAATGCTATTTTGAATGATTTGTCGGGTTTCATTCAATCTCCTTTTTCATTCTTTGCAGAACTTGCTCGGGTCAACCCTTGTGATGCCGGCAACGCCCTGGAGGCCGATTTATACATCTCCTTGTTCTTCTCCACCCGAACGACCTCCCCGTCCTTTAGCTCGATGAACCTGTGCGCATAGCGTGCCAAGTTCAGGTCGTGCGTTACGAGTATGATAGTCTTTCCCTTCGTCTTCCAGAAGTTGTAAAGCGTCTCAATAACCTCCCTTCCAGTCACACTGTCCAGCGAACCAGTGGGTTCGTCAGCGAGGATGATTTCAGGGTCAACAGCAAGCGAGCGGGCGATTGACACTCTCTGCTGCTGGCCCCCTGAAAGCTGGTTTGGTCTACTTCCCATCCTGTCCCCGAGTCCCACGAGCTTCAAAATGTCCCTGGCCCGCTTCTCCGAATTGCCCTGGTCAAACTCCTGAAGTTCGAGGGGCAAGAGAACGTTCTCGAAGGCAGACATGTTCGGTATCAGGTTGTACTGCTGGAAGATGAAGCCGATTGTTCTCCCCCGAAGGGATGCGAGATCGGATTCGCTCATCTCGGATATGTTCTTGGAGTTTAGGAAGATGCTACCCTTTGTCGGGGTGTCGAGACAGCCGACCAGGTTCATCATTGTGGATTTCCCGCTTCCCGAAGGCCCCACTATCGCGACGAAGTCGCCTTGCTTTATCTCCACGGTGACGTTCCGGAGGGCGTGGACCTTGACTTCGCCCATCTGGTAGGTCTTCCAGACGTCCTTGAGGACCACAAGCGGTTTCTCCATAGAATGGGGCTTTTCCATCAAATCGCCTATTTCTCAGCGATGTGAGCATGCTTCTTTTTCCTCCTCCTGTAGAGAAAATAGGCGATTGCCGCTATCACCACAACGATGCCCCCAAGCTGAACGGCGTCGAGGCCGAAAATTATCCCGTTCGACCTCGTGGTTCTTGAAAAGAATGACGCCTGCCCAGCACCCGCGGAATTGATTTTCACGTCCTGAGTCACCGTGTGGGGCTGGTTCTGCTCGTCCTTGAAAGTGACTGTTACCTTTGCGGTGCTTGAGGCTTGTGTCCTGTTGAACTGCTGGGTCGATGACCCATTCAGATTCCCTGCCACCGGTCCACCTGCTGCTCCATTCTGGGGCAATGACCCATTCGAACTCCCTGCTCCTGAAGAACTCGTTGAGACTGAAATGGTCGAATAATCGTCTATGGCCATGGTTCCGATGAATTTCTCGGTCCTCGTTCCGCCCATATCCACAACTGCATATACGCTTCTTATCGGGGTGTTTCCGGTGTTTGATATCTGGATGACTATTTCGTTTCCGGTCGTGCTGGTTGAAAGCTCCCCGGTAATTTTTATCTCAGGAGTTGCCTCTACCTGTATCCCCACTGTTTGGGTGAATGTCCTCCCCGTACCAAGGGTTATGTTCAGAGGCAATTCGTAATACCCGGAGCTCGCGGAAGCAGAGATTCCGAGGGTTACTGTTTCAGATGCCGTTTTCCCAGGCTCAATAGAACTGAAATAAAATTTGCTTGTCCCCAGCGGGGTGAAAGTGTCCGTAGAACCAACATTCACGGCCGCGGACATGGCGCCTGTCCCGTCGTTTTCTAAGACCATGTCGAAGTCCGCAGCAGAGCCTATCTCGGTTGAGGAAAGCGGCTCGAGGATTACCTTGAACTGAGTTGAAGGCTCAAGGACGTTGACCGGCCCGACGTACAGCGTCTGGCTCGAGGGGTTCTGCAACGCGTCGGTGTAAGTGAAGTTGAGCGGAATCAAGTACTGCCCCACCGGAGCAAGCGAGGAGGAGAGGAGGTTCAGGGAGATGCGCTTGCTGGAATTGGATTCTATGCTGCCGACGTATTCCCTCGTGCTTCCGTCTATCGAAAAAGAGGAGTTCTGCGGGGCATAAACCGACAGGTCGTTTATCGTGCCTCCGGTGTTCCTTATCTCAAGCTCTATCAGGATTTTTTCTCCGGGGGATAAGGACCTAGTGCCTGCTGATAAAGTGTCAACCTGCAGGATTTCGTCCTGCGAAACGACAATCGGAACCGAGAACGTCGTGCTTCTCGCGCTTCCCCCGCTCGTTGTCGCCAAGTAATACACGTCTATCTTATACAGGATCATCCCGGTGCTGAGTTCTGGCGGTATCTCAAATGGAATCGATACCTGCGAGTTCGCGCCAGATCCTATGTCACTAGCGTAGACGGAAAGCATCCTGTAAGTATAACTATCCGAATAATCCATCCTTATTCCGCTTGCAGTGTCGGTCCCGCTGTTGGCGATGGCCAGCTGGATATAGCCCCTACTTCCCGGATAAACTTTTGAGGGTGCTATGGAATACCCCGTTACCTGGAGCGTTGCACCGCTCGCACTCGCGGTGAACCCGAAATTCGCGAGCAGCAGCAACACGAGCAAAAACGCCGAAATTGAAATTGATACCGCCTTCATCTAATCACCTAGGATTTTGCGAACGGCTTTGTATAAATGGGTTTTCCGAACTAACCCCCAAATTGTACCCAAATCCGTCAGTTTTTCGCATGCTAGAGCGAAACTTGAAAAAGAGTTGAAAAAGAGAACGTTTTTCACTCAACCTTATACTGCCTCACTTTCACGCCCGCTTCCTGAAGGAGTTTCAGCGAGGTCTCGCTCATCGGGTAATCGAGGTTGTAGACGACTTCAACTAGACCAGCGTTTATTATCATCTTCGTGCACGTGAGGCAGGGCGCGAACGTGGAGTAAAGGGTTGCGCCTTTTATGCTGATTCCGTGGTACGCAGCCTGAACAATCGCGTTCTCCTCCCCGTGCGAGCACAAGCACTCCTCCAAATTCTTTCCACTCTCGGAAAATGAGTTGCACCTCGGGCATCCTCCCTCGCTGCAGTTTTTCACCCCGCGCGGCGTGCCGTTGTAGCCTGTCGAGATTATCCTCTTGTCCTTCACTATTAGCGCGGCCACGTGGCGCTTCATGCAGTTGCTGCGCGTTGCGACGACTTTCGCTATTTTCATGAAATACTCGTCCCAGTTCGGCCGCGTCTTCTTGAACTCGCCCGAGACCGACGCGAGCACGTCGTCCACGCGCTCATAAAGCGCCCTGAAGTCCGCGTCATTCACGATTTTCTTGTCCGCGAGCGCGATGGTCTTCTCCAACTGCTGCCTGCTCCCGTCCGCGCTCTTCGCCTCCATCTCCTCGATGTGCAGGAACGCGTCGTAAGTTTTCGGGTCGCCCTCCCTGTCGCGCGTCCTCATCCGCTCGAACCGGACCTCATGTGGCGCGAACACGTTTATAAGCACGAAATCCTTTCTCTTGCGCAGTTCCTCGACTTCCCCTGGGTTTCGAATGGAGTCAATGGCATAATTCTTGTCGCCCTCGACTTTCAGCATCGTCTTCTTCGAGAGTATTCCGTTCCCGAACTTCTTCCGCAACTCATTGCCCCTCTTTATGAGGCTCTCGCGCGTAATCTCAGCGCCCTCTGCCGCGAGCTCCTCGCGAATCACGTCGGAAAGCGACAAATAATAAAAGCCCTTCTTCCGCAGATATTCCGCGACGGTTCCCTTGCCGGCGCAGTTTTCCCCAGTTAAACCAATAATCACAATACCACCTAAAAACCCAGGACCGTTATTGTAGAATTGGAAAAATATAAAAAGACTTCAGCTGCGCGTTCCTGGAAGCAAAGATTTATATAGCTGGTTATACACACTAGTATAGGTGATTATAGATGAATTATACGAGCATTCAAATCGCTCCCGAAACCAGAGCGAGACTGGCTAACTTCAAGGAGTATGGAAGGGAAACCTACGATGAGGTGTTAAACAAACTCATGTCCATTGTCGAGCTTGTAAAAAAAGAGGGAAATTTGAGCGACGAAACCATCAAAGATATCGAGGAAGCAAAAAAGCAGTACGCCAGCGGAAAAACATTCTCAACAAAAGAAGTTCTCGAGAAGCTTGGTGTGTAAATGAGCTACGAGTTAATCTGGACGCTGAAATCACTCCAGCGATTAAAGGAACTCGACAAAAAGACTGCACTTAGAATCGTGGAAAAACTTGAGAGCGCGAAGGAATTCCCGCACCACTTTTTCACGAAGCTGACAGAGGTTGAATCTTGGAGGATGCGAGTAGGGGATTACAGAGTGATATGTTTCATCGATGAAAATAAGAAAAAGCTTGTTGTAGAAACAATAGGCCATAGGAAGAAAATCTACAAATAAAAAGAAGAGTGCTCCGACCGGGATTTTCATTTTGAATAATTTTGAACCCGGGTCACGGACTCGAGAGGCCCGTATCCTTGACCGGTTTGCCTAACCATTTTCCGTTAACGCTTTCCGCGCCAGCGCGGAAAAGGGTTACTAGACTATCGGAGCATCGCAGCAGCGCGTATAATGGACTGATTGAAATTTATAAAGGTTTTGAGAAGAAAACAAGAAATAAAAAAATGGGCCCGCCCGGGTTTTCGGGATAATAACTTGTGGTCCCTCTATCGAACCGGGACTCTTCACTGTGTGAGAGTGACGTCTTACCATTGTCAGCCCTGCTGACAAATCCTGCTGCGGAGCAGCAGGGCTTTCGACCACGAGCCCAGTGAGTTAATTTATTCCCCGAAGGGTTAAAATAGTTTATCACCCAATTTCTCCGTATGTCCGTGCTTTCGAAACAGGCGTTGCGCGAGGAGTTTTCGCGAGACTACAGAAAACATTACGAGTTGGAGGTTTTCAGGGAGAAGGGGTTCAATCGCAGGAAATGCCCGACGTGCGGAAGGTATTTCTGGAGCATTGCGCGCGAGGACTGCGGGGACGCCTCGCACACACCCTACTCATTCCTTCACAAGAGAAACAGCGAGAATTACACCGGATTTTGGAAAAAGTTCGCCTCCTTCTTCGAGAAGAACAAGCACGCGGTCGTCCAGCGCTACCCCGTAGTGAGCAGGTGGAGGCCTGACCTGTATTTCACGATGGCGTCAATTCAGGACTTCCAGAGGCTCGAGAAGGGGAAGATGAGCTTCGAGTATCCGGCGAACCCGCTCGTCGTTCCTCAAATCTCCCTTCGCTTTAATGATATCGCGAACGTTGGAGTGACAGGGAGGCATTTCTCCTGCTTCACGATGGCAGGCCAGCACGCGTTCAACTACCCGAAAGAAGGCTATTGGAAGGACGAGTGCATCCGCCTGAATTATGAGTTTCTCACGCGCGACCTCGGCGTGAAGCCAGAGGAACTTACTTACATCGAGGATGTCTGGGCGATGGGGGATTTTTCAGCGTTCGGTCCCTGCATGGAATCGTACTCGGGCGGACTTGAGTTGGTGAACAGCGTTTTCATGCAGTATGGATTGGAAAAAGGCGCGCGCAGGGAACTCTCGATGAAAGTCATCGACGTGGGCTGGGGGCTCGAGCGGCTCCTCTGGTATTACAACGGAGACCAGACCGCGTTCGACTCCGTTTTCCCGAAAGAGCTCGAACTCATGGAGAAGCGCTCGCATTTCGAACTTGACCGCGCGCTGTTCCAGAAATACGCCTCAATCTCCTCGGCGCTCGACGTGGATGAAGTGAAGAGTTTGAAAGAGGAGGAGGAAAAGATTGCGCGCGCGCTCGGCATTCCCGTGGGCGAGATGAAGAAAAAGATTCTTCCCCTTCAGGCAATGTATGCGCTCGCAGACCATTCGCGCACCCTTCTTTTCGCGCTCGCAGACGGCTCGCTTCCCTCGAATGTCTCGGGCGGTTACAATTTGCGCGTCGTGCTCCGCCGCGCGCTCTCATTCATTGAAGAATTCGGATTCGATTTCGCTCTCGCGGACATTATGGAAAGCGAGGCCCGCGGGCTTAAGGATTTATACCCCGAACTTCTTGAGAATATGGAAAGCGCGCGTGTGATTATTGATGTTGAAGCAAAGCGCTACGCGGAGAGCAAGACAAACGCGCGCAAGCTCGTCGCAGGAATGCTCGAGAAGAATGAAAAACTCACGACGGAAAAAATGGTCCAGCTTTACGAGAGCAATGGAATTACGCCCGAATTGATTGAAAAAGTGGCTGATGAGATGAAAAAGGACGTTTCGCTCCCAACCGAGTTCTACAAAAAACTCGTGAAGGAAAAGTTTGCGGAAGAGGAGGAGAAGAAGCCTGTGCTCGAGTTTGATGCCGCCGGCATTCCTGCATCAAAACAACTATACTACAAAAACTTAACTGAATGCGACGCGAGCGTGCTTGGTGTGAAGGGCGACCTCGTGGTGCTCGACCAGACTGTTTTCTACCCCGAAGGCGGAGGGCAGGCATACGATTCGGGAACGATTGATGGCAAACCTGTTCTCGCAGTTGAAAAAATTGGCGACGTCATTGTTCACAAATTAAAGGCGGGCGATGCGGGCGGTTTGAAAAAGGGCGCGCGAGTTAAGTGTGTTGTTGACGCAGAGAGGCGCGCGAGATTGATGCGCCACCACACAGCAACCCACGTGATAGGCGCCGCGTGCAGGCGCGTGCTCGGAAAGCACGTGTGGCAGGCAGGCGCGAGAAAGGAGCCTGAGCGCGCGCACCTTGACATAACCCACTATGAAAAACTCACGCCCGAACAGGTTCAGCAGATTGAACTGCTCGCGAACAAAATCGTTCTCGAGGCGCATCCTGTCACAATAAAAGTTTACGACAGGGGCGAGGCTGAGAAGAAATACGGATTCACGCTTTACCAGGGAGGCGGCTCGCCCGGCAAGCGCGTGCGCGTGATAGATATTGATGGGATTGACGCGCAGGCGTGCGCAGGCCTCCACGTGGATAATACAGGCAAGATTGGGCTCATAAAGATAATTAAGGACGAGCGCGTGCAGGACGGAATCAACCGTCTCGAGTTCGCGGCAGGAAGCGCGGCGCTCGAGTTCATCCAGGCGCGCGAGGAAAGTTTTGCGCGCGCAGGCGAAAAACTGAAAGTCTCGATTGACAAACTGCCTGCGACGGCGGAGAAGTTCTTCGAGGAGTGGAAGAGCGCGAGCAAAAAGGCAGACGATTACGCCGAAACGCTCGCAGGCGCAGAGGCTGAGAGGCTGCGCGCAGGCGCGAAGGGAAAGGATGCGCGCGCGCTCGTTGATGCTGATGCTGACGTGCTCCTCAAAATCGCGCTAAAAATAATTGATTTGGATGCGCACGCGACAGCGGTTCTCTCGAATAAAAATAACGATTTGGTTACGGCGTGCGGGAAGGAGAGCGGGAAGCGCGCGAGCGACCTCCTGAAAGAAATAACTAAAAAATTCGGAGGAGGCGGGGGAGGGAGCGACAGGTTTGCGCGCGGAAGGACGAAGGAGAAGGCCGTTTTCTAAAGCTTTTTAAATCTTAATTGAGTAAAATTAGCGGAGGTTTGATTATGGCAGAAAAATTCAAAAAAGTCAAAGCAGGGGAGGAAAAAAAAATAATAGGGCTAGAACTGTTACATCCTAGCGAGAAAAGAGTGACCTTAGCTGTAGCGTAGCCAGACTTCTGTCCTAAAATGTTAGTCGAACTTATGTCCGCTTT
>CAZWEI010000030.1:0-15525 GCA_964632135.1 Microcaldota archaeon
GATCGAGAAGAAGAAATTCCTTCCTTAATTATTCGCGCTTCCGCTCGTCTGCAAAAACCTCAACGCGCACCCTGCTTCCGTCTTTTAGTTTCAATTTTCCGCGAATGTAGAACGGCGCGATTACCTCGAGAACGTCAAGACCGTAGTGCGAGCGCTCCGGGAGGATGACCGCGCCCTTGTGCTTCGAGTTGATGAGCGCTGGAAAACTTTTTATCGCGCCGAAAACTCGGCCGTTCTTCTCGAATCCCTTCACCCACGCGCCGATTTTTCCCTGCAGGATTCTCTTTCCGTTTGTATCAGCAAGCTTCAAATTGAGCGTGCCGGGGTACGGGACGAAGCCGAACTTTTCCTTGAACTCGCGCGTGTACTCCTCGAGCGAGAGGTAGTATTTTCCGTCCATCATTCCAGAGAAAACCTTTCCCTCAAAAAAAACCGGCTTCTGAAGTTCGAACGCGCCTTTTAATGCGGAGTGGAGCGTGCGCAGATCCTCGACCGCGCGCTCGGTAAGTCGAAGCCCTTCCGATGAGCGCGAGAGCGAGCCTTCCCTGCTCAACCGGATAAGCCAGCGCGAAACAGTCTGTTGCGGGACGTCAAGTTCTTCTGCAATTTCGGTTGTGGAAATTCGAATTGGTCGCGCGTCCGCTCCTGCGCTGAGAAGCAGAAAAAGCACGTCGTCTGCGCTCGGTTTTCTGAACATACAATCATAGAAGCTGCGCGAGCTCCTCGATGTGCTCCTGCTCGTCTGTTATTATGGAACTGAGCGCGTGGCGGAGCAGGTTGTCCTTTGGGTCTGCCATCGCGAGTATTCCTTGGTACATCTTCCCACCTTCAAACCAATTATTTTTTATTTCTGTGATCGGCAATCCTGTGAACTTCAAGAAGCTTGTTTACGGAATTCCAGTCGATGTTTTTCATGAACGCGTCCAGGTATTTCTTGCGCGCGGTCCCGTAATCCAGAAAGTACGCGTGCTCGTACACGTCGAGAATGAGCAGCGGGCTCGCGGCCCAGATGCCCTGCGCGTGTATGTCAATTGAATAGTTGTGAAGCCGCCTGTCGTCCCAGTTGTACGCGAGCACGACCCAGCCGCGTGCCGCAACCCCCGAAGCCTTGAAGTCGGTTTCCCATCGCTCGTAGGAACCGAAATCCTCATTGAGCATCTCGAGAATCTTCCCCGCTGGTTTTCCGTCTCCTCCCAAATTGTCGAAATAGCCCTCGTGAAGGGCGATGGCGTTCGTCGCGAAGCACTCCTCCCTCTTCAGTTCGCCTATGAGGCTGAACGTGGCGTTCGCCTCGCTTGGGTCAGCCGTTTCCAATTTCGCCTCTATCTCGTTTAATTTTTTCACGTAGCCAGCGTAAAGCACATCGTGGTGCTCGTCAATCTGCCTCTTCGAAATCCCGTCGAGCTCCTTCCCCTTCCACCCGAGCTCCTTTACCAGATGGTCTTTCCTCATCGGATCACCCCCCAGCCCCAAAGACTATTCCGGGGAAAATTTAAAAGCATTGACGCGCATGGGATTGCATGGATTTGTTTCAGGCGCTGTTTCTCGGAGTGCTGCAGGGGCTCACCGAATGGCTTCCGGTCTCCAGTTCTGCGCACCTAGCGCTCGCGCAGAACTTCCTCGGGCTGGGCGCGCCTGTCGCGTTCGACATAATGCTCCATTTCGGCACGCTTCTCGCAGTGCTCGCTTTCTATGCGCGAGACATCATCCAAATTTTGAAAAATTTTTTGAAAAGAAACTCGCGAGAGCAAAAATTTGTTTTGGGTGTAATCATAGCGTCAATACCTACTGCGATAATTGGTTTCGCGCTCAAGGATTTTTTTGAATCGATGTTTTCAAACCCCACCTCAATTGCGTTCGCGCTTGTGATTACTGGAATTTGGCTCCTGCTCGCGAGCAGAGCGAGAGAAGGCGAGCGCGGGGTTGGCGCGCGCGATGCGTTTGTTGTTGGGATTGCGCAGGGGCTCGCGGTCGCGCCAGGGATATCGAGAAGCGGGGCGACGATTGGCGCGGGCCTGATGCTTGGGATTGACAGAAAGGAAGCCGCGCGCTTCTCTTTTCTCGCGGCGATACCTGCAATCATCGGCGCGAGCATTCTCGAGGGGAGGAACGCGCTTTCATCAGCTTCGCTTGACCCGTTTGTTGTTATTGTCGGCGTGGCAAGTGCGGCGATTGTGGGTTATTTGGCGATTGGTTTGCTGCTGCGCGCGTTGGAAAAAAACAAACTCGAGTATTTCGCGTATTACTGCTTCGTCCTTGCGGGACTTGTTTTCGTCAGGGCTATGATTGGATGACTTCGGCGCGGCCGTGTTATCGATTGAAAAGTTTGAGCCAGAATGGGTCCTGCCGCGGAATCTGGATTGGAACGGTTTTTCCGCTCGTCCGCCTCATCACCCGTTTTCCTGCGTCCTCGTTAATTTTCCCGATTATGCTTGATTGAATGCCCTCTTCCTTCAGTCTGGCGATTATTTTCCTTGAACTTCCGGGGTTTGCGGTTATCAGCAAAGCGCCCTCTGCTATCGATTCGACCGGGTCGATTCCGAAAGCGTCGCAAACCATCCTGACTTCTTCCGGGTATATGAATTTTGACTCGTCTATTTCCATGCCGACCTTGCTCGCGTTTGCGATTTCGAACAGCCCGCCCATCACCCCGCCTTCCGTGGCGTCGTGCATTGACGTCACGCCGCCCGCTTCTTTTGCGATGAGGGCATCCTTGACAACGCTCATCTGCCTGCAAAGCGCCTTGGCTTTTCCAACGATTTCCTTTGGATAACGCGCCAAAAGTTCCTTTTCCCTCAGCAAGGCAAGAACGGCCGCGGTTTCTATCGCAGGCCCTTTTGTCAGAATGACCTCGTCGCCTGGCTTCGCGCCCGCGGGGGTGACGTAGGAATCCCTGCTCGCGATTGAGAAAACGGTTATTCCGCCTATCGTGGGCGAGACAAAGCCGGGGTAATGGCCCGTATGGCCGCCGACTATGGATATGCCCAGCCCGAGCGCGGCGGCATGGATCGAACCGACAATAGCCTTGACTTCCTCGCTTGCGGTCTCTGGCGGCAGAAGCAGGGAGTAGGTCATGTACTGGGGCTTGACCCCCATGACCGCGATATCGCTTGCGCCGATATGCACGGTCGCCCATCCGAAAAACTCCGGAGGGGTGTTTGGTATCGTGAATATCGGGTCCTCTGCAACGACAAGAACCCTTCCGCCTCCGATGTCTATCACGCCTGCGTCCACGCCTGCCATTGGCGGAACGAGAATCCGTTTGTCTTTTTTGCCGAGTTTTTTAAGGATTATTTCGTTGAACGTTTCTGCGTCTATTTTTCCTATTTTTGGGGTTTGGAGGCCTCTATGAACGTAACTTTTCGCGAGTTCGCACATCTCAACCGCCAGCCTGACCGGCTCGTCCCCGACAATCACGCTCACGGGCTCTTTTCCGACGGCACCAGTCTCGTAGAGGATTTTAGGGGATACGCCGCCGGCCGCCTCGACCGCCTTCCTCACCTTCCAGGGCATCGAGGCCCCTTCGGTTGCCTGCGTCTCGGCCGGCTCGTGAGACCTGTCAGCGCAGCCAAGCGCCCAGCCTTTCCCGCCGCAATATTTTTCAAGCCATTTTGAAATCTCGGGGCTGTTTGCAAAGTTGATGGCGCAGGAAACAGAAGGCTCGTATTTTCTCATCTCGAGTATGAAGCGCGCGATGTGGCTTGATGCGCCGAACCTAAGCCTTCCGGCTGCCTTGGGCATTCCCCCAACAACAGTTATCCTCCCGTCCACGGCCAGGACATCGGCAGGCGTTTCGGCGTTCTTTTTCGCACATGCGAAATTGCTCCTCACTTCAGGGACGAGCGGCGCGAAGGCCTTGCATCGCTCGATAATCCCAAGCGCGGCAGCCATTCTTCTTTTTATATGACGCTCTTCGTTCATTTTAACACCAGAACCTGGGGGGGCATTTGCGGGTTGATAGTATATTAGTTTTAGTTACGGAATTAGGGCAATATTGCGAGCCTGTTTCCTGCCTTCACCGTCAGGAAAGCGAGCACCCCTCCTGCGAGCGCGGTGAACAACTGCACAACTCCCATTGCCGAAAGGAACAGCGCTGGAACGAGCCCGAACTGCAGGAGCGCGAAGGCGCTCGCGAAGAGCAGGCCTGCTTTTGCAAAAGAGCCCGCGATTACCGCGAGCGCGTAGGACGCGCGCCTCTCAACGAACAGCATCTTTATTGCCAGTATGAGGATGAAATTTCCGGCCCATATGAAAGGGACCATTATCGCGAGCGCGGGCGTGAACGGGCCGAATAAAATTCCGCGCGAGAGTGCGCCTATGCTCGGGAGAAGCGAGAGCGAGAGCGCCTGCCTCGCGCCGAGGTTGAGCGCGGTAATTATCAGAAATGCATTCACGAGCGTGCCCACAACCTGCTGCGGATGACCGATAAAGAACGGAAGCGAGAACGAAAGAAACGCGAGAATGCAGAACTCGACGAACTCGAAACTGCTGCCGAGTTTGAACGCGCGATTTTCAAGAGTTGAATATATCCATTTCAATTCCATTCAAACACCTCCAAATTAATTCACGCATCAGATGCCGTAAGATTTCTCCGGCTTGTACTCGCAGTGGAGCAGTTCGTGCGCTTTTTTCGAGAGCGGCTTTCCAAGGAACTCCTCGTAAAGTTTTTTTATCGCGGGATTCTCATGGGATTTTCGGACAGGCAGGCGCCTGTCGATTTTGTAAATCGCCTTTGCGCGCGCGGCAATCGCCTCGAGGCGATGCTCGCGCGGCGGAAGCGGCTGCCCCCCGCCGCCCACGCAACCGCCAGGGCACGCCATCACCTCGACGAAGTCGAACGTCTCCTTTCCGTCGCGTATCGAGTCGAGAATCTGGCGCGCGCCTCCGAGCGTGTTCGCGACCGCAATTTTAAGTTTTCTTCCATTCACTTCCAGTTCGGTCCTGCGCACGAAACCCATTCCCCTCACTCCCTTAAACTCAATCTTTTCAAGTTTTTTCCCTGTGAGCGCTTCAACTGCGGTGCGGAGCGCAGCCTCTGTCACGCCGCCTGTCGTGCCGAAAAGCGCTGCCGCGCCGCTCGAGACGCCGAGCGGGTAGTCGAACCCCTCTGTTTCCATCGAGGGAAGATGTATTCCCGCCTCCATCATCATCTTCGCCGCCTCGCGCGTTGTGAGCACGAAATCAACGTCCTTAACGCCTGATGCGCGCATCTCAGGCCGCTCAATCTCGTATTTTTTCGCCGTGCAGGGCATCACTGACACGATAATAATATCCTCTGGCTTCAGGTTGTTCTTTTGCGCGTAGTACGTTTTCGCTATCGCTCCGAACATCTGCTGGGGCGATTTGCACGATGAAAGGTCTTGCAAGAGTTCGGGGTAGAAGCGCTCGATGAAGTTTATCCACGCGGGGCAGCACGAACTCGAGATTGTCGGCTTGCCTGCCTTTATGTTTTCCACGAGTTCCGCTGCCTCCTCTATTATGGTGAGGTCGGCGCCGAAATTCGTGTCGAAAACTTTCGTGAAGCCGAGGCGGCGGAGCGCTGCGACCGTCTTCCCAGTGACTATTGTGCCTGCAGGCATCCCGAACATCTCGCCGATGCTCACGCGAACTGATGGCGCGACCTGGCATATCACGTGCTTGCCTGAGTTGAGCGCGTTCCACACTTCTGGGATTGACTCCCGCTCGGAAAGCGCGCCTGTCGGGCACACGATGGTGCACTGCCCGCACGAGACGCACTGCGTGGAGAAAACAGGCTTGTTGTACGCAGTAGTCACTGCAGACGCGAGCCCCCTGTTCATGAAACTGTAAACTCCGACTGTCTGCACGTCGCGGCACACGCGCACGCACCTTCCGCACAGCACGCACTTGTCAAGGTCGCGCTTTATCGCAGGGCTCGAGATGTCGATGCCGTGCTGCCTTGAACGCATTGGATAATCGTAATGCCTTATCCCGTGCTCGTAGAGAAGCTCCTGCAGTTCGCATCCGCCGTGCGCCTCGCACGTTTTGCAGTCGCCTGGGTGCGAGCAGAGCAGTAGTTGGAGCATGAATATTCGCGCGTCAAGAACGCGCTTTGAATGCGTCGAGACGTCCATCCCTTCCTGGACAGGCAGCGTGCACGAGGCGCGCAGTCCTGCCCCCTTCAATTCCACGAGGCAGAGCCTGCACTCGCTCTGCGGAGGAAGACCCTCGTAATGGCAGAGCGTGGGTATGTAGATGCCTGCGGTTTTCGCAGCCTCGAGCACAGTGGTTCCTTCGCGCACCGTGACTTTTTTTCCGTTGATTGAGAGCGTGACTTTTTTCGCCATATGCAATCACTTACTTTTTTACATTCATTTTTTTACATTCGCATTTTCCAAATTCGCGTTCATTTTGCAAACGCCGGCAGGGCATCTTTTCTCGCGGATGTGAGCATCATATTCACCGCGGAAATACCGTATTGTCGATAGCACCGGGTTCGGCGCGGTCTGTCCCAAGCCGCAGAGCGATGTTTCCTTTATTATCCCGCCCATCCTCTCGAGTCTCTCCACGTCGCCCTCCTGCCCCTTTCCCTCTGTGATGCGTATTAGTATGTCCAGCATTCTTGCAGTCCCTTCCCTGCAGGGCGTGCACTGTCCGCAGGACTCGCTCTGCGTGAACGAGAGGAAGTATTTCGCCACGTCGACCATGCACGCGTCCTCGTCCATCACCACGAGACCGCCTGAGCCCATTATAGAGCCTGCCTTTTGAAGCGACTCATATTCCAGCGGCATATCCAGGCACGAGGAAGGAAGGCATCCGCCCGAAGGCCCGCCTGTCTGCGCTGCCTTGAACTTCTTCCCTCCCTGTATTCCGCCACCTATTTTGAACACCATGTCGCGCAACGTTATCCCGACAGGAACCTCAAAGGCGCCGGTGTTCTCCACATTGCCGGTCATACAGAACACTTTTGTCCCCTTGCTCTTCTCCGCACCGCTCGAGGCGAACCAGTCCGCGCCCTTTAGAAGTATATTCGATACGTGCGCGAGCGTTTCCACGTTGTTTATGTTCGTGGGCTTCCCCCACAGCCCCTTCTGCGCTGGATACGGCGGCCGCGCGCGCGGCATCCCCCTCTTCCCCTCAATCGAAGCGATGAGGGCAGTCTCCTCGCCGCACACGAACGCGCCTGCGCCAAGCCTCACGCCAGCGTCGAATGAAAATCCTGAACCGAGAATGTTTTTCCCAAGCAACCCATTTCTGCGCGCCTGCTCGACCGCTTTTTTTATGCGCGCCGCGGCAAGCGGTTTCTCAGCGCGCACGTAGAAGAAACCCTCTGTCGCGCCAATCGCGTATGCCGCGATAATCAAACCTTCAAGGACCTTGTGCGGGTCGCCCTCCAGATTCACGCGGTTCATGAACGCGCCGGGGTCCCCCTCGTCGGCGTTGCAAACCATGAATTTTTCATCAGCCTTCTCCTTCCTGCACAACTCCCATTTCAATCCCGTGAGGAAACCCGCGCCGCCCCTTCCCCTCAACCCTGCTTTTTTTACCTCGTCTATTACGTTCTGGGGCGTCATGCACAATGCTTTCGCAAGCCCTGCATAACCCCCGCGCGAGAGGTAGTGGTCAAGCGATTCGGGGTCGATGAGCCCGCAGTTCTCGAACGCGTCGCGCCTTTGGAGCGCGTAGAACGGGATGCTCGAAAGGAGAGGAACTTTCTCCCCTCCCTTGAAAGCGCACGCGCCCCGACGCGCGAAAGCCTTCTGCGAATATATTTTTCCCTCAAGGGTTGACGAGACGAGGGCAGGAACATCAGAAACTTTTACCTCGGAGTAAATCACGCCCTCGACGCCTGGCGCGCGCACCTCAACGAGCGGCTCAGCAAAGCAGAATCCCATGCATCCCGCCCCGACGACCTCGCACTCAGAGCCGCGCTTGTTCAACTCCGAGACGAGCGCGTCCCTCACCTCGCCAGCGCCCGCGGACAGCCCGCACGTTCCCGCGCCCACGTAGAAAACAGGCTTTGCGGGATTGAAGAGCCCAATCACCCGCGCGCGCTTCGCCTCCTTGCACGCGACATCATCATGGCACACCGCCTTCCCTGAAACGAGTTCCACTAGCGCGACGCACGGCCCGCCTGCCGAGCATGCGGGACACCTGTTCACGCCCTTTGGCGCGCCAATCTCCCCTGGCGCCGGATACATTTTCTTTTCAGCCAATCAATCACCATGCTTTGCAAATATGGATTTGACTTTCGAGGGCTCCACGCGCGAGTAGATGCTGCCGTTGATGCGGACGATGGGACCCAGCGCGCACGCGCCGAAACACCTCACCGAGAGAAGCGTGAATTTCCTGTCCGCGGTGGTATGGCCCGCGGCCACTCCAAGAAGTCTCTCGAACTCCTCCAGAACCTTTTTCCCGCCTTTCACGTGGCACGCTGTTCCTGAGCAGACCTGAATTATGTTCTTGCCAGGAGGAGTGAGGCGGAACTGTGCGTAAAAAGTCACTGTTCCGTAAATTTCAGAAAGCGGGATGCGCATTTTTTCAGAAACGAGCGCGAGGTTCTCCTGGCTAAGGTAGCCCATCTCATCCTGAAGCTCCTGAAGCACCGGGATGAGCGCGCCGCGCTCGCCTGCGTGGTTCTCGATGATGCGCGCGAGCTTTGACTGGAGGTTTATGTTTAGCGCAACTTTTTCTTCCTGCTCTTTCGTTTTCTCCACGAAAACCCTCCCTTGGTTTCGGCTCTTTAAATCAGAAGAAGTTTGCTTCCCACATTTATAAATGTGATTACTACCCACTACCCGACTCTGATGTTTTTTGCCAAGCGAGGTAAAGGGGCGGCAACCGCCCTGCTCGGCACGCAAAAAGAATTAAAAAGTTGTTTGATTGAGAATGCTATTTAGTGGAAATGGGAGGTGGGCACAATGTCGGACTTGAAGAAGGCGGACCTCGCGGGTCCGGGAATAGGAAACTACGCCGATTTAGAGAAAGCGCTGCCTTCGGGTTATGAATCGCTGCTCAATCCGCGCGAAACGCAGAAGGCGGTTTACAGCATCAAAAATTATATCGAGGAGAACCTGTGCAAGGAGCTCAACCTGATGATGGTTCAGGTGCCGCTCATAGTGGAGAGCGACAGCGGCTTCAACGACATGCTGGACCGCGATGGCTCCAGGACGCCGGTCTCGTTCCATATCAATAACGACTACAACAAGAACCCAGTTGAGGGGCAGGTGGTTCAGGCTGCGACCAAGTGGAAGCGCTTCGCCCTCAAGCAGTACGGCTGCAAGGTCGGCGAAGGAATCTGCACGGACATGCGCGCGGTGCGCAAGGACTACTTCCTGGACCACGACCACAGCGCGTATGTGGACCAGTGGGACTGGGAAAAGGCAATCACTGCAGAGGACCGGACGCTTGCGACCTGGAAGGACGTGGTGCGCAAAATCTGGAAGGTCATCAGTGGTGCGGAAAAGCACGCCCAGAAGGAGTTCCCACAGCTTCGGAACAGCGAGCACCCGGACCTGCCCAAGGAGATAAAGTTCATGCACGCCGAGGAAATATTGGACATGTACCCCGACCTGCCACGCAAGCAGCGCGAAACCGCGATACTGCAGAAGTACCCCGCGGTCGCAATCATCGGAATCGGCTGGACGCTCAAGGACGGCTATCCGCACGAGATGCGCGCGGCAGACTACGACGACTGGGTGACAGAGACGGTCTCGGACGACGGCAGGCCAATGCACGGGCTGAACGGCGATATCCTGGTGTGGAACCACGTCACCAAGCGCAGGCACGAACTCATGTCAGGCGGCATCCGCGTCACTCCGGAGACGCTGAAACTGCAACTCGAGATGACCGGACAGCTTGACAACCTGAAGCTCCCATACCACCGGGCCATCATGAACAACGAAATTCCGCTCAGCCTGGGCTCGGGCATAGGGCAGGGCCGCACACAGATGCTGCTCCTGCGCAAGGCGCACATCGGCGAGGTCACTGTGACGGTCTGGCCGAGGATTCTCAAGGAAATCTGCGCGAAGAAGAACATACATGCGCTTGAGTAATAGTAGATGTAGTAAATTCAAATACTCAGATATGTATAAAAACTTGAAGTGAAAGAAAAAAATGGGTGATGGGCATGGCATTGAAAGGATACGTTGTTCATCTTGAAAAGCACACCGAAGAGAATACGGATTTCCGGCGCGTGCTATACACTGGCAAGAACAGCCAGCTCGTGCTCATGAGCCTTAAGCCGGGTGAGGAGATTGGGGAGGAAGTGCACGAGCACATAGACCAGTTCTTCAGGTTCGAATCCGGCGAGGGCGCGGTTTTCATAGACGGGGTGCGGCACGGCGTCCATGACGGCGACGGCGTAATCGTGCCTGCAGGCGCAAAACACAACGTAGTGAATACATCTGAGCGCGCCGAGCTGAAGTTCTACACCATATATTCGCCTCCGGAGCATCAGGACGGCGTGGTGAGACACACTAGGGCAGACGCACTGGCTTCGCCTGAGGAATATGACGGCAAGCCGACGGAATAGCCGGAAAACCAGGCTCGTTTTCCTCTAACTTAAGAAAATTAAGAAAAACTTTGACGGGTGCCTAAGCAACTATTTCCGTCTGTCAAACTAATGTCGGTCAGTCCGTCCGACAGATTCGAAGTTGTCTGCCTGAGCAACAGAAAAAGACACACAGGTAATTTCCTGGGGAAATTTCCGCGGGCACTTACATTTTTAACTGCAATGCGCGAATACAGCTCATGGCTGATTTTCGGAAAATTGACCTGAAGGCCATTGCGCGCCGGGCCATGAGGAAATACGGCTTTGAGCCCCTATTCCCGCCCAAAGTTATGGCGGCGGCCAACGCCCTCGACAGCCGCGCACCGGAGCGCGCGGAGAAGTCCGTGCGCGACCTGAGATACCTACTCTGGTCATCCATTGACAACTTCGACACCGAGGACCTAGACCAGATAGAATGCTGCGAGCGTGCGCAGAGCGGGGAAATTCTCATCAGGGTGGCGATTGCGGACGTGGATGCCTACGTGCCAAAAGCCTCGACCATAGACATGCACGCGCGCAGGAACACCACTTCGGTCTACACCGGGATAGAAATCTACCCCATGCTGCCCGACCGCCTGTCCAAGAACCTTTCCTCGCTTCCGCCGGGGCAGGACCGCCTTGCAATGGTGATAGAATTCTCCGTGCTACGCAAGGGCAATGTCCGCCCTGGAAAGATATACCGCGCGCTTGTACGGAACAAGGCGAAGCTGGTCTACGAGGAGGTCGGCGCGTGGCTGGAAGGCAAGGGGCCGATGCCAAATGCAATCGCCGGCACCCAGGGCATGAAGGAGCAGGTCATGCTGCAGGACGAGGCGGCGCTGAGGCTCGGCAAGTACAGGGCCGAGCAGGGCGCGCTGGAGCTTGAAACCCTCGAGGCGCGCGCAGTAATCGACCACGAGAAAGTTCTCAACATCGTGGCGGTCGAGGACGACAGGGCGAAGCGCATCATTGAAAACTTCATGATAGGCTCGAACGGCGTGATGTCCGGCTTTTTGGAAGGGGCCGGCATACCAACCATCCACCGCGTGGTGCGCATTCCGAAATACTGGAAGGAGATCGTGGACGTTGCCAAGGCCCGCAGGTTTTTGCTGCCATCTTCTCCAAATGCCCTGGCGCTATCCAAGTTTTTGCTGAAGGAGAAGAAGGCCGACCCCGAAAGATTCCATGACCTCTCACTCACAATCGTGAAGCTTCTAGGCCCGGGCGAATACGTGATGTTCGATGGGCGCCATCCCGTCGGCCACTTCTGCCTCGCGGTCACGCACTACACCCACTCAACCGCGCCCAACCGCCGCTACGTGGACCTCATAATCCAGCGGCTCGTGAAGGCGGCCCTGGGCAATTTCCGAACTCCCTACAACCGCAAAGAGATTTCGCAGGCGGCTGAATGGTGCACGGACCGGGAGCACGCGGCCAAGAGGGTCGAGCGGTTCATGGTAAAGGCCGAGGCTGCTGTCCTGCTCGCGGGAAAAATCGGGCAGGTTTTCGACGCCATAGTCACCGGCGCTTCGGAAAAGGGCACCTATGCGCGACTCATCAATCCTCCGGTGGAGGGCAGGATAATGCGCCAGGTGCGCGGCATCCACGTTGGCCAGAAAGTGAAAGTCCGGTTGATAAACCTCAACCCAGAGCAGGGCTTCGTGGACTTTGAACTGGCCCGCTGAAAGGCGGCATTTTCGTGTCGCTCAGGCAGATTACTTTTGGTCAGACCGTCCGTCTATCCTCATTGGCGCGAGCCTAGGAGATCACCTGTGGTCATCATCTGATCTTTTATTGAAAGCGAAAATTTAAATTAGGGACTGGCGAACTTGCTCACGCTGGAGAAGAAGCGGGAGGCGGGCGGACGCCGAGCTGCCTGTAAAGCGTTTCCTTTTCTATCGGCAAATCGATTCCGAGAACCTTGTGAATGAAAAGGAAAATATCAACTGCCTTTTCAGGCTCGAGCTTGCTCGCGAGAAGGACGTCCCGTATCGTCGCGCGCTTGTCTATCAACTCGTACAGCAGGATTCCGTTTCTGCCAAACCTGTTGTATATTGCGAGCCCCTCTGTGCCGTACTCGCGCTTGATCTCATCGGGCGTCATGGTCTCAACGAGCACCGCGCCCCTGTCCACGAGAAACGCGAGGATGCCGTCTATGCGCTGGAGGGAGAGGCCCGTCTCGCGCGCAATCCTCGCGGTGTTGCGCTTGTTGTCTATGGCTTTCCATAATTTTCTCCCGTCGTTCTGGAATTTCGCGAGAAGTTCTGCCTCCATGGTGGCTTTTTTGAAAATGTTGATGTCGCGCTTTATAGGAACGTCGACCGCAATAATGCGTATCTCGCCGTCGATAGGAATCGGGGATTCGTCGTGAAGCGGCGCCTCGACGGAGCTCGCCGCGAACGGGGATTTTATTTCCTCCGGCTCGCCCTCGGGCTCGCCGCCTGCACCCGCGCCGCCGCTAGGGCGCTCGAGTTTTATTATTCCCTCCTCGTCCATGAACTCGAGAATCTCGACCAGTTTGGATTCGCTTATGCCAGTCTCCTTTAAAATTTCCTCCGCCGTCTTCTCGCCGTCGATTAGGTTGTAAACCTCGACGCCCACCTTGCCGAACTTGTCGAAAATCGTCTTCTCGAGGGGACTCATCGCATCCGAGGGCTTTCCGGCAGGCTCGCCGGCGGTTTCAGGCGTCTCTGGGGAAGGCGCGGATTGCTCGGCAGTCTCGCGCTTGAAAGGTTTTTCAAAATTTACGGCGCCCTGCGCGTCCATGAAATCAAGAATCGCGGACAGCCTGTCCTCGCCAAGTCCGGTCTCGCTGAGAACCTGCTTCACCGTCTTCTTCGCGCCCATCGCCATGTACGCGCGCAGCCCCTCGTCCCCGAACTTCTTCACGAGCGCGCTCTGGAACTTGAACCTCTCGATAGTGCCGAGTTCTTTTTTCTGCACCCTGTTGCTCAGGAGCGACTCATCCATGGAATCACGTAGTGATAAAGAGTATTCGTAGTAGGTATATAAAAATCTTAAGACTCGCCAGAAGAAGCGGCAGGCGTTTCCCCCTCCTCCTCCTTTTCCTCGCCTGTCTTTTCCTTTTCCCCGAACTCGATCTCGTAGACGGTTTGAAGCGTGAGGAGGTGGAGTTTTTCCATGAACTCGAAGAGCTCGATGAACTTCCCCTCCTCGAGCCCAAGTTCCGCGCGCAGCTCCTCCGCGGATTTTTTCCCGTCGACGTGCATGTACGCGGCCATCCCGCCCTCGCCGTGTTTCTCAATCAGCTCCTTCTCGAGATTGAACCGCCTCGACGCGCCCAGCTCCTCCTTCCTCGGGATTATGCCGAGAAGTTCCTCGCGGACCATAGACATCAGCCACATCAACGGACAGAACAACAAACAAATACGGACATAAGTTTTTATACCAAATATCGTAATTACTACTGTGCGCGGTATTTAAAACTTACCTGAAAATATAGTTCGGTTAGCTGTGGTTGGATTTGCGGTTGGAGTTGTGAAGCATGCCGCTCGACGAACTTCTCATAAACACCGGCGTGGACGCGCTCATCAAACTCGTGCGCGCGAAGGGCAGGGTCGAACTGTCGGACGCCGCGAAGGAGCTCGGCATATCCTACGGCGCGCTCGAGGAGTGGGGGCGCGCGCTCGAGGAGGAGGGAATCTTAAAGATAGAGTACAAGTTCACAAAAGTATATCTGATTTGGGTCACGAGCACGGACGCGCAGCTCGCGCAGAAAAAGGAGGACATCGTCGATAAGAAAGTGGAGCTCACGCGCGACCTGGAGTCGGTGGTAGAGCGGATCGGCGGCCGCGAAAGGGAACTGGACAACCTTCAGGCGGAGTTCGCGAAAATCGTCGTGGTGTTCGACACGAAGATGAAGGACATCAAGTTGCGTCTCGACGAACTGAAGGCTGTTGAGAAAGACAAGGACGAGATAATAAAGAGGCACACCGAGGAGAAGGAGAGAATAAAGAAGGACGTTGTCGCGCTTGAGCAGAGCCTGCGCGCGAGCGAGAACAAGATTCCTGACGTGAAGGGAACGATTGCGACCATAAGCACGCAGCTGGAAAAAATCGACAAGGACATTCCGAAATTCAAGGATTTCGGGGAGCAGAGCAAGAAGGTGATAGCAGAGGCGAGCGCCGCGCTCAAACTTATAAATGAACAGCAGTCGCAGTACAAGGCGCTCAAGGAACTCCAGGCTACGTTCGCGAACAGGATAGAACAGTACGAGAGCACGATTAAGAAAATCGACGAGGAGCTCGGGAAGGCGAAGGAGAAACTGGGCGAGATCGACAAGGGCGAGAGCATCGACAAGATGAAGACCCAGCTGAACGTGGAGATTGCAGAGGTGAAAGGCTTCACCGAGAAATTCGACAACCTGCTCAGCAAGAGGGCGGAAACCGAGGACTTCCTGAAAAGGATGCATGAGGAGGCGAGGAAACTCGAGCAGCAGGCGTCGATTCTTTTGAAGGAGGTTGACATGCTGAGGATGGAAGGCGGGGAGAAAAGCCTTGAGGAAGTCAAATCAAAGGCAGAGGAGATAAAGAGCAAGGTCGATGTTGTGAAGAGCGAGGAGAAGAAGTTCGAGGAGAAGCGCGAGGAGTTGAGGGGGATGCTCAGGAAACTGCTCGAGGAGAGCGATGAGGGGAAACCCAAACATAAATAGTCGTGTTGTTGGTGGTATTTTGGCTGAGGAAAAAAAGTCTGATGTGAAGGTTGGCGCGATCGCGGACGTGAAGGCCGGCGCGCTCGCCGAGGAGAAGGCGGGAAAGCTCATCGAGTCCTACTCATTCGACGCAGAGGGCATACCAGTTAATATCCAAATAGTCGATAAGGGCGAGTTCGTATTCAACTACAACGTGTTCATCCCAGGCCTGGGCGAGGGGACGAAAATCGTTTTGAATACATTGAAGGGCGAGCTCATCACAGAGGTGAAACTCGACATCGCGGAGATGATAGATCCGAAGATGGCCGCGGAGGTTAAGAAGAAATTCGAGGAGAAGGCGTTCAGGCTTCTCGGCAAGCATTTC
>CAZWEI010000031.1:0-15267 GCA_964632135.1 Microcaldota archaeon
GAGCGCGTTCAGTATCACTATTGCGATTATCGCGGCGCTGTCAATAACCTCGCCGAGAAAAGCGGAAACGAGCGCGGCGATGATTAGGATGATGATGAGAAAACTCTTGAACTGGCGCAGAAACATTGAGAGAGGTGATTCGCGTTTTTTCTCAACGAGCTCGTTGTACCCGTGCTCGTTCAGCCGCGCGAGCGCCTCGCGCTCGGTAAGCCCGTTCTTGCTCGCGCGCAGTAATTCGAACGCGCGCTCCGCGCTCATACGATACCAGGCGTCAGCCATAAAAATCACGCACGGAATCACATACGCATACGAAAGTTCATATTGATATACTATATATTAATATACCACATTTTAAACAAAACACATTAACAATAAAGCGTGTGATTCAATGGCGAAAATGGAAAAAATAGAGGGGCTTTCCGGCCACGTTATCGTGTGCGGTTGCGGCCGCGTGGGCGGGAAGGTGTGCGAGATTCTCGAGAAAAACAAACTCCAGTACGTGGTTATGGAGAGGGACAAGAGAGTCGTCGGGAGCCTTGCTGCGCGCGGGGCGAACGTGATTGAGGGCGACGCCACCATGTCGCTCAATCTCAGGCTCGCGGGCATAGCGAAGGCGAAAAGCCTTGTGGCGGCGCTCGACAGCGACGCGAACAATTTGTTCGTTCTTCTCACTGCAAGGGAGCTCAACAAAAACCTGAGGATTGCCGCGCGGGCGTTTTCAGAGGACGCGGTGAGCAAGATGCACCGCGCTGGCGCGTCGGTGGTCGTTCTTCCTGAAGTGATGGGCGGGCTGAGGCTCGGGCACGAGTTGGTGAGAAGGAAGCGGGAGTTTGACGTCGGAAAAGTTGGCGAGTGATTGGATGTTGAAGCGCGCTGGGAAATTCAGACTGGAGGTAATCCTCCTGTTCGTGCTCGTCACAATAATGCTAATTTCCATTGGCGCGCTCGTGATTGTTGAAAAAATCGATTTGGAAACCTCCGTTTACTGGACGATGATGTCCCTGCTCAACACGCCCGGGTTCATAGAACTTCCTGGATTCTACAAACGCACGAGCGTGCACGTGCTCACTGTAATCAACGGCGTGGGGTACATGCTGATAGTTTCATTCCTGATTGCGAACTTTGTCGAGCTCATCGCGCGCGTGGATATGAAGCACCACAGAATAAAGAGAAAAATAGAAAACATAAGCAACCACCTCGTTGTGTGCGGGTACGGGCACGTTGGGAGCAAGGTGTGCGAGGTGCTTGAAAACAATAACATCCATTTTGTCGTTGTTGACAAGGACAAGCGCACGCTGGAGGATCTGAGGGAAAGGGAGGTCCCGCATATCGAGGGCGACGCGATGAGCCCGAAAATCCTCGAAGCAGCGCGCATAAGAAAGGCGAGGGGTCTCGTGGTCGCGCTTGACAGCGACGCGAACGACATACTGGCGATGCTCACCGCGAGGGAGCTGAATCCGAATCTCCTTATTGCCGCGCGCGCATTCTCCGAGGACAGTGTGGACAAGTTGAGGGAGGCTGGCGCTGAGATAATCGTGCTGCCCGAAGTCCTTGGCGGGATAGAACTCGGAAAGGAATTGCTAAGATAAGGATTATATACCCGAGATGAGAAAGGATCTCGGGAAGTATATGCGAGGATATTCAAGGCGATCAATCCTCGTCCTGTTGGTGCTGTTCCTAGTGTCTGCGCTGTCCGCGCCTGCATTCGCGGAGCAGTGCGCGCCCTGCAACGAGACCACGCTCTATCTCTGGACGCAGGAAAACACGACGTACGCAACGCTTTTCTACCGCGCGGTGATAGTGAGGGGCGACCCCGGCCTTGAGGGGATCACATACACCACGCCGGTTGATTTCGAGCTCACTCCGTTTCCTTACCAGCCCCTCAACTTCACGTTCAACTACAGCGGGGCCAGCGAGCCGATACCAGGCTGCAGCCCGAACTTCACGAACGCCAGCGGGATCGCGACCTGCACGATTCCGGAATCAATGAGAAACCGCGTTGCGGGCTGCGTGTTCGTAACGGTCGAGTACAACCCCACGGACCCGAAGACCATGAGCACCGCCGCTACCACGCAGTTTTGCAGGGGCTTCGTGCCCATCAATTTTGGCAACGCGTGGGCATGCCTTCCGTTCTTCATAATACTCGGGCTTCTCGCCGCCTCGATGTACGCGATGGGCCACAGCCCTGTAACCGGGTTCGACATATTCAGCCCGAAGCTTCCTGTGGCGAAGAAGCACGGGTTCAAGGGCGAGGACAGGAGGACGGCGTGGATGGCGATGCAGGTCGCGTACAGGAGAAACCAGGCGCTCGCCGAGAGGTTGCTGAGGGAAAGCGGGAAGAAGATAGTGCAGAAGATGAAGGCAGAGGGCATTTTGACTGCAGAGGAAGCGATTCGTCTGAAAAGAGCGAGCATGAGCGACATAGAGGCTGTCGCGCTCAAGAACCGCGCGATACCGAAGAAACTCGAGGAGATGACCGCGGACGAGCTCAGGAAAACGCTGAAGAGCCTGGAGGTCCGGAGGCTCGAGAGGCCGATACCGATACTGGACGAGCGAAACCGCACGAGGCTTCTCAGCATACTCAGGAAGGAACTGCGCGCGCGGTACCAGGAGCACTTTGAATTCCAGTTTCTGCGCGACAGGGCGTTCTCCGCGAACAAGCAGGGTTATGAGAAATATTTCAACACGATGGAGCACAGCCTCGGGATGCTCGAGGCGAACAGGGCCGCGATGAAGAGGCTCGCGAACGCGTATGGCGAGACCGACATCGCGAAACTCGTCGGGAGGGTCCCGCTTGTGGGGGGCGTGCTCGGCGGCGCGCTCGGGAAACCGCTCGGGTGGATGTACAAGTACGAGCAGCCTTTCCGCATTCCAAAGTTCATACAGACCAACGTGGGGATGATTTTCACCGAGAGAACGAGAAATCTCACGCAGGCGGGGAAACTCGTCTGGGGCGCGGCAAAGGCCGCGGTTAGGGAGCCGACTGTCGGGCTCGTGCAGCTCGTGGAGGAGAGAAGAAAGGGGAAACTCGGCCCGAGGATGGAGAAGTTCGCGAAATTCGTGAAGAAAAAATCCGGCGACACGTACAATCTAGGGCCGCTCGTGCCGAAGTTCGACGAGGAGGCGAAAAGGCTCGCGGATTCTGAGCCGAGCATCATCTGGGGCAAGCGCGGCCCGAAAAGCCACTTCGACACCGAGGAGGACGCGCGCAAGGGAGTCATAAACCTGCGGAGGGAGTTCAACAATAGGGAGGAGGAAATAGGAATCATAGATAAAATACGGAGAAAGGCAAGCGGACAGAACGCCGATGAAGAGATTAAGAATTTGGGGGAGCTGCTTAGAAAGGCGAAGGAACGGAATGCTGTTGAAGAAATTAAGAAGTTGGAGGGGGCATTAAAAAAAGCAAGGGATGGCGCTGAAGAAATTAAGAGGTTGGAGGGACTACTGAAAAAGGCGAAGGAACGGAATGCTGTTGAAGAAATTAAAAAATTGGAGGAGATGTTGGGAGGGGCGAGGGATAAATTCGCCAATGAAGCAGTTGTGAATTTCTTCTCTTTCTCTCTAGGCGACGTCAGGGACCCGAGCTGGAGGTTCGGGCAGTTCACGCAGAACCTTCCAGCAACCGAGAAGGAATACTGGCTGATGGCTCTCGGCGTTCTCGTGTCGCGCTCTCAGACAGGCGAGGGAAAAAGGGAAACCGGCGAGTCGAAGATGTGGGTGGCGATAGAGAAACAACTTCACCGCGGCCTTCCGCTCACCCCGCTCCAGCTGGCAATGCTGAAAGAGATTCTTGAGAAGGTTCTCCTCACAGCGGAAAGGGACAAGATGAACGCGGAGCTCGAGATAGGGGCGTGGAAAAAAATACACGGGCGGCTGCGCGAGAAATACGGGGTGGATGTGAAGGCGGGCGACGCGGTAACGCTCGAATTGATGAGGCGCGCTGACGCCGATTTCCTGAGCCCGCGCGAGAAGACGCGCTACATCCCGAGGAACATGGACTGGATCAAAGAGATGAAGGACAACGAGATGAGCGAAGAGATGATTAGGAGGACTGTTTTTGAAAAGGGACTTGCAGGCTTCGAGGCAGCATTTGACGCTAAAACGGATATAGGCGAATTGAAGCAACTGCTCGCGAAAAACGCCCCCGGCCTTGTTGTTGAAAAGGACAAGGAAGGAAGAGTGACGAAGATATACAAGGATATGTTCATGGCGATGGACCACGACAAGTTCCTGACGAGGGTCGACAAGGAGAAAACGAAGAAAGGTCTTTGGAGATGGTCTAGGGTGGAAAAAGTGGGAGAGAAGGATGTCGTGAAAGGACCGTTCGAGCGCGTGCCAGGCCTTCCCTGGCTGGTCGGATTCACCGGCGAGACGCTGGAGAGGTTCATGGTGAGCGCGTTCAAGCCCACGATTCTGGAGGAGGCGACGGCTGCGTACGAGACGAGCATGACCGTGATGCATTACTCAAACCTCCTGCACAGCGCGTACTGGAGGGGCGACTACAGCCCGCAACTCGAGAGGACGAGGAGGCTGTGGCAGGGGAAGAGGAAACACGGCTTCGAGTACACGTGGGGCGGGGAGAACTCGGAGTTTGAATTTGATGAAGAAAAAAAAGTTTTCCGCGATGTTGACGACCATGAGGAGATTGCTTACACATCTTACGAGAAACGGGGAACGGACTTGATAATCGCGCACCTTCCGAACGGGAGAATGAAAATATTCAAAAAAACGTTAGGCATGTGGAACGAAATCGGCATAATGACGCTGGAGGACACTCTCAGAAAGGAAGAGGCCGCGGTCGATTGGTCTGAGGGAAGACTGAGCAGATACAAAAAAGAGAAGGCGCCGCTGGGCAGGAGGCTGGAGGAGCTTCAACTTGACGGAAAATCTCTTGGAAGCAGTGCTCTCGCGAATGCGAGCATAGACGATTTGAGGGATATATCCGTACAGAAGAAGGGTGAGATAAAGTTTTTGAGGAGTCTGATAAACCAGATGGACACCGAGCGCGGGCGGGTTCAGCAGGATATTTTCGCAGAGGAGGGACGGTTGAGGTCGAACCTCCGCGGCGGTTATCACGGCGCGATAGAGGCGCTCGTCGCGCAGCAGGGGCACCCTGACGTCGGGCACAACGTGGGAAAGAAAGCCGGAATTTTCGGCGCGCTCGCGGGCTATACTGTGAGGGTTCCTGCCTCTTACGGAGGCCTTGCCGGAATGGGCGGCTACTACGCGCAGGGCTACAACCTCATCGGCTATCCTGTCAGCCCGCCGTCCGAGGTATTGCGCGCGAACTTTGCCATGGGTGGCCTGACCGCGAGGCTACTTTACCCCACGTGGTTGATCGGAAAATACGCCGCGAGGATGACGAGGCCGATGCTCAACTACTGGTTCGACCTGCGCACGCCCGAGGGAAAGAGCGCGAAGGAGCAGATGAGGTATTTCGACGATTACGGAGCGCCGCTCGTCGAGACTGAGGAGACGATGCGGATAAGAAGAGATATAGCAGAGTTGCGCCAGAGAAAAGACGAGGAGGCGAGAGCAGAGGAGACGGCGCTCTCGGCGAAGTTGAGGAGGATAATTGAGGAGGGAAGCACGCAGGACGACGTGTGGCACGACAGAAAAGGAAGGGCGCGGATAATTATGAAGGAAAACGTGTTCGTGAGGACTGACGAGAACAACCTGGAAAGCTTTTTCGAAATAGACAAGAACGGGTTGGAACATAAGGTCAGCCTGAAAAACGCGATGAGCCCTGGCGCGATTGCGAAGTTCACGGCGCAAACGGTCAGAAACTGGGTTTATCTGGGCTATGATTACAACCCGATTTTCAGGGGCGGCGGCGCTGGTTCTGCGATTGCCAATCTGGTCACGAAACCATTCTTGAAACTTGGAGTTGACATCCCGACGAGCATGCTCGCGCCCATGTGGGCGCCTTTCGACGCGCGCCAGTACGACCTTCACGTGCCGGTGATTCCAGGCATCCCGGCAAACATGCCGTTCTTCGGGATGTTCGGGAGCGGGTTCAGGCAGAGGGAGAGCAGGGTTCAGCTCGAGAAGGGAGGCGACGTGAGCCCTCGTGACACTGACTTCGTTGGATTGAAGCAGGGCGCGCACAGGGTCGGGCTTTCGAAAGTTTCCGGAAAAGTCGATTGGGAGAACGACGTTGGAAAAACAATGATGGAGAAGGAAATACTCAAAAGAAGAGCAAACGAGATTGATGCGGAATTGGGGAGGGCAGGCGACGAGGCAACGAGGAGAAGGCTTGAGAGGGAGAGGGACGAGGTGAACGAGCTGATCGACCATGAGATGGACAAGAGGCTAGACCAGCTCGATACGCAGATTCTTCCTGTCGGGCCCGACAGGTCTGAGGCGCTTCGTTTCGCACCTCTGCTTGGGCCGAGCGGGATATTCAGAACATACTACGGCGGAATCAAATGGGATCCGCAATACTGGACTGCGCTAAAGCCTTGGAGGCTTTTCTCTTTCGGAAGGCCGAGCAGGGTCACGCAGGGAAGGTTCGGGCAGGCCGGCGTGGGCGGCGAGGCGATAGTTGACTGGGTTATGACGCCGCCTTCGGGTATGCCGATTGGCTATGTTTCTGGCAAAAAACTGATGGGCGGGATGGACTGGGGTGACGCTGGAGGATTCGACAGGGGTTACAGGAGCACGGACACGAGAAGCGACAGGGACGCGAACCTCGAGCCTTTCGCAGCGCGCTGGTACATAAACAAATACAGGGGGGACGTCACCTCGCCGGAGTACGAGAGGATGCTCGTGAATGTCAGCAAGACTTTGGTGAAGAGGGAGAAGACCGCGGGCGAGGCGCTGAGGGAAAGGGGGGATTTCCTCACGAGCCAGATTGACTTCGAGATGCAGAACCCGTCGCTTGGAGTCTGGTCTCCTGGGCTGTATCTTTATGGCGGAATAAGGAGAAGATGGAAGCAGGCGAAGAGCGAGGAGAAGCCGGGCGAGAGGAACATCGGCAACCGTCTGCTCAGCGCGACCCCGGTGATAGGCCAGCAGTACATCAACATCAGGGCTGCGCGCGCAGCAGGCGCAAAGGCGTGCCAGCAGTGCAATGGCACGGGGAAGGTAGCCTACGGAATGCCGTGCCCGCATTGCCTCGGCAAAAAATTCGTACAATAACAAGAACGAGATAATCGTTATTACTCGCGCGAAACGTCGCTCGAGTTCTCGCGCGCCCCGTCCGTGACCGTGACCACAAGATTTATTAGCATCCCGCGGAAATGATTACTGATGCTGATGGAAAAGAAACTCGCGCTTATTTCGGCGATAGTTTTTCTCGTGCTGTTTTTTGGCTGCCTGCACACGAACCCTGAGCAGGAAGTGAGAGTGATAAGCATCTCGCGCGACCTGTCCTGCTATGAGCGCGGGCAGTGCATGTGCTTCGTGTGCCACAAAGCATCAGAGGAGGTATGGACTTTCAACCCGCTGAATCCGTACCAGATAACCGTGCCGTCGCTTTACGGCGGATGGTGCAGGTTCGAGAGCTGCAACATCACCCATAGAGTCCAGCCGTTGATAGAGGGAACCGAAATACCACCCACAGGCGACTACCTAAAATTGTTCATGTACGGCCAGGGTCCCTCGTTTGCCGCGTTCGATGAGGCGAACCCGTACTGCAACAACTCGCTAAGCCTCGCCGTGAGATGGATGATCGGCGACGCGTTTGACCCGCCGACCATTCCGCTCGGCTCGCGCGCAGCCTGCTACTTGAAGAACAACGTGATTCCCGCCTACCTGTACTACACGGACGGCACGAACATCGACGCTGTGAGAATGGGCGCCATAGCAGATGCGCTTGACACGAACGTTTGGGACGAGAACAAGCAGATAGGGCCGGTGATAATCTCGCCTGAAATCGAGTTCGACGCGAGCGACCCGTTCGTGGTCGACCAGGTAAGGGCGCAGATACGCGCAATCAAGGCGAACTGCGCGGGATGCCTGATTGCGCTCACGCCTCGGGAGAACGACTGGGAAGGGGTGAACGCGATACTCAACGACACTGCGAACCCCCTGCTCACCGCGGAGATGAATCGCGACGTGAACATGATAGGGCAGATGGCGCTTCTGAACAGGCAGCCCGAATGCGATTATAGGAAAGCGATTTATGACAAGATGAATTTTTCAAGATGGGCGCTCGCGAACTTCAACAAATCCACGATAATATTTTATTTCGGAATCGCGAACACCTCGAACGACCTCGCCCCGCCTGGCGGGACTCCCTGCGTGTGGACGAACGAACTGATCGCTGAGGCATTTGATTACCTTTACATACACACGCCTGACATGGTGGACAGCGGCATAATCGGGCTCGCGTATTACCAGTGGAAGGACGCGAGCCTCAGACCTTACGCGGACTGCGTTACAAACCCTGACCAGACAAAATGCAGGTTCGGGCTCGTGAACGGCAGTTTTGACGAGAAGCACCCGCAGTTCAACACCTGGTTCCAGAGGTGCCAGGATTATTTCACGGAGACGAACCTCTCGCAGGTGCCGCTCGTGTTCTCTGAGTACGGGCTTTACGGGACGACGTGCACGTTCGCGACGCTCGTGAACATCTACAGGATTTTCAGGTACACCGTGGAGCCGATGGGGTTTGATTATAACGTGTTCCTGCCAGAAGAGCAGGTCTTCAGGTGCGATGCCTGCTTCAGCAACGACGAGTATTTCGGCCCGCTGCCTGCGAAATACCTCGGAGGCGAGACGTCCCCGCCGGTTCCTCTCGGATGGAACGACCCCGTTTGTTTGGACAACAGGTACGACCTTTCTGAGGCAGGGGAGCAGTGCGACTTCGACCCGCTCGTGATGCGCGCGATCGCGTGGCAGTTGGGAATCAACAACCTGGACCTGATGCTGCCTGTGCTCCCGCAGATGTGCGGCATATGGAACATAATTGCAGAGGACACGCTCGGGGGGTCTTACGATGAAATCACGAGCGGGATGACCACTGAGGACAGGGGCTGGTTCACCATCTTCATGACGCTGGTTGAATATGGTTGGAGCGGGGGCGCGAACGACGCGTACAACAACTGGCTCCTGCAGAAGGACTGCCCGGCGCCGACTCAGGTTAATTCTTATTGCGTTTGGATTGTTGAAAACGATGAATGCACTCCGCCGAGAGACCACGCGCACTGGGGCCCGGCCAACGATCCCGACCTCCACGAGTATGACAACGCGGCTTCTTGCGGCAGCGGGGAGAAATGCACCAACATCTTCGGGGAGGAGTACTGGAGCACGTGCAATTTCGAGTGCTGCGGCGCTGCCGCGGAATTTATAGATGACGATGTACTAGCCAACTGCTGCAGGCAGCCCTGCTATACCGGTCCGGCCGACTGCCGCGATGGGGACTGCAACGGGGACGAATCGGACACGTGCTGCGGAATGCAGGAGCCTGACGAATTTCCAAAATACGCGTGCACGTGCGAGGGCGCTGTCGCGCCAGGACTCACGACTCCTTTCGCGTGCCAGACGCTCGCGAAGTATCAATCAGTTCTGACCACGTGCCCGAACAGCTGCTCGCAGGGGCTAGGGGTCTCGCCTCCAACCGGGCCGGCGGGCGAGTGTCCGTTTGAAAACGGACCTATCGCATGTAGTTTCACTATGCCAACAACTGGCTGTTGGACAAGCCCGTTCTGCGACAACAGGATAACTCACTGGCACGGAGGAATTGACATCGCAAATTCATTGGGAACTGATGTTCGCGCGGCTCACGCAGGCAGGGTTACGTTCGCAGGGCCTTACGGCTCTGCAGGAAACGCCGTTATGATTGTCGGAAATGTCGGCGCGTGCAATAACGTTAAAACAGTGTATTATCACTTGCGCGATGGCGGTATCATTGTCAACGTTGGCGACAATGTGGCAAGCGGGCAGAAGATTGCGGAGATGGGAAGCACAGGACAAAGCACTGGACCGCATCTTCATTTTGAGATTTGGGCTGACGCGAACGACCCGAATTCGAGAATAGACCCATTGCGCGTAGTTTCATATAGTCAATGTCCCTAGCGTGAAGATCAAAACGAAGAAACGCCAGGGATGAGATTTTTGAGCGAACGTTTCTTTCTCTTTCTCGCGTGAAAGAAAGTTCCGAACTCATACTCCCCGTGAGGGGAACCAGATCTCAAGTCTGGCGCGTTCGGCGAATTGCGCGCGCTCGAGCGCGCGCAGATAATTTTTGCCGGATTCCGCCACCCTGGCGTGAATTATTTGTGGCTCCCGCTGTTTTTATTGTTATCGTTCGTTTTATTTGCTCCTTAGAAAAAGAATCTCTCTCCAATCTCATTCCAAACTTATTTCAATGTGAACCGTGTCAGGAACCTTCACGCGCATAATCTGCCTGAGCGTGCGTTCATCACCGGCAACATCAATCACGCGCTTGTGGATTTTCATCTCCCATGTTTCGTAGGTGTCGGAGCCGTCCCCGCACGGAGTCCTGCGCGTGACTATCTTCAAACGCTTCGTGGGAAGAGGAACAGGCCCTTTCATCTCGACTCCAGTCGCCTTCGTGATTTCCCTTATCTGGGCGCAGACGTCGTCGACCTCTTTCGGGTTTTTGCCTACCAATTTTATTCGCGCCTTGCCCATACAAACACCAGCCTCGGGTGGTTCTCATCGCAGGGTGAGAAACCGGAAAAGAAAACAAAAAACAAATCAAATTACGCCGCTGCTCTCGGCGTTATTTCAAGCACAACTCCGGCAGCAACGGTCTGCCCCATGTCCCTCACGGCAAACCTCCCGAGCTGCGGGAATTCCTGGAACTTCTCTACGACAACAGGCCTCAATGGCTTTATTTTGACGATTGCAACGTCGCCGGTCTTTATGAAGTCCGGATTTTTCTGCTGCGTTTGGCCTGTCTTTGGATCCTTCTTTTCGAGTATTTCGGTGATGGTGCACGCGACCTGCACCGTGTGTATGTGGAACACTGGCGTGTAGCCTTTTGCGATTGCGGTCGGGTGCTCGAGCACGACGAGTTGCGCCGTGAATTCCTGCGCGACCGTGGGCGGGTTTGATGCAAGGCCGACAACTTCCCCTCTCTTTATGTCCTTCTTGTCGACGCCCTTCACGTTGAAGCCCACGTTGTCCCCGGGCTTTGCCTCTGTAAGCGGCTGGTGGTGCATCTCGATTGATTTCACCTCTCCCTTCGCGCCGGAGGGCATGAACACAACGACGTCGTTCGGGTGCATTACCCCGGTCTCAACCCTCCCCACCGGAACCGTTCCGTGTCCCGTGATTGTGAAAACGTCCTGCACAGGAAGCCTGAGCGGTTTCTCCGTCGGCTTCTGCGGAACCTTCAGCGTGTCGAATGACTCAACAAGAGACATGCCCGTGTACCACGGCGTTTTGTCGGTGCTTCTTTTCGCGATGTTCGCGCCGTCGTAGGCGGAGATGGGAATGAACGGAATCGTGTCGGTCTTGTACCCTATCGTCTTAAGAAGCGCGGTAAGGTGCATCTTGATGTCCTCGTATTTCACGCGGTCGTAATTCACAGCGTCCATCTTGTTCACAGCGACGATGAGTTGCTGAATCCCGAGAACTTTCGCGAGGAACGCGTGCTCCTTTGTCTGGGGCTGGATGCCCTCTTTCGCAGAGCAAACGAGAACGGCTGCGTCAGCCTGGGACGCGCCAGTAATCATGTTCTTCACGAAGTCGCGGTGTCCCGGCGCGTCGATGATTGTGAAGTAGTATTTCGCCGTCTGGAAGTCGCGGTGCGCGATGTCTATCGTGAGACCCCTCTCGCGCTCCTCCTTCAACTGGTCCATCGCGAACGCGAACTCGAACGTGGGCTTCCCTATCCTGTCAGCCTCCTCCTTGAGCCGCCTCAGGTCCTGTTCCGAGAGCGCGCCAGTGTCGTACAAAATCCTTCCTACCGTGGTCGACTTTCCGTGGTCGACGTGACCTATGAATACCATGTTCATGTGCTCTTTTTCGGCCATACGCAAAACCTCCTTTCCGTTTATTCCTTATTCCTGTCGTATTCCTGTAATACACTCCTTATCCCGTTAGAGACGGAACGTAAAAAGGTTACTATATTAACGCGCGACAATTTTTAAATGTTTCTGTGTTGCGCGCGCCGAATTACCGAGGTGAAATTGGTTGTTCGTGTTCATTTGTAGATATATTTCACGAGGTCCACCAGCCGGCAGGAGTAACCCCACTCGTTGTCGTACCACGAGAGCGTCTTCAGAAAGTTTCCCTTTCCGCCAATAACCTGCGTGGAGAGCGCGTCGAATATGGAGGAGTGCGGGTTTCCTATGATGTCTATGGAAACGAGAGGCTCCTCGGTGTATTGGAGTATTCCTTTCATCGGCCCGTCCGCCGCAGCCTTCACTGCTGCGTTCACGTCCTCGCGCGCGACATCCTTGTTCAGCACGGTCACGAGGTCGTTCACAGAGCCGTCAGGAATCGGGACGCGGAGCGCGATTCCATCGAGTTTTCCTTTCAACTCAGGAATCACCTCCCCGATTGCCTTCGCCGCGCCGGTGGTTGTCGGAATGATGGAAACCGCTGCGGCGCGCGCGCGCCTCAAATCCTTGTGCGGCAAATCCAAAATTTTCTGGTCGTTCGTGTAAGCGTGGCATGTCGTCATGAAACCATATTTTATTCCGAAGGAATCGTTCAGCACTTTCGCCACAGGCGCGAGGCAGTTCGTGGTGCACGACGCCATGGAGATTATGTTGTGCTTCGCAGGGTCGTAGATTTTTTCGTTCACACCCAAAACTATTGTCGCATCCGGGTTTTTCGCAGGCGCGGATATGATTACTTTTTTCGCGCCTGCGGTTATGTGCTTCGCAGCGCCCTCGCGCTCGGTAAACAATCCGGTGGATTCAATCGCAACATCAACGCCCATCGCCTTCCAGGGTAAATTCGCGGGGTCTTTCTCCGCGATTACTTTGATTTCCTTTCCATTGACGACGATGGCTCCTTCTTTCGCAGACACTTCGGCGTCGAAAACGCCCTGAACGGAATCGTATTTCAGGAGGTGCGCGAGCGTCTTCGGGTCAGTGAGGTCATTGACGGCAACGACGTCGAAATTCGCGCGCATCTTCACGGCAGCGCGCAGCACGTTCCTGCCAATCCTTCCAAAACCGTTTATCGCAACCTTCATACCATCACCTCGGCTATGCACGACACATGCACACCAATTACCGTTGATAAATTTAAATAACATATCATTTTAATTAACTATGGTGGTCGGATGGACTTTTACACTCTTGACGACGTCGACTTGAAGGGAAAAAAGGTTTTCGTCCGCGTGGACATGAACTCGCCTGTTGACGAGAACGGGAAGATCGTCGGTGAGGACAGGATACGGGGATGCGCGGAAACGATAAAGGAGATTTCCAACAAGGGCGCGAAGACCATCGTGCTCGCGCACCAGGGAAGGGCCGGCGACCCGGACTTCACGACGCTCGAGCAGCACGCGGTTATACTGGGCAAATATACGGGAAAAAAGGTCGAGTACATTCCCGACGTAATCGGGCAGGGCGTGTTCGACAAGGTTGGAAAGATGAAGGACGGGGACATAATCCTTCTTGATAACGTGAGGCTGCTCGCCGAGGAGACCCTCGAGCGGAGCATTGAGGAGCACGCGAAAAGCATTTTCGTGAGACGGCTTTCGCTTCTCGGCGACTTTTATGTAAATGACGCTTTTTCCGCTGCGCACCGCGCGCACGCTTCAGTTGTCGGTTTCGCGACCGTCATGCCGATGGTCGCCGGGCGGTTGATGGAGAGGGAGTTGACGTCGATAGCAAAAGCAATGGAAACTCCAAGGAAGCCGCTCGTGCTCGTGATTGGGGGCGCGAAGCCGGACGACTCGCTCAAGATAATGAAGCACTGGCTCGAGAAAAAAATCGTGGATAAAATACTGACGAGCGGCGTGGTCGGCGAGCTCGTCCTTCTCGCGAGCGGATGCAAACTGGGCAAGCCCACAATGGATTATCTTGAGAAGAAAAAATACACCGCGCTCGTGCCTGCGATAAAGGAGCTTACGAAATTTTACAGCGCGATAGAGATGCCGTCTGACCTCGCGGTTGACAAGGGAGGGCGCAAGGAGTTTGAAGTGAGCGCGCTCCCGATCGACGCGCAGATAAAGGACATAGGCACGAAGACAGCGGATAGGTATGCGGCGATAATAAAGAGCGCGGGGACAGTCGTGGTGAACGGGCCTGCGGGCGTGTACGAGGAGGAGGCGTTCTCAAAGGGGACGCGCACAATCCTGAGGGCGATAACTGAGAGCAAGTGCTTCTCGCTCATCGGCGGCGGCAACACCATATCGGCGATAGACGAGGCGCATCTCAGCAAGAAAAAGTTCTCGTACATAAGCCTCGCCGGAAAGGCGCTCATCTCATACCTCGCGGGCGAGCCGATGCCCGGAGTGGACGCGCTCAGGAAGTCAAAGCAGGTTTTCAAAAGTTTTGACGGGTTGAAGAAAAAATAAAAGAGTAAAAGAAGGGGAGCGTTGTGCGAAACAACTTTCTCGCGCTGTTTGTCGGGTTTTTGCTCGGCGCGCTCATTGTTTTTTCCTACTATTCGTTTTTCCCTCAGGCGCAAAAGCAGGTCTGCCTGAACGGCTCGGGTTCTGTCGAGGCTGTTTTCTCCCCGAATTCCGAGGACGAGATAATAAATTTCCTGCGCTCCGCGCGCACGAGCATAGACGTTGAGATGTATATTTTCACTCATCCTAAACTCGCTGATGAGTTAATAGCAGCGAGGGCGCGCGGCGTTGTTGTGCGCATCATTCTCGAGCCGCGCGTTGACTCTCCTAATCCAAATTTGCAAATGATGGAACGCCTCCGCGACGCGGGCATAGAAGCGCGCTGGGCTTCGCTTGAGTTCAGCCGCACGCACAGTAAATTAGCAATTGTTGATGGGAAAAAAGTTCTCGTGGGCTCAATTAACTGGGGAAGGAGCGCACTCAACACGAACAGGGAGGCCGCGGTCATTATCGAGGATGAGGACGTTGCGCGCGAGTTCGCGAACATATTTGAGGATGACTGGAAAAAGGCGAGCTCTGCGGGCAACGGCTGACCTATTTCTTTGAGATGTCCCCGAGCGAGAAGTGCTTCGGCTCGCGCGGTGGTTGCGGCTCCGGTGGTTGCGAGGGCGGCTGCTGCTGCGGCGGCTGCTGCGAGGGTTGAGAAGACTGCGAGGACGAGGGCGCGGATGGCGGCGCGCCTGTTTTTTCAAGGAGCGCGACGATTCCTTTCGCCGCCGCGTCCATGCTCATCAGCACGAAGCCGATGTCCTCGCTCG
>CAZWEI010000032.1:0-15142 GCA_964632135.1 Microcaldota archaeon
AGTTGAGGTTTTTGCAGAGGAGCGGAAGTGATGCAAGGGTCATTCAAATGAATTGACTTAAGTCCAGTTCCCCCTTTATTTCCTCTTTTATTAGCAAAAGTTCATAACGTTCTATAAAATCAGAAAACCTTTCTTTCATAGAATACATTGTCTTTTCTGCTTCCTCGTATGATCCGACGTCCATCTCCAACTCCAAAGGCCAAGAACCAATTTTTCTTTCGTAATGGAAAACGTTTCCAAGTTCTCTGCAATACTCCGCCAACTCTTTATCTTTTTCCTCGGAATAATCTTTTAAGTGGACTATTGCTTTATAAAAATGCAATCCAAGTTTTGAAACGTCCAGTTGCAAACGATACCGCGTTATCGTTCCATTTTGTTCCAACCCCTTTATTTTTGAAACCACTGTTTTTGGATTCAAACCTGTTTTCTTAGATATGTCTTTTATTCTCATTTTTGAATTAAAACCCAAAAGATGAAGAATCTCTTTTTCGTCAGAATCAAATACCAAAGGCTCATATTTTCCAAACCATTCCACACTGGTTCCAGGCTGCTCTGGTAAAAAACTCCTTGAAATTACATCTACTGTTCCATGGGCAACTGCTATCTGCCTTAAAATATAACGGCCGAATAAACTGTTAAATTCGAAAAAAATTTTCTCAAATTCTTTTACGTTCTTTACAACCACCGAGTAGACGAAATCCCAATTACCCGCAGTTTTTGCCGCCCACCATATCTTCGGATTTTCTTTAACGTTAGCGGTAATTTTTTCTTCGATTTCTTTCGTCATGTTTTCGAATTCTAAATAAACATTCCAAATCATCAGTCCAAGCCTTCCTGGATTAAGCAGTGTTACATAGTTCTTTATCAACCCCTCTCGCTCCATCCTTCTTATCTTATAATCCAGCACAGTTCTAGATGCTCTCAATTTTTTTGATAGTTTTGAAATCGGTTGTCTGGCGTCTGTATCCAACTCATGCACTATCCTTTTATCCAGTTTATCGAGTTTTATATGTTTTTTTGGATTCATATTCTAATTATAGGTAATAATATATATAAATTTTACCTTTTTTTCTAAAAATTTGCTGGATAGTTTTAAATATATCCTACGCCATAAAATATCACTTGTTCTTGTAAAGTCCATTGTTGTCTGAAGTGATACTATGAAGTTACAAACACAGGACAAGCGCGGTTCCTTTTTGCTAGCTCGCAAGGATACCTATCCATTTCTATATAAACTAAACGAATTCCTAAAAACCAGAAAATATCCGCCCCTCGCTGACTCTACACGTAGTGAAATTTTAAAAATAAAGAAGAAATACGAAATGATACGATCTTCTTTTAAACTACTGTATCCCAAATGGAGTAACGAATTATACCCCGAAGAACTAAAGACGTATACGAAACAATATAGGAGATATAACGATAGAAAACGATTGGAACAAAAGGCTGACGAATGCAGGCAAATGGCTTTAAATTTAGAGACAGAAGCTGATAGATTGGATCACTACCGTAATGAAACGCAAATCTTATTCTTGTATAAATGGGCCGGTAGATTCCGCGAGCTTGAAGCTTCAATATGGAGAATGCTTAGAGATATTGAAGGAAATCTTATACATCATGATGCTGCGGATAGAGCGCGGGAGCGAGAAAATATTACACTTGAATTTGCCGGTAGGGATTATAGCCTAGTGGCTTTGGGATATAGACGTACCGGTAGCTATGCTGCCGCGGAGGGAATGCACTGGCGAGCATTCACGGTGTACAGAGATCTGATATACGCGTATCCCGTCAACTCGTTGAAAATAAAAATAGCTGATAAGAATGAAACTGAACAACACGATCTAGCTAAAAACGCGCAGGAATTAATGAAGAAACAAGAAAAAGAATTTAAGGAGAGACGTATATGACAAATCAATAGCGCGCCCATATCTACGGCAGGAATTTTTTCTTCTCGATTTTATCGCGCACGTACTCCCCAACGAACGAGAGGCGCGGGCCCTGAAGCGCGTCCTGTTCCAATTTCTTTTTCGTCTCGACAACAGTTTTGAGCTCAGCGACCCATTCGGGATGCGCGGATATCCACGGATACGAAAGCATCTCCTCGGCGCGCTTTATGTCGACGTCCTTCGCCTTGATGGTGAGTTTCTGCAGGAAGTCGAACTCCTTTATGTCGTTCATCGTCACCCCGATGAATTTCGCCTCGGGTGTCGCGATGTCGTTAGCGAGGTACGCGAGGTTCATGCTCCCGGTCTTTATCGCCCAGTATATGTACCATCCCCACGCGTCGCAGTCAGTGAAACAATACACCGGGAGTTTCTTGTTCGCGAGTTTCCTTATGAGCCTCCTGCACCCGCGCGAGGACTGCCCCTTCGGAGTTATGAGTATGCAGTTCTCCTTCTTCCAAAATTTATCCTCATTCAGCCTCTGCCAGAGCGCGTCCTTCTCAACAACGAGCACGTAGTCAGCATCGAGGCTCACGAAATCCATTCCGTTGTCAACGTCGCTCGGTATCATCCAGCCGCTTCTTCCCTGCTTCGCGCAGTCGATTATGCTCTCGTCGCCCCCGAACTTGTCCTTTATCACGAGGCTTCCTGCAACAACTCCCTTCCTGTCCGTGTTGAGATTCAGGTCCTCGCGCTTCACGTTGAGCGCGACCTCCAAATCCTCAATCAGCGGGTTCGACTCCGTTTGCTCTGAGAAAAGGTCCTCCTCGACATCCTCGCCGATTGAAAATTTCAACTGATAAAACAAACCCCTTATGCTCGTGTGCGAGTTCTCCTCCAGAAATTTCTTGCACTTCGCCGCGACAGCGACGGTCTGCATGAACTTCTTCGCCTGCCCCACGTTCAGGAACGTCCTCGTCTCTATCTTGTTCCCGAGCCTTATGTACCCAAGCGATTCATCGTAGAAGATGTTGCTCTTGCTGCGCAGCGAGCATTGGAAGTCAGGCGACTCGCCTGCCTCTATGTCCGCGAGCATGTCCTTCCCCAGATTTTCAAGTTTTTCGACAGTTGGATTTTTCGCCACAAGCATCACCCCTCATCACACTCATCTCCAGTCCCTATTTCTCCTCCTTCTCGCCCTCCTCCCCACCTTCCCCATTCCCGCCCTCCTTTACCTCGCCCTCGAGGTCCTTGAGGTTCGCCTCCTCAATCACTTTCTTGTATTTGGTTTCAACCATGTGCGCGAGCTTTTTCTCGAGCTCCGGAGGCTTTCCCTCGCCCGCGAGCAGTGGGAGGTCTGATGAGAGTTGTTTGACATAACGGAGTATCGCCTTCTTCTTCGCCTCGCGCTCAGTATCCCGCACGATTCCGTGGAGATACCTCTGCATGTTGCGCGCAACCTCCATCACCGCAAACCTTATCTCCTCAACAATCTCGTCCTCGATCGCGATTGCCTGCTTTCCCGCGCCGGTGTAGGGCACGTGCACGGAGACGAAATTAACGAACACCGAGAGCGGATCGTTCTCGAAATCCTTTATGTCGTACCTCCTCCAATCAATCGTCTTCACTGACTCCGTGACCGCGCAGCCCCCTCCGTCAAAAAGAAGCGGCGCGCGGTTCCCGTATCTTATTATGTCCCCGCCAGTGCTTCCATCGGGATTTTTCTTCCCCGCGTTTCCGCCGTACGCGAGCGCCGCCTCAACGATGAACGGAACACCTCCGCGGTATACCTTCGGCCTCCTCTCCGTGACGGCGACGAACTGCGGGTTCAATATGTTCCTGAGCGCCTTCTCGACCTGGTCAGCGCCGATCGGCCTTATCGCGTCCGTTTCTGGAGCAATCCACTTCGTGTTCTGGAACGCCCGGACGAGCGCCTCGGCCTCCTCCCACTTCAACTCGAACGGCTGCTTGTCGAAATTCACGTTCGGCACGAGCTGCCTCAACTCCTCAACTTTCGCGGAACTCAACCGCGAGAAGGTCGTCGTAAGGAAAGACGAGACTTTCCTCTGCTTGGAATGCTGCGCCATCTCCATCAAATCATTAGTCGTAATCCCAAGCGGATGCGGCTGGACTTCACGCGGTCTCGGAGGAATTTTTTCGGATGCGCGCGGGAAAACAATCCTCTCGCCAGTCGGCTCGATGAGCGTGAGCTGCGCGTGCGGGTTCGCAATCGCGGTCCTCTTCAGGTACTCGAACACGCCGTGGTCGCTCCTGTCGTACTTCACGTCCGCGAACTCCGCCTCGACCACGAGCCCCCTGTAATTGCTCATGTACTCCTTCTCGTTCGCTATGATTGGCTTGTTGTTCTTCACGTCCATCGCGAGCTCGCACTCGAACACGCGACCGTTTCCCAACCCCGTTCTCACTTTTATCGGCTTCCCGGTCGTCATCTGCGAGAACATCGTGCACCCGCTCGCGCCGATTCCCTGCTGGCCGCGCTGCTGCATGTACCTGTGGAATTTCGTCCCGGCTAGCATCATCCCCAATGCTTTTCCGAGGTGCGCGCGCGGTATTCCAGGCCCGTTGTCCTCTGCGGTCACCTTGTAGTGCTCGTTCTCGAGTTGGTCGACCTTTATGAGTATGTTCGGGAGAATACTCGCCTCCTCACAAGCGTCCAGACTATTGGTTGTATATTCGTGAACTATCGTGGTCAGCGAGCGCACCTTTCCAGAGAACCCGAGCATCTGCCTGTTCTTCTTGAAGAACTCCGCCACGGAGTGCTCCTTGAACTCCTCGAATATCTCTTCCGCGTCTGCCAAATCATCCCCCTCTCCAATCATTTATCCGCATCACTTGTTTCATTTACTTCTTATTCCAAATCTCCTTCATCCTTTCCTCCTTCATCCTTCTCCTTCCCCTCTCGAGCATCGCGTAAACCGTTGCATGGCTCGCTCCGTCAAGCAGTTTCTCAATCGCCGCCTCTGCGAGCTGGAGTTCCTCAAGCGTCCCTATGATGCCTACAGTATCCCCATAAATGCACACATCCGCCTCGCTAGTCTCCTCGATTATCCTCCGCGACCTGCCTCTTTCGCCTATCACCCTCCCCTTGTACCTTTTTATCTCCTTCTCGGACCCGAACAACTCGCGCAGGTCTATGAGTTTGAAATAATAATCCTCGCTGAACAGTTTCATCGTCTTCTCCGGATTGAAGCCCCTTCCTATCGCCTTCACTACGTCCTTCGTCCTCCACACGTTGAAAGGCTCGCCCTCAATCTCCACGTCCCCTTCCTCGTCCGCGCGGATTTTCACCTTGCCGAGCCGCTCTATCTGCCTCTTTGTTTCGCCCTCCCTCCCAATAAGCATCGCGACTCTTTCCTGAGGAATTTTTACTATTTCCATCTTCATCAGCGTGGGCGATCCCCCCGCGTTCGAGGGCGAGGGACTGGTCGTTCTCCTCGTAATTATTTCTCCAGAAACATATAAAAATGTATAGAAACCGCTTCCCGCACCGACGTAATTGCCTCATTTGGAGTACGGAGGCACGAGCTTCTCAATTTTATCATGAATCGCGTATATGTCGATGAGCGAAACCGTTCCATTCCCCACCTTAACCGTCAAATCATCAGGGCCAACTTCGTTCGAATCCTTCACTGCATCAAGTTTATTTTTTATCTCATTTCTATGTCGGTTATACTCGTCAAGCTGTGACTGCGTCGTCTGAATTGTAATCCGCTCAGGCACGTAAATATACTCCGCGCTCACGTTCGCGATTTCCACTGATTTCAGAATGCAAGCAGCGAGAAGTCTTTTCGTCGCATCATTCCCGGAGAGCAGTTCCGCCAATTTCTCCCTCTCCTCGTCAGAATATCCGTTGAACTTGTTGATTGCCGCAACTGCCTCGGTTTTGGTTATGTCCTTCACATTCTTCCCGGTGAGACTGGCGAATTCCTCAGGCACCTCTTTCGCGACCTCGCTGACTTCTGTTTTGGGCGCGCTCTTCTCAACAGCGATTGCCTGCGCCTGCACGCTCGCTTTCTCTGTCGCAACTTTCTTCCCAGCGCCCGCCTCGCCTATTATCACCGTCGCCTTTATCGGTGAAATTATGTCATTCCCTTTGTGCACCCCGCCCTCCACGCTGCAACTCCCTTTGATACGGCCATCCACATCAACGCTGAACCTTCCCTTCTCATTGCCAGGCACGAAAACAACATCTACAGTATACGTTCCAAAATTCGGCGGAACTTTCTCGTCCGCTATGTAAAGCGCCAGGCTCGTCGCGCCATCAACCTTCACGGTTCCGGTGAGCGTCGTTTTTCCTCCTTCCGCGCCACCCAATTTGAAACTTTCAGCGTCGAATGCTATCCCGATTCCCTCAACTTTTCCCTCTGGTTTCTTTTCTTCTTTTTTCTCCTCTTTCTTCGGCTCCTCCTTCGTTTTCTCCTCCGGCTTCTTCTCCTCAGTTTTCTTTTCCTCTTTCTTTGCTTCCTCCTTCTTTTTTTCTTCCTTTTTTTCAAACTTTATCCCGGCCTTCTCCCTGAACTCCTCGAGATTCTTTTTCGCGTATTTCATAGTAACGTTTCCAACGCTTTCCGGAGTATCATTAAGCAGATCCACTTCCCTCCCGTCCTCTTTTGCCTTCCCGACAGCCTTCTCAATTGCCTTCCTCGCGGTCGGGTATCCCAGGTGATAAATAAGTATGGTCATCTCGGTTATCTTCACCTCGTCTGTTATTTCATGCTGTTTTGCGAGCCTTTCCGCGAGCTTGTGGCTGTCCACGAAAAGGTATTTCGTCCTGTCCTCCCTGATCATCTCTTCAGAGACTCCCGCGGATTTTTTTATCGCCACGTTCCAGACCAGGTCGTACGCGGTCTGCTTGTGGTCTTTTTCCATCAGCAGGTCAAAGAACGCGGAGGTTTTGTCGTCAAGCGCCGCTTTCTTCGCAGACGTTTCGCTCTCCTTCGCCTTTTCCTTTTCTTTCGCTTTGCTTTTCTCCTCCTTCGGCTTCTCCGCCGGCTTTTTCTCAGCAGGTTTCTCCTCCTTCTTCGGCTCGATTTTTGTCTCCCCAGATTTTCTAGCCGCTTCTATTTCCTCCTTTGTAAAATAAGGTCCAAGTGTTTTCTTTTCCGCTTTCTGAGTTTGAGTCGTTGGTTTTTTCTCCGTTGGCGCGGCTTTCTCCTGCGCCGGCGCACCAGCGAGACTGGAAAGCGCGCCGAATATGGCATCAAATTTCGTTTTCTCTTCGCTGATTTTTTTTTCTCTATCAATCGCGCTCAGATTCGATTTTATAGTCTCAACGTAACCCGCGTCTGTTTTGCTTAGTTTTCCGGTATCTATTCCGTCGATTTTCTTCGCAACGTTATCAAGAATTTTAGAATAGGCGCTGATAGGATCACTCCTAACCTCCTCCTTGAGCAACTGTCTGAACAAATTGAGTTCTATGCCCACGCCTGGTTTCTCAACCACTTGCATTTCAACACGCCCCTGTTATTTATACAATCCTATTACCAATTTAATAGCTTTAGCAGTGCCGTCCTTGTAATCCCTCCCGATATGCGCGAGGCACTCGATTTTTTTCTCCTCATCCATCCCAGCAAACTCGTTCCAGAGGCTATTTTGATTAACGAGATACGCCCCATAAACCGCGTCTTTTGCCTCGAGTTCCTTTATCTTGTTCTCAACCTTTTCCTTGTCCCAATTCGTTGTTATGCCCCCCAAATCCATTCCCTGCTCCAGCGCATTTTTTACGGTTTTCAAATCGCCCAGCGCAACTGCATACTTCATAGTACCCTTCAACTCCTCCGTTTTTATCTCATTTCCAGCTTGCGAGAGGTTTTTGTCAGCGTCATTCACCGCCTTTCTGACATCGTCTGGACTCAGAGTTTGATTTGTAGTTGGTTGGCTCGCAGCCGTGGCGTCAGCCTTCGGCTCTTGAGGTGCAATCTTTAACTCCTTGTCACCCTCAACTACTTTCGCCACCTTTTTCTCGCTTTCTTCTTTGGTGGAAACTTTAATCGATTTAAGATATCCCACTTTTAGCGCATCGTCGCAAAGGATTCCGCCAAAAATTTCGCGCCTATAACTTCCCGTAAACCAATTTACCACTTTTTTAAGAATATTTGTCGGCAACATCACAATCTTTGTCGGTAGCATCAATTTGCTCATAACCGGGGATTGGTCAACGAATTTCAATATCTTCGCAAGGCCCTTGTTTACTTCCTCAGTGAGTATTTTTTCTTGTGCTTCGAGAAATTTTACGTTCGCTCTCATCTCCGCTGTTGCTTTGCCCCCAGCCTCCGTCAAAGCGGCCCTTTCTTTTCTAAGCTTGTTGGCCAAGGCCTTAAGCTCGCGCAATTGTCTCATCGCAGGAAGGCTCTCCAAAAACTGAAGCTGCTCGATTTTGTTTATGATAGGGGTTGCGTCTGTTGCTGCCTTTGTCAACTGATAATACTCCTCTTCAAGAGCAGTTATCGTCTTGTCTATCTCAACCATCCTACCCGTGATTTTTGTCATACTTGATTGAACCTCTTCATCAGACACTTTGCTGAAAGTTCCGTATTCCTCGTACGCTTTATATCTCTTCTCCAACCCCGACAATTCTCTCTCAAGTCCTTTGACTTCCTCTTCTATCCGACCGCGCCTAAACCACGTTGTCAGTGATTTAACCTCTCTACCGTACTCTCCGCTTTTGACAGCATCCCCAATTTTTTCTCCAATCTCCAAATCGTTCAGCTTCTTTAAATCTTCAGCCTTCTTGATTTTGTAGGACGGTTCGACAACACCGGGTTCGGCTAATTTTATCCTTTTCAGCCGTTCTTTCGCGTTATCAGATACTTGTTTAGCTTTTTTAAACCTGGCCTTCGCAGATGGTCTCTTAATCATCCTTTCCGCTCTCCCTACATTTACCATTTCATCTAGTTCCCTTAGCTCCTTTTCAGCGATCCCCAGCTCCTTGCTAGCGGCTTCAACCTCTTTCACGGCATTTCTATAATTGGTAAACCAAACGTTTTCGACTATCACCGTTGGTACTGCTTTGACTGTTTCTTTCCAGCCCAGCCCTTTGGGTATGGTACCTATTACTGGAAGCTTCCGGGATACTTCTTCCATCGCTTTCAGCTGCATCTGTTTCAAAACTATTGCATTCAGCTGTTTTTCACTGAGCGTCTCGCCCTGCTTCAGAACCCCGGTCTCCATCAACCCCGCAATGACCTCTTTTCTCATCGCAAGAAATCCTTCCTTGCCCATTAATTTGATCTCGTTTTCCACCATCTTCACTGCGGCGTTCTCAATCCCTTCCTTTATCGCTCCGCTAACTGTTTTGCCGACAGCCTTCGTACCTCCCCCTGTAAAAACTATGGCGGCAGTGGCAGCCGAATCCAAAACTCCCATCCCAAGCGTGACCCTTGCCATTCTTATGTTTTGTGGTGTGGGGTCGTCTATAGCGGCGCGTCTTGCGTTATGGTAGTCTATCCACGTCTGTATGGGCAGTATGTTAAAAAGAAGCCATTCTAACCCACCTAAGACGACGCCATGTTTTTGCATTTCGCCCCCCACTTCTTCAACTATACCCTTCCAGAGTTTAAATCCAATGCTCGTAGGGACCGTAATCGGCCAATTCAGCAGGGCCATTGTCACAGTCGTTGCACCAGTTACTGATCCAACGCCGGCAAACTTCCCCAACGGCTCCCCGATTTTGTAACCCGTCTTTATAACATCCCCCACTGCATCTGCTCCAAGCTTTCCTACCCCAAGTGTCGCCTGTTTGACAAACTCCAATCCCGGGTCCTCCTGTATGCGGCAATCAACAAGCGAGCCAGTCTTTTTCTTTATCTCGTCGTCGTCTATTGACCTTATAAATGCCCATTTCTGTAAAAACGCAGTATTAACTCCCGAATTTTCCTCGCATTTGTCCAAAACGAAGTTAAAAACCATGATTTCCCGTTTGTGATAGGTTCCATAACCACCTGCGTCTTCAAGAACCTTCTTTGCTATCGGCTTGAACACGAGCATCTTCTCAATCAGCGTTTTCGCAGTTCCGTTGCACTCAGCGTAGTGCTCAAACGCTTTTGAATCTAAGTAGAGGTATTTCAGCATTTCGTCCAGGTATCCGACGAGTTCCGTGCCTTTGTATTCTTTTCTAAACTCCGCTACCGTCAGAAGTTTTCCATCCTTATTAAAGGCATTCATGACAGCGGCCGCCTTTGCTAACACCTGCCCCGCGGAATTTTTATACTTCTCCCCTGCCGGATTCGAGAATGCGGCGTTCATTCTCTTCACGGCTTCATCTGAGCCTATCGCCTCGTCGCCCCAAAGCGGTTCCTTACGTTTTATGCGCGCGTCATAGGTAGCCAATTCAGGAGCCACAGCGTAAATAAATCCTGCCCTAGCAGCTTTAAATGCTTCTCCACCTGCCTGAAAAATCAACATCCCACCACCTCCTATTCGCCATCGGTGTGTATATTATGCCAAACCCCCTATAAATACCCTGCTGTTCTCCCGGTCCTCCCCTGACGCTAGTCAAACCCCACCTTCGCCCTTCCCGCGCGCGCCCCTGCCTCCCTGCTCTCGCTTTCCTCGCTCTCCTGCTTAACCCGATTCCACCACCAAAACAGCACGAAGGAGGGCACGACCGCGCCCACCACGATGAGAATCACGATGAGGTCCCACGTGAATATCTCGAACCCAAAGAGTTCGGCGAGTTTCGTCTGCGGGTTGATTGGGAAGTAGGGAATTCCAAATATCGTTGCGATGGTGTTCGGAATTGAGGTGACTGTTGCAACTATTGCGAGAATCACGGTTACAACGGTGAGCCTCTTGATGGCGAAGTTTATCTTGGTCGAGAGCACGGTGTGATAAACATCAAGCGAGTCGGTGAGTATTTCCCTGAAAGTTCCGTTCAAATCTATGCAGTAGAGGAGCGAGTTGTGCGCCTCGTCCAACTCCACACGCGCCTCGTTGCTGAGCTCGAGCGCCGTGCAGTGCCTCAGGTAGAACAGAAGGTCCCTCTCGTGCCAGAATATCTTGTTCATCGCGAGAATAGTCCTCTTTAGCGCGAGCAGGCTCTCCACGTGAATCTCGTGCCTTCGGATGAGCTTCTCCTCAACCCCGTCAATCTTGTCCTCAACCGCCTCAATCACGCGCTCATTATCCTCCGAGACCTCGAGAAGTATGAAGCACATGACATCCTCGGGCGTCGCGCTCTCCTTCCCGAGCTGCCTGAACGCGTCCATGTACCGTCTGCAGTTCACGGTGATTATGAACTCCTTCGTGACGTAGAGGTGAAGCCTTTCTTTTGCGAGATTGTTATTGAGCCTGAGGTTAAACGCGAGAAGGCAGACGATGCTGTTGAACTCGCGGTAAAGTGGCAGTTCGCTGCGGTTCATCGCCTTGAAAAGCGCGCGCGTCAGCCCGAACTCCTGCAGAACGTCGGATTCCTTATCGCTGATGTCAACCCATATCCGCTCGCGCTTCTTTCTCTCTTTCCTCAGCGCCGCGAGGCTCGGCCCGTGAAGCAGTCTCATCCCCTTGAGCCGCACCGCGTCCATAAAATTAATATTCGCGCCTTTTAAATATATCTAGTGGTCAACCATGGAGAGCGCGAAAAACGAGGAAATGGTCCGTTATCTTCTCGAGCATGGTTACGCCGATGCGCGTGTCGCGAACGCGCTCCACAAGATTCCGCGCGAACTCTTCGTGCCCAGTGCATACTCGCAGTACGCGTATGCGGACAACCCTCTTCCAATCGGCCACAACCAGACAATCTCCGCGCCAGGCGTGGTCGCGTTCATGACCAAATCCCTTGATGTGCGCGAGGGGATGCGCGTTCTCGAAATCGGCTCAGGAAGCGGCTGGCAGGCGTGCATACTCGCGGAGCTCGCTGGCGGGAAGGGCGAGGTTATATCGATTGAGCGCGTGCCCGAACTCGTGGCTCTTGCGCGGGAGAATGCCGGGCGCGCGGGCTACAAAAAAATAAATTTCATTTACGGGGACGGCAGCAAGGGGTACGAGGCGCGCGCGCCATACGACAGGATAATGGTGACCGCCGCCGCGCCCGCGGTTCCGAAGCCGCTGGTGGAGCAGTTGAAAAAAGGGGGAAAACTCCTCGTGCCTGTGGGTGGCTCGTATTGGCAGGAACTAACGCTCGTTGAAAAAACCCAAAAAGGAGAGATGAAAACAAGCGAGATAATGTCTGTGGTTTTCGTGCCGCTCATCGGCGAGCACGGGCACAAACTTTAAGCGTAGCGCGCGTTCAGCCGTATATCCTTCTATCCTTTATCTTACGGATTATGTCCTCGGCTCCTTTAAGGTCGAACACGCCCCTGCAGATTTCATAAATTCTATCCAACTGTTCCATCTCCCACTGAGGCGCGTTCCTCCTTTCTGCCTCTTTAACTCTCCATTTCATCCTTCCATCCAAGACAGCCTTGTCCCACTCAACATTCCCAGGCTTTCCATCCCCTATCATCTGCCGGTTGAGCGAGATAGTTCTCACGATATCCTCAAATCCGATTTTTCGATTTTCGAAATGCGGCTGTTCGTTCACCTTTTCTTTGAAGCTATAAATCTCGATTGCCTCGTCTATTGTGAAATGATGCCAGTCAGAGACACGTGCAATCTCCTTTAATTCCTTTTCGTGCGGAATCGCTTCCTGATTTTTATTAAACCATTTCCACAAGTCACTGAGCACTTTTTGCCTGCTCGGGTATAACCACCTGTTGAGCCAACTGAATTTGGGCGGCTCTGCTAAAGGCGGCTTCTCCTTTATTTCTTCCGGAGGTTTTTTGGCTTCAGTTTTCGTCTTCTCCTTAATACTCATGGCATTATCCCCTCACCCATTTCAAAACTTCCTCCTTATCTTTTTTTACTCCGAAGTGCGCGAAATAATCCACCACGTTGTAAATGTCGCGCGCAAGAAACTCCTCTGCTTTTGGGTGCGAACTGAGAACCCCCTGCCCGATGTCAATGAGATACGGCTCGCCTGCGTGCATCATTATGTTGAACTCGCTGATGTCCGCGTGCACGAGCCCGCGCGCGTAAAGTTTTTTTATGTATCCGAGAATCGTGTCGCACTCGCGCTCAGGCTCGGTCGGCCCCATCTGCTTCAGCGTGGAGTCGGGAATTCCCTCCTCGCCAAGAAATTCCATTACGAGGACATTTTTCCTGAAAAGATACGGCTTCGGCGCGCGCACCCCCGCCTCCTCGCATATCCCCAGGTTCTTGAACTCCTTCTGCGTCCAGGAGTAAATGATGTTGCGCCTCGTGTTCTTCACTCCGATGAAACGGTTGTCGCCGGTGAGATACTCCTGCATGCGAATGAAGTTGCTCGTCTCGATGCGGTAGATTTTCACGGCGAGATAGGGCGCAACATCCGAGTACGCCTCGCCGGAGGTCGCGCGGAACACGTTCGCCTCCTTCCCGGTGGCGATTGGATAATCAAGGCTCGCGATCACCTTTTTGTTCATAAAATAAGAAAGAGTGAGCAGACCGTCCTTGTCGAAAACCTGGCTCTCGATTTTCCATTTTTCCTTTAATTGCTTCTCCTCGCGCGGGGGGTTCTTCTTCTTCGTCCACCTTCGCGCCATAAAAAAGCCCCACGAACCAGTCTCACGCGCGAGTCGCGCGCTCCACAATCTCCCCCGCGCGTCCAGTGTAAGTTTCAGGATTGAAGAGTTTCTCGAGCTCGCTCCTGCCCAGTAGTTTGCTCACTTCCCTGTCGCGCGCCAGCACCTCTTTGAGATGTTTCCTCCCGCTGAACGCGATGATGCTCGCCTCGCGGATTTTCTCGTGCGCCGCCTGCCTTCCCATTCCCTTTTTCGTGAGCGCTATCATCACCCTCTCTGCCATCACGAGCCCCATACTCATCTCCAAATTTCTCTTGATGTTCTGCGGGAAGAAAGTGAGGTTCGTGAGTATGTCCTCCATCTCCTTAAGCATGTAATCCGTTATCATGAACGCCTCAGGAATCGCGATGCGCTCGCTCGCAGAGTTCGTGAGGTCGCGCTCGTGCTCGAGTGGAATATTTTCCAAACTCACGAGAAGGTTTCCGCGGACGACGCGCGCAAGCCCGCAGACCCTCTCGCACCTGTGCGGGTTCCTCTTGTGCGGCATCGTCGAACTCCCGACCTGCTTTGATTTGAAAGGCTCCGCAACCTCCAAAATTTCGCTCCTCTGCAAATTTCGAATCTCTTTTGCGATTTTCTCAAGCGCGCACGCGATGAGGCAGACAACGAAAACAACCTCGGCGTGCCTGTCCCTCTGCACCACTTGATTCGTCACGCGCGCAGGAACCAGCCCGAGTTCGCGCATCAGAATATTTTGAACTTCCTCTGCCTTCGCAGGGTTTATCTCTGCGAGCGTGGCCATCGTGCCGACCGCGCCGGTCATCTTCCCAACGTAAATTCTCTTCTTAACCTCGTCAAGCCTCTCGAGGTTTCTCCTCATCTCGTCGGCATAGAGCGCGAACTTCATCCCGTAAGTTGTCGGGACGGCGTGCTGACCGTGCGTGCGGCCTATGCAGACTGTTTTCTTGTGTTTTTTCGCAAGTGAAACCAATACCTCGCGCACGCGCGCGGCTCGCTTCCCCAGCGCGTTTATAGCATCCCGCAAAATAAGCGCAGTGGCAGTATCCTCGATGTCATAACTCGTCGCGCCCAGATGAACGTACCCGCCTGCGCCGCCCCTGCATTTCTCGGCGAGCGCGCGCACCATTGCCATCAAATCGTGGTTGATTTGGGATTCGATCTCCTTAACGCGCTTAAGTTCGACTTTTTTGCCCGCGCGCTCAATTTCGGCAGCAGCGCTCTTTGGGATGTTCCCGGCGCGAGCGTGCGCGCGTGCGAGCGCGGATTCCACAAGAAGCCATTTGCGCAGTTTGTTTTCCTCGTCGAATATCGCGTTCATCTCGGTCGCGTACCTCTCCTCAAGCGGCGAAACAACCATAAGCACACCCGTTATACTATAACCAATTGTTTTATATATCCCCTTCCTAACCTTAACCGAGGCGTTTGAATGTTTGCCGGCTGGAACTACCTGTACGTGATAAACCTCTTCCTTGCGCTCGTTCTTTCGAGGATGCTGATAGACGCCGCGAAGGCGTACAAGGGAAAATCGTTGGGAAATATGCTCACGTTCATGGCCATAGCGTTCCTGGCGTTTGCAGCCTATCAGATGACCGGCGTGTTCAAGGGTTTCGAGGTTTTCAAGGACACGCCAGTGGACTGGGACTTCATCCACGCGCTCAGCGAGACAGCGTTCATAATCGT
>CAZWEI010000033.1:0-14875 GCA_964632135.1 Microcaldota archaeon
GGGAACTTCAGCAGGGCCGGAATCAGGCAGCTCAACCTCACGCGCTCCGGGAACCAGGTCGTGATAAGCGTTGTGACGTGATGCGATGGATGAAAAACAAACAACAAATCGCGCGCAGGCGGCCCTCGAGCTGATGGTATTCTTCGCGCTCGCGATGCTCATCTTCACGGTGTTCGTGGGCTACCTCGTACCAAAGACGACAAACGACATAAAGCAGCAGCGGTGGTTCCTCGCGATGGAGACGGCGCGCTCGTTCGCTGAGGAGATAAACCTCGCGGTCGGCGTCGGGGACGGATACTGGAGGAACTTCACGTTCAACAAACTCATGGACAACCGAATCCCGTACAACATAACAATAAGGAAAGGTTTCGTGGAACTCGAGTACAACACTACATCGGAGGTCTTTGCCTACACCGCGCCCACGCTCACGCAGAACGTCACGGGGCTCGGAAGCGGCGGGATAAACCGGGTTGACGTGACAAAAGGCTTTCTCGTAATAAACAACACGGGGGGTGTCATCTATCTCAGCCAATAAAACATCTCGCTTGCGTTCGCGCAGGGGGCAGTTCTTCTCGTACGACATAGTGACCGCGCTGGTCATCCTCTCGCTGGCGTTCTCTCTAATAATATTCTATTGGATGAGCGCGCAGTCATCGCTCGCTGACGAACGGCCGTACATAAGCGCTCAAGCCATCGCGCTTTCTGACTCACTTCTCACGCCGGGCGTACCGGTATACTGGACCTCGGCAACAGTAACGCAGGTAGGCCTGACTGACGGCTGGGGCACGAACACGATAAACGGCACGAAGTTCGGCAACCTGGTTTCAATGTCCGCCGCAAACTACCTGTCCACCAGGGGGAAGCTCCGCTCGGAGTACGATTTCAACGTGACCCTGTTAAACGCAAACGACTCATCGCGAATCCTCTACACCGCAGGTGCGGTGCCCTCAGGCGCGCGCAACCTCGTCATCATCGAGCGCGCGGTCGTTTACAAAAACCAGCCGGCCCGCCTGCTCGTGTGCCTGTGGTCGAAATAAAACGCGTGATAGAATGGAGACGATAACCGCAAAGCCGAAAAAAATGTACTTGCACATACTCGCGATTTTCGGCGCAATCGCGGTTGCTGCTGCGTATCTTTCGCTCCCATTTCTCCAGCTTTCCCCTCTCGACTATTACACCGCGACCATCGCGCTCGGAATTTTCCTGCTCCTCGTTCTCGCCTGGTGGGCCCTCTCAGTGGCGCGCGCGAACGCGACAACGTACACCGTAAGCGAGTTCGAGATAACCGAGTCGCGCGGGCTGATAAGCCGCGAGACGAAGAAAGTCCCGATAGTGAAGCTTGAGGATTACACGATAAAAAGAGGAATCCGGAATGTCCTGCTCGGCACTGCGAGCGTGGAGTTCGACACTGCCGGCGAAATCGGTTACGAGATTTCGATGCGCTCGATTGGCCTGAGCGACGCTGAAAACATTATTGAGTATCTAGACAAAATAATAAAGAGCGAGTAGCGCGCAATTTTTTCGCGAAGCGAAAAAATGCGCATTTTTCCCGAAGGGAAAAATCGCGCTGCGGAATGGCCTGCGAGGCGCAGGGCTTCTGTTTGATTGATGCTTATTTAAAACTTGCCGACAGAGAAATACCGAGATGAAAACATGCCGATAAAAGTTTTCAACACGCTCACGAAAAAGATGGAGGATTTCCATCCCGTCTCCGAGCGCGAGCCTGGGCGCGAGCGCGAAGTCGGGATGTACGTTTGCGGGGTAACCCCCTACGATTACTCCCACCTCGGCCACGCGCGCACGTACGCCGCGTTTGACATTATCAAAAGATATCTCGAATACCGCGGGTTCAAAGTTCGCTACGTTCAGAACATCACCGACATCGACGACAAGATAATAAAGCGCGCGAACGAGAAAGGCGCTGACCCGTTCAAACTCTCGCTCGAATTCCAAAAATCGGCCTTGGAAGACATGGACGCGCTGAAGGTTGCGCGCGCGGACAAATACCCGAAAGTTACCGAGCATATTCCCGAAATCATCGCGCTCGCGAAAAAACTTGTTGAGCGCGGCTATGCGTACGAGACGGAGGACGGCGTTTATTTCGAGGTTGAGAAATTCCCCGGGTACGGAAAACTCTCAAAGCAATCTCCGGATGAGATTAAGGCAGGCGCGCGCATTGAAATCGACGAGAAGAAGCGCAATCCGGCTGATTTCGCGCTCTGGAAGAAGGCAAAGCCCGGAGAGCCCTCGTTCGAAAGCCCCTGGGGAAAGGGGCGGCCCGGCTGGCACATCGAGTGCTCTGCGATGAGCATGAAATATTTGGGCGACACGTTCGACATTCACGGGGGCGGCCGCGACCTCATTTTCCCGCACCACGAAAACGAGATTGCGCAGAGCGAGGCAGCGACAGGGAAGCAGTTCGTGAAATACTGGCTGCACACCGGATTCCTGAGTGTCAATAAGGAGAAGATGGCGAAGTCGCTCGGCAATTTCATAACGATAAAGGACGCGCTCAACAAGCACGACGCGGATTCGCTGCGCCTATTCTACGCGCTCACCCAGTACAGGAGCCCGATTGATTTCAGCGACAAGAATGTGGAGCAGGCGAAGAACACGCTCGAGGGATTGAGGAACACGATCACGAACGCGCGCAACTCCCTCAAAACCGCGGATGACAACGACCACAAAAAAACAATCGACAGTAAAAAACACCCCGAGAATTTCGAGTCGGCGATGGATAATGATTTTGATACGCCCAACGCGCTCAAGGCCGTCTTCGCGCTCGCGCAGGACATCAACAAATACGTCTCAACTCCGGGCGCGAACAAAAAAACTCTCACAGAAGCAATTCTCGCGCTCGAAAAACTACTCGGCGTTTTCGGGATAAGTTTGGAAGAAGCTAAGGTTAGCGAGGAAATCGTGCGAAATGTCGGCGAGTTTGCGCGCGAACTTGGAATTAAGGAAAGTGGAAATTTCGACGAGACGATGAACGCGCTCATCCGGAAGCGCGAGGACGCGCGCAAGAAGGGCGATTTCGCTCAGGGCGACAAAATAAGAAGTAAATTAAATGAGATTGGAGTAATATTAGAGGACAATCCGAAAGGAACAGTCTGGAAAATCAAAGGATAACGGATGATAAAGGACAAGCCAGGTTGGCAGAGCGGCCATGCGACCGGCTGCAGACCGGTAAAGAAGGGTTCAACTCCGCCCGCGCGCAGCACGACCGTCCGCGCGCCCGCGGTGCAAATCCCTTACCTGGCTTCCTTTTTTCTACTGGAATTTCTTCGGCAGCCTTTTCGCGAGCGCGTCCAGCTCCTCAATTAGTTTCTTCTGGGTGTACGCGCGCAGCTCCTCCGCAAGTTGTGCGAGCGTTTTCATAAAACGCGCCCATAAATTAGGATTTCGCAGCAGCGTTCAAATCCTTCAGCAGCGCCTCCAACTTCTTACCATCCATCCCGTGAGTGAACGCGCCCTGCTCAATCGTCTCCCAGTGCGCGACATGGCAGCCCACGCAGTGGAGCCCGTGCTTCAGGAACACGCTCACCGTTTTCGGAAACTTGCCTATCACTTCGCCGAGCGTCATGTCCTTCGTTATGACCGTTTTCTCAACCTTTGCGTTTTTCGCTTTCGCCATTTTCTCGCCTCTCTCATTTCTTCACAATTACATGTATGCACTGCACAGGGCAGATGTCCACTGCCTCCTGGTTGCACCCCGCCTCGTCGAGCTTCGTTTTCCTCGGCGCGGACTTCCCGTCGTCCTTCATCTCCCAGTTGTCAGGGCACGCCGCTGCGCACGCCCCGCACCCGATGCACTTGTCCCTTTCCTGTTTTATCTCGATTTTCGGCATTCGCTCACCTCCTCTGACTTCGGAGGCAAGTAATTTAATTTTTGCCCTCTCCCACGCCCGTGTATTTATTCTTTTAAGAATAATTTTTACAACAAAATATTAATATAAAAACTGAGCGTGTATGGCGAGGTGGTTGAACTCGATATACAAAAATACCGCGGACAGGTGGAGAGCCCGATAGCACGCCAGAAGAAGATAGAGTTAATCCGGGCGTTTGGCGAAAAGAATGGAGATGGATGCTTACAAACACTGCTTCGCCTTTTGGAGCACGACCCGGGCGTAGAACGTGAAAATTCATATTTAGAGGAGTTACTCTCAGCGCTCAAAAAACGCGCGCTCCGCAACCCCGAGGACCCGCGCGCTGTGAATGCGCTCATAGAGCATTTGAGAGTGAGGGACGAGTGCTGGCAGACCGCTGCGCGCGCCGCCGAAACCCTCGGCGAGATGGGAAACTGGAGGGCTGTGGAGCCCCTCTCAAATCACGTGGGGGGCGGGTATTACCTCTTCGCGAACTCCGCGATACGCGCGCTTGGGGAGATAGCGGAGAGGGCTGAAAAGGCATATGGAAGAGCGGCAGAGTTAAGGCAACAAAAAACATTTTCAGAGCTTGAAAGACACGCGGTTCCCGTGCTCTCCGCGGAGATCTTCAGCGGGTTTCGCCGCGAGAACCAAGATGCCGCCGCGGTCTCGCTCGTTAAAATAGGGCCTCCTGCGCTAGATGGTTTGGCGGAAGCGACTCACGATGCGGTGAAAAAATGGCTCGAGGAAAAAAGCAAAAATGAAAGGCTACTGCCTCCGCACGAGTTCAGTCTCGCGCTCTGGGTTTTCGAGAAAATCGCCGAACGCCACCAAAAGGAAATAAGCAACGTGCACAAGGATGCAACCGAGCTCCTAAAACTAATACTCGATGAGAACAAACCCATTCCCCCGAACCCCGCATCGTGGGTCGGCCATAAAATGCCGCTGCCGAGGCTCGAGTGAGCGGCGACACGCATTTAATTTTATCCTTCCAATCCGAAAACATGCATGTCATCCCGCCCTCTCAGCGCGTCCTCTCCGTGGAGTACGCGATACGCGACGTTCTCGCGGCAGCGAAGGCGCTCGAGAAAAAAGGGAAGAAAATCTACTACCTGAACATAGGCGACCCGAACAAGTTCGATTTCATCCCGCCCGCGCACGTGCTCAAGGCGTTCGCCGATGCGGTGATGGACCCGAAGTACAGTTGCTACGCGCCCTCGGAAGGCGACCCAGAACTCCGCGAGGCGATTGCCAAGCGCGAGGGCGTCACTGCAGAAGACATTATGGTGACTGCGGGAATGAGTGAGGGCATCTCCTTTCTTTTCGCGAGCCTCCTAAACCCAGGCGACAACATCCTCCAGCCCTCACCAAGCTATCCGCTCTACATGACGATGTCGCGCTTTTACGACGGCAAGGACAACTTTTACAGATGCAACGGGAACTGGCTTCCTGACGTTGATGACATGCGGAAAAAAATCAACTCTCGGACGCGCGCAATCGTGCTCATCAACCCGAACAACCCCACGGGCGCGGTTTACGACAGGAAAAAAATAAAGGAAATCGCGGACCTTGCAGGCGAGCACGGCATTTCAATTATTTCAGATGAAATTTACGACAAACTTATTTTCGAGGGAGAGGTCGTTCACACGAAGGACGTTGCGCGCGATATTCCTGTAATCAGCGGGAACGGGATTTCAAAAGTCTATCTTTATCCCGGCGCGCGGGGGGGCTATCTCGCTTTCCACGGAGAGGCGCTCCGCGAAGTGAGGGAAGGAGTCGCGCGCCTCTGCCGTGCGAGATTATGCTCGAACCACCCGGTGCAGCGCGCGATGCTCGCCGCGTTCACGGGCCCGCAGGACCACTTAAAAGATGCGATAAGAAAGATGCGCGAGAGGCGGGACATCATCCACAAGCGGCTGAACGAGATACGCGGGCTGGGCTGCGTGAAGCCAGCAGCGGCGTTCTACGCGCTCCCAAAATTCGAGGATGAAAAAGGAATATGGAAAGACGATAAAGAATTCGTCAACGACCTTCTCAATACCACGGGCGTGCTCGCTGTTCCAGGAAGCGGGTTCTCCCCCATCCTAGAAAAAAAATATTTCAGGATCGTTTACCTCGCGCAGCCTGAAGTGCTTCACGAGGTCATGAATCTGCTCGAACGTTTCATGAAAACGAGAGGGTGAGATGAAATATGAAAACACAATGGGCTAAGGATTTGCGCGCAGGCGCGCGCATTGATTCGACTTTCATGGTCATGGAGAAGGAGCTCCGTCCGTTCAAAACGAAGCCAGGCAATTATTTGCAACTAAAACTCGGGGACAGGACAGGCACGCTGCGCGCGAAGTGCTGGGACGACGTGGAGGAGGTGGGCGCGAGGTTCTCCCCTGGCGACGTCGTGCGCGTTCGTGGCGCGATTGAGGAGTTCCAGGACAATTTCGAGATAAAAATCACGCGCGAGAGCATAAGGAAGGTTGACGCGCACGAAATCGACATTGGCGATTACGTCCCGCGCACTGAAAAGAATATAGAAAAAATGTGGGCAGAGTTGCGCGCTGAGGCGAGCGCGCTCCGCGAGCCGAACATCAAAAAACTTCTGAACGCGCTTTTCGACGACGAGGATTTCGCGCACTCCTTCAAGTCCGCGCCCGGCGCGAAAATTCACCACCACAACTACATAGGGGGACTGCTCGAGCACACCCTTTCCGTTGTCGCGGTTTGCAAGCGCATATCCGAACTTTATCCCGAACTTGACCGCGATCTTCTTATAGCAGGCGCGATGCTCCACGACATCGGGAAGACGCGCGAGTTCACGAGCGGCTGGCGCATTGATGTGACTCCTGAAGGAGGGCTCGCTGGGCATCTCGTGCTGGGCGCGCACATGCTGGACAACAAGATGCGCGAGCTCGGCGAGTTCCCGCAGGAGTTGAAATTGAAACTTTACCATCTAATGCTCAGCCATCACGGAAAAGGGGAGTGGGACTCGCCCGTGCGCCCGAGGTTCGCAGAGGCCGAGGCTCTGCACTACGCGGACCTTCTAGACTCGCACGTGAAGGAATTTCTGCAGATTGAGAAAGGGGAGGAGGGGAAGGAGCGCGACGGAACGTGGAGCGCGTTCAGCCGCGAGCTCGAGCGCTATCTGTATCTGGGCAAACGGGCAAAGGCTTAAATATCCGAACCGCATTAGATAAGCGCGTTCGGCGACCAAGTGGGTTTATGATAATTACTGTCGCGTCCGGGAAGGGCGGCGTGGGCAAGAGCAATTTTGTTACCAATTTAGGCCTAGCGCTCGCCGGCTTCGGCGTGAACACCGTAATCGTTGACTGCAACCTCACGAACGGCGATTTGGGGAGCATACTCGGCCCTCCTTTTCCGAAGAAAACGCTTCACGACGTTCTAAACGAAAACGCGACGCTCAGGGAAGCGATGTTCGACCATCCCGCAGGCGTGCGCGTCATCACCTCCGGGCTCGCGGTCCAGGATCCGCTCTCCGTTTCACCGAAGAAGTTGAAGAAAATCTCGCAAAAACTAGACGGGCTCGCGGACGTTGTGCTTGTTGACGCGCCTGGCACGCTCGGCGAGAACACTGTCGAAAGCATGCGGATTGCGGACAAGATAATCCTCATTACAACTCCCGAAGTGACCTCCTATGCGAACGCGCTCCGCACGAAAAAGGTCGCGGAGAAGAAGGGCGTAGACGTTCTCGGGACAGTCGTTAATAAGGTGCGCGGGAACCACCGGAAAGTTGAGAAGGAGGCAGAGGAGTGGATTGGCACGAGCGTTCTGTGCATGCTTCCCTATGATGAAAGCGTGATTGACGCGGTCGAGTACGGGAGGCCGGTCCTCCACCACAGGCCGTTCAGCGAGTACAGCATCGCGATGAAGAAGTTCGGCGCAGAGCTCGCGGATGTGGAATACAAGCCGCCTCATTTGCTCGAGAGGCTCGCGGCAAGATTTTTTAGATTCTGAAAATTACTTTTTACTCCAAAGGCTTTGACGGAAAGAAATTGTACTTGTTAGTTTTGTATGTCGTAAGAACAGTGTAATCCTTCACTATACCAGAAAGCTCTAATTTCATATCCCTGAGAAATTCCCTAAAATTCTCGCGCGCAGGAACATCCAGGTCTATCTCAAAATCCCAATGCCCAAAAGTTGTGCAGAAATACCACACGTAAACGCTTTCCCTGCAAAACCGAACAAGTTTTTTTTCGTTCTCGTCGTTCGCCCTCTTTACTGACACTAAGATTTTGTAGTGTTCAAATGGATAATTTTCTTCATTGGGCACGATGTTGTAGTTCTGTATCACGCCCACTTTTTCCATATCCCTAATTTTTCTAAAAACAGTGTCAGCAGAAACAGAAAGTTTTTCTGCAATATCCACTACTTTCGCCCTCGCGTCTTTTCCGAGTTCAAGAAGTATTCCGTAGTCAGTTTCATCAAGCTCGGCGTACTCCAGGGCAGAGCCAAAAAAAACAGCCCTTTTCGTATAGGTTTCCTTTCCAAGCAGGTAATCCCTAACCTTGTACTCCCCCTTCACTATAGGCGCTATAACCATCTCGTCGATATAATCCCCGAACAGGTTTTCCATCTCTCTTATGTTTTGGGAGAGTTCCTTGATGTTTCGCGCCCACGTACTCACTACAACATCAAACATTCCATCATAACTTGCCGAATATACCACCTTTGGATTCTCTATCACCCATTCCAAAAACTCCTTTTCCTTCTCTTGGCTGATGTTCGTAAGCCTGATGAAATTCTTGTATGCGGCATAACCAAATTTTGAGATATCGATTATCGCGTGGTATTTCGAAATAACGCCATTCTGCTCTAGCTTCCTCATCCTGTACGCTACAATATCCCTGCTCAGTTTCGTCCTCTTCGCTATTCTCGAAATGCTCTGCCTTGAGTTGAAATCAAGCGCGTGCAGTATCTTCCTATCCTCGGAGTCCAGCTTCATATTACTTATTTTAAAGGAAAACATTTAAAATACTGCGTTTTTTGAGGAAAAACAGCAAGAAAAAAATTAATTCCTCAGATTGCAGAAGAGTACTTGGTGATCGGATGAAACTGAAAATACAAGTCGTAAAAAAGACCGAAAGAGAGCTTCCAAGGCTAAACTAACACCGCATTCTTACGTTAGGGCGCCTTGACCTCATGCCAGCACTCTGGCTGGTTTTCTTTTTCAAAGATAGCAATTTGCTTTAGAGGTTAGACCATGAAACCGAAGATAAAAAGTTCACTAATGGTATTGGACAAGGGAGAGTTCATTCAGATAGGCCTGCTCCCTGGAAAAGCGGTTAGAATACAAAATGATGGCGAAGTAAAGGCTTTACTCAATCTCATGAACGGAAAAAATACCATTGAGAAAATAGCACAAAAACTTGGGAAAAGCAGAGAGGACGTGCAGGAAACGATTTCACAGTTACGCGAGTTTCACCTGGTGGAAGACACAGAAAATGAAACTATACTCTCAGAGCTAGAAGTTGAGAGATACAAAAGAAACCTTTCCTTTTTCTCGCTCTTTGTTGACGAGAAGTTTAAACCTCAGGAAAGGCTGAAAAACTCCAGGGTTTTGCTCATAGGTTTGGGCGGCGGCGGCTCACAGCTGGTATACTCTCTCCTTTCTCTTGGAGTCGGATACATAAAGGCGATAGACTTCGACAAGGTCGAGAGGCACAACCTCAACAGGCAGATCCTTTACACTGAAAGCGACATCGGAAAGCAAAAAGTCGATGCTGCGCTTGAGAGAGCAAAGGAGATACAACCCAACTCGAAATTTGAAGTTGTAAACGACAGAATAGACACTCCCGAAAAGGCCGACAAATACATACGCGATGTTGATGTTGTTCTTTTAACAGCAGACGGACCGGTTTATTACATATACAAATGGGTCAACGAGGTTTGCGTTAAAAGAAAAATTCCATGGATTTCATTCGGCGTGGTTGAGACTAGGGCAATGGCCGGTCCGTTTGTAATCCCTGGCGAGACGTTGTGCTACAACTGCACTATCGAGGAAAAAATGGCTCAAGAACCGATGTTTCTCGAGGATGTGGAATTAATAAACAAAAATCCAGAGATTTTCGAAAAATACGTTCAGCCAAGCGTCATCCCGATGTTTGGGATTCTAGCAAACTACATTGCGATGGATCTGCTATATTTCCTAACTGGCATAAAGGAACCGAAACTCAAAAACAAAATGCTTGTTTTCGACGCTGAAAAAGGGGAGTTTAGTTTTGAAAAAATTTCTGCGAAGAGGTGCTCGCTTTGCAAAATATAAGTTTATACAGAAAATCATTACTCCTCAAATTCCTTAATCCAAAATATCAGCCTGAAGAGTTCAAAAAATGGCTTTTGGATGAAACTGCAATCGTGCTTAGCACGGCAAAAAATCCAGAAACAGTTCTAGATGTCGGTTGCGGCGTAGGACGTCATCTTTTCCTTCTCAATGATAAAATTATCGCGGGGCTTGACGTTTCAAAACTTTATCTCGGCATTGCAAGAAAAATTTTGGGAAAAAACGCAATGCTTATTGAGGCAGATGCGAGAAAAATACCGCTGAAAAAAGATGCAAAATTCGACATCGTTATTGCTACAAACAATACGCTCGGGAATATTGAAGGATTTGAACGGGTTATTGAAGACATGAAAACTTTAGGGCGCGTTGTCGTCGCGGGAGTTTATTCCAAACAATCGACCGACATACGACTCGGCTTATACAAAAACGTCGGGCTTACTCCCATCGAAGCAACTGATAAACACATTCTAACAAAAGAAGGATTCTCATCCAGGCATTTCACAAAAGACGAGATTGCAAAGAAATTTGTAAAATCAGAAATTATAGATTTAGACGATTTTGGATACGTGGTAGTTTCTCCGCCTAAAGCAGCATCCCGTATCAGCACGGATTTGGGTCACATTCAAAAGAAGCAAATCAAGGCTTTTTTCAAAAAACTCTCGCCTTTCCTCGAGTCTAATTGTTGCAGCTAAGCGCGCTATTTCGTATATTTCTTATACGTCTCCTCCAAATTCTTTATCTTTCCCGCGGGGCTGTCAAATATTTTCTTTCCCTCGCGCAGTATCGCGAGGTGGTCGCAGATGTTCTTCATTTCGCTTAGCGTGTGCGTGCTCACTATGAGCGTCTTTCCGTGCGTTGTGCGGAGCGCGCGCATCAAACCCAAAATGTGCTCCGCTGATTCCGCATCCAAGCCCGCGGTCGGCTCGTCGAGCGCGAAAATGTCCGGGTTCGGAAGGAGCGCGACTGCGAGCTCAACCCTTTTTTTCATACCCGAGGAAAGGTCGTCTATGCGGTAGTTCAGCCACTCTCCGGCGCCGGTGAGTTCGAGCACCTTCCTTTTCCAGCCCGCGTCGCTTATCTCGTACAAATCCGAGAAGAAATTCAAATTCTCGCGCACGTTCAAATCCGAAACCAGGCGAGGGGTTTGGAAACTGTACGCGAGTTTTCCCTCAACCCCCACCGAGCCGGAACTAGGGCGGAGCACGCGCGCAATGATGTTTATGAGCGTCGTTTTTCCGCTGCCGTTCGGCCCTGCTATTGCGTACACAGAGCCCTTTGGCACGCGCAAACTAACATTATCAAGAGCCTTCTTCGCCCCGTATAATTTCGTTATGTTTTCGCAAACCACTACATCCACGCAATCAACCCTTTCAACTCTCATCCTCTTCTCAGCCTCCAGATTGAAAATATCAAAAGCGCGAGGCATGCAATTCCAAACGCAGTAACAATCGTAACATAATCGCCAACAAGCGGAAACGCGCCCCCTTTCACTCCGAAATACCTCACGAGCAGGACGGAATAATACGTGGGGGTGAGTTTGCAGACTGTTTGAATAAGCGGGGGCATGAACCCAACCGGGTAAAATATTCCAGAAAGCACTACGACAGCGCCGAACGCGAGCACGTTCAAATACCTCCCGAGTTCAGAGAAGCGCGCGAGAAACACGAACGCGAGCCCGAGAGCAGTAAAGGAGAGCGCGGAAGCAACGATGACGTACGCGCTCCAGAAATTGATTTCAATTATCGGCGCGCCCAGGAACCTCTGCGTGGCGAGCAGGAACAACACCTGGATGAGCGCTAGCGCGAGCCCGAAAATCAGTTTGCTGAGCGCGATTCCCGCGAGCGACACGTTCGTGAGCAGGCGGTCGAAAACCAAACTGTCGCGCATCGTGCTGAACGGGAGCACGAGGAACCCCGCGGCGGCGATGAGCAGAATAATTATCCCCGGCACGAAAAACTCGAGAGGCATTATCGCCCGCCCCACTTTCACCAATTTAAAAGTTGGATAGTAGTTCCACTCGCGGAGTTCGCGCCTTATCATCCCGACAACGTAATCCGAAGCCTCTGCAACCGGAGCCATGGAGGAATCAACATAAACGGAAATCACACCCTCTGCCTCGTGAACCCCTGGCGGCACGACGATTCCGAAATAGATCTCCTCGCGGAGGAGTGCGTTCACTATCGTTTGGTTATCCTTCCCAACCACGGGGGTTGAGAAGAGCGCGAGCGTGAAATTCGCGAACTTCATATCATCCGCGCCCACGCTTTCGTTTTCAGGAACCGCCATTGAGGGTGTTGAGCGCGGGATGAACTCCTTGAAAGTGCCGAACATCACGCCGAACGCTATCGGAAGAACGACGATAAGAAGAAGCAGAAGGACGTTCCTGCGGACGCCGAGCAACTCGCGCAGGAGCAGCGCCTTAATCTTTCGCAGTTCGCCCATAGACCAACCCATCTCGTTTACTAATAAACGAAAAAATTAATAAGTGGACCGGACGGGATTCGAACCCGTGGCCTCAACGTTGCGAACGTTGCGTGATACCACTTCACCACCGGCCCGCAATGCGAAGTGGGATATATTGCGGGTGGATAAAATAAAAAGTTAATGGTGGGATTTCGAGATTTCCCTTGCGCGCGCCTTCGAGCGCATCTCCACGGCGCGCTCCCCCGCCTCTTTTGCGCCCGCGCCAATGCTCACGAACCCATGGTTCTTCAGCACTATAAAATTAGCGTCAGGATTTTTTTCCATCGCCCTTTCGGCTTCCAGAACCAGTTCGCGCGAGCCATACGGCTTCTCCCTCCCGGTTTCAACAAGCCCGAGCGCGCGCGCTTTTTTCACGACCGCCTCGTCGTGCCCGTGGAAAATGAAATTCGCGCCGGGCCTTATCTTGTAAATCATATCATGAAGCATCGTTTCCGAGGAGGGCTCGCGCGCGCCCTGAACAACAGCCATCCCTTTCCCCGCGTTGCAGCGGATCACCTTCACGAATCCCCCCTCTGGCATGCGCGCGAGGTTGCAGCCTGCGGCGGTTATCACGAATCCCCCGCCAAGTCGCGCAATTTTTCCCTTTGGGAAAAATGCGCATTTTTTCGCTCTGCGAAAAAATCGCGCGCTCAGGTTTCCTGCGCTCGATATTTTAATTCCGTTTCTGAACGCCGGCGCCAAACCCGCTTTCGCGAAAATCCGGCACCACTTTTTCAGCTCGCGCGTTTCCGAGTCCCGCGGAACGCTTCTGCTTTCGAAAATCGTTTCGAATTTCGTGCCCTTGTAACTCTCGCCCACGGGATTGTTTCTCTCGCGCATTATAAATCATGATGCTCATTGGAAACTTACCGCAGCGAATGCGATTTATGCGCGTGCATCAACTCCTTTACGAGTGAATTATCCGACGCACCCCACACATCATTGAGCGGCGCAATTTTTGCTGTGCAAAAATGCGCATTTGCGCAGAGCGCAAATTGCGCCGGTTGGCGCCGCTTCTTTTTCTTTTCAAAATTAGAGAAATAGGAAAGCACGCGCGGAATTAAAAAGAAAAAATAACTGCGCGCGCTCAGCCGAAAAGGTTCGCAAGGCCTGCAGCGGCCTCCTCCTCGGTCTTCTTCTCGTCCTTCTTCTCCTCCTTCTTCGCCTCTGCGTGCGCGCCTCCTGCAGGCGCAGCCGGAGCAGCTGCCACAGGAATTGCGGCCGTCTTTATGGCCTCCTCTATGTTAACGCCCTGGAGCGCTGCCACGAGCGCCTTTGCCTTCGCTGCGTCGGGCGCGAGGCCAGCAGCCTGTACCACGCTCAGCACGTTCTGCTCGGTTATCTCCTTCTTAGCCGCGTGAAGCAGAAGGGCCGCATGCACATACTCCATAAAATTACCTCCGCGCGCGTTGCGCTTAACCAATCAATTAACATTCACTTTCGCACCCAAGCCAGACGCTTGGGCGTTCGCCTTTGCGAGCAATAAACCAATCACGTCCTTCTCGTAAATCTCCGCGTTGTACGCGAGATTCTTCCCATCCATCACCGCTTTCTGCAGAAGCATCGTTATGTTCTGTTTCGTCGGATACGCGACTTTCACGGACAGGTTGAGAGCCTCGGCGTGCGAGCCCACGAGTTCCGCGAGGAATTTCTCCTCGTCAATGTCAAGAACATCCTTCTTGTACACGAACCCGTTTTCAAGCACGGCGACGATGTTCATCCCGACTTCAAACGGCGCGATTCCGAGTTTCTGGAGCGCCTTCGCAGCCGCATCCGTGATTTTCTCTCCTGCCTTCGCGACCACGGAATCCTTCGCGATGACTACCTTTCCCCCCTTTATCTGCGCGTTTATTCCGCCCTGCTTCAACTCCGAAAGAACAGGACCGGGCGGGAGGTTCGTCTCGCCCTCTGGCACAACAATATCATACGGTGCGATCTGCCCAGGCTTCGCAGCCGCCTTTCCCTTGCTCTTCTTTATCCTCGAATAAAGTTCAAACGGATTCATCTCTGTAAGCATGAGCGCGGTCGGCGCAGTGAGATGCGTGAGAAGCTCCTCTCCTTTTTTCGCCTCCTTAACCGCGAGCGAGATCAGCGTGTTCTTCGTGACAATAAATTCCGCCTTTCCGCGCAGTTTCTTCCTCACCGACTGGAACTGCCTGTCCGGAAGGTTCCTTATGTCAGCGAGCGCGAGCACCTTCGCGTTCTTAATTTTCTCAGCAAGGCTCGCGACGGTCTCCTCCTTCACCCTCCTGTT
>CAZWEI010000034.1:0-13947 GCA_964632135.1 Microcaldota archaeon
GTTTTCAAGTCGGATTTCCATCTCTCGAGTTCGGCAATCACCGCTTTCGCGCCGCCCTTCTTCACCGCTCTCAAAAACGGAAGCGCGGCACCCGCATAACTCGCGCCCAGTGCGATTGATTTCGCGGCATCAACACCGGACCGTACGCCTCCAGAAGCGATTATCGGAACGCGGACAGCGCCCCTAACCTCAACGAGCGAGCAAACGGTAGGAATCCCCCAGTCCCAGAAGGTTTCTGCATTCGTGCTTCCCCTGTAATACTCAACCCCGCTCCAACTCGCGCCGCCGGCGCCGCCAACATCAATCGCCTTCACGCCTGCGCGCTCCAGCCTCACTGCAACCTCTTTCGAAATTCCCGCGCCCGTTTCCTTCGCGATTATAGGCCCTCCGACCTCTTTGCATAGTTTCGCGAGCGCCTCGAGCGAGCCCTCGAAATTCCTGTTTCCCTCTGGCTGCGCCGCCTCGTGGAGCGCGTTCAGATGAACCGCGAGCGCGTCGGCGTTGACCGCAGCAAGAGCCTCGCACATCTGCTTCACTGAGTATTCCTTGAGTTGCGCGAGCCCGATGTTCCCGAGAAGAACGATGCTGGGCGCGACGTCGCGCACATTGTACGTATCCGCGAGTTTCGGGTTCTCAACCATCGCGCGCTGCGAACCGAGCCCCATTGCAACGCCAGTTGCCTCCGCAGCCTTCGCGAGCTCCTTGTTTATTTTCTCCGCCTCGGGATAGCCGCCTGTCATCGCCTCAATTATGAACGGCGCTGCCATCTTCTTTCCAAAAAGCGAGCACGAAATGTTTACCTTCTCGAGGTCGCATTCGGGGAGCGCGTTGTGCACGAGTTCGACGTCCGAGAAGCCGGCGCGCTTTGCGCGGGCCTCAACCTCCTTGGACGTGCATATCTCCACGTGCGAGAGTTTTCTTTTTTCGGTTTGATTCGCCATAAGCATCACCCAAGCAAAATAAAATGCGCGTGGAGGTTTATTAAACTATTTATATCGACGTCTTGCTGAACAGGTAAGAAGCAGCAACGAACGCGACCACGAACGCGGCGAGCGAGAACCCGAAGTCAAACGCGAGCCCGAATTGGCTCGTTCCAATGAGGAGCGCGCGCAGCCCGTCGACCGCATAACTTATCGGGTTGAGTTTGCTTATCACCTGCAACCACGATGGCATTTTATCAAGCGGGAAGAGCGCGTTCGAGAGGAAAAAGAGGGGCATCACAAGGAAGTTCATTATCAGTTGGAAAGTTTCAACCTCCTGAACGAGCGAGGCGATCGCTATGCCGACTGCCACCAGGAAGCACGACACGATAACCATAAGCACAAGTGCAAGAAGCATGTTCACTGGGGATGGAATTGGAACCCCCGTAAACAGAAAACCCAGCACAAGAATTATCAGCCCCTGAACTATGGATGTTGTCGCGCCGCCCAATATCCTCCCGAGCACGATGGTTTCCCTGCTCGTGGGCGCGACGAGCATCTCCTTCAGGAAGCCGAACTCCCTGTCCCATATTATCGAAACGCCTGAGAATATGGAACTGAACATAACCGTCATCGCGAGTATTCCCGGAAGTATGAACGCCTGGTAGTTGAACCCAGGCACCATCGCGGAAAATCCGCCGCCGAGCGCAACCAGAAAGAGCAGCGGCATGCCCAGGCTTCCAAGTATCCTCGACTTCGAATTGAGGAACCTCTTCGTCTCCCTGAGCCAGACCGCATAAACCTTTCCCAACTCAATAGCCATGGGCTCTCCTCACTGCTTTAAACTCGCTTCCAGTTCCTTTTTCATCTCGTATGCTCGTGCCCGTGTGGTATATGAAAACATCCTCGAGGCTCGGTATGCGGATTTCCACGCTCTCGATTTCCACCTTTGCTTTGAGCGCGACCTCCATCACCTTCGGAACGAGTTTGCCCCCCTCCTTAGCCTCGAAGAAAACGCTCACGCTGTTGACCCTGGGCTTCCCGCAGCAGCCGCTTTTCTTGAGCGCCTCCGCGAGTTTCGCAGGCTCGCGCGTGTGCACAGAGACGATGTTCCCCCCAACCTCGTTCTTGAGGTCCTTCGGGCTGCCGAGCGTCTTTATCCTCCCGTGGTCGATGATGGCGACCCTGTCGCACAAATAATCCGCTTCCTCGAGATAATGCGTGGTAAGCATTATCGTTATTCCCTCCTTTTTCAGTTTCTCTATGTAACCCCATATATGCCTTCTCGTCTGCGGGTCGAGCCCGAGCGTCGGCTCGTCCAGGAAAAGAACGCGCGGGGTGTGGAGGAGCCCGCGCGCAATTTCGAGCCTCCGCCTCATCCCTCCAGAAAATGTTTTCACCATCTTGTCCTTCCAATCCATAAGTTCCACGAGTTCGAGCACTTCCCGTATTCTCTCTTTTCTCGCCTGCGCGCCCATCCCGTATAGCCTTCCGTGAATATCAAGATTATCATACGCGCTCAGCCTCGTGTCAACCGTCGGGTCCTGGAAAACGATTCCTATTGATTTGCGCACGCTCTCAGCCTGCGTGCGTATGTCGAAACCGCCAACTGTCGCGCTTCCCGAGGTCGGCTCGAGCAGAGTAGTCAGCATGTAAATGGTCGTGCTCTTTCCAGCACCGTTCGGACCGAGGAAGCCGAACAGCTCGCCCTCTTTCACGCTGAAGCTTATCCTGTCCACTGCCGTAAAACTGTTGAACTTCTTTTCCAGTTTGTCAACTACTATAGAATCCAAACAAACACCGCGTCGTTTTACCACTTACAAACACAATTTATATAACATTGCGCTTGGAATCATCCCCTAGACGGTTATCCATGTGATTATGATGAGTTTCACAAATGTCGCGCTGGGCGCGCTCGTGGTTTTCGCCGCGACCTCTGCCGGCTCAGCGATAATACTGTTCGTGAGGTGCATAGGCAGGAGGCTATACTCGGCGATGCTAGCGGTTTCCGCAGGCGTGATGTCGTTCTCGGCAGTGGAGATGCTCTGGCAGTCCCACAGATCGTCAGGCAACCTGACCGCGCTCTCAGGGCTCTTGGTCGGCGCGCTTTTCCTGCTTGTTCTCGACAAGGTGATTCCGCACATCCACGCGCGCTTCAGGAAGAGCGAGGTGGTCGCATCGAAAAAGAAGGCAGTTCTCCTCGCAGGCGCGCTCACGATGCACAACGTCCCAGAGGGTTTCTCAGTGGCGTCAGCATTCGCAAGCTCGACCCCGCTCGGCTGGCTCGTCACGGCCTCAATCGCCCTCCAGGACATACCCGAAGGTCTTGTCGTCTCGGCGCCTCTCGTGTGCTATGGGACGAGCACAAGGCGCGCGCTGGGCTTTGGAATTTTCTCCGGACTCGTTGAGGCTGCGGCTGCGCTCCTGGGGTACGCCATGCTACATTTTGTTGCTCCCGTGATTCCGTTCGCGCTCTCCTTCTCAGCGGGCGCGATGCTTTATGTTGTTCTCGTCGAGTTGATGCCGGACGCACTCAGGCACGGGCTCGAGCGGACCGCGGCCATCTCATTCCTAGCAGGATTCGCGGCGGCGTTCGCGATTACATCGATTTTCACATTTTAATTAAGAAAAAGTAAAACGCCTTGGCCGGGATTCGAATTCCCGAGGCCGAGGGAAAGCATCCTTCCCTTATTTTCTTTCCCTGGGGTTTCTTTTCTTCCCAATTTGTGCGAAGCACAAATGGGCGCATTTTTTCGCTTGCGCGAAAAAATCGCGTTTAAGAAAAGAAAGGCCACCCGGGTCGCCGACTATCTGCAACCAGAATGGTCGCGAGGAGGTATCTGAACCCCGCTGGCGGGTTCTGATTGCGACAGGCCGGTATGCTAGACCACTACACAACCAAGGCGCAATTTGCGCTCCCAATTTTTCGCTCTGCGAAAAATGGGCATCTTCGAGCGGAGCTCGAAGCTTGCCGCGCAAATGCGCATTTTTTCCTCGAGGGAAAAAAATTGCGCAATTTTGCGCAAATCGCGCGAACTAGTTTCTGAAATTCAAACTTTAAATATGTTCGTGTTATTATAACGAGCGCTACTTTTCTCCAGTGCCACATTACTTTATATACGAACTAATTTAAGTTTTGTGTATGGTTTGTAGTAGGTGAGTTTTATGGTGAAAATTCAGTTTGTGAAAGATCGGTATTTTATCACGCTGCCTAAATCGCTCGTGAAACTAAAGGCATGGAATAAAGGCACTGAATTGTTCATGGTGTTTAATGAGCATGGTGATATCGCGATCCGCGAAGTGCCTCAAACCGAACAACAACCGAAAATCTAACTCGGCTCGTGGAGTATATATATAAATAAATACTATGTGCCATTTACCTATATATTATAACAATTTTTGCTCTTTACGTCGGTAAAACGCCTTATTTCTTTATTTATCGTAAGTAACAGGGTAAATCTTTAGTTTTCTGCTCTCGTTTCCTTCGTGCTTTTGTTTCGCCTCGGCTCTCAGTCCATAACCACGAATGGCATCGCGGGCATACGCTAGGGAATTCAATACGCGCGAACCACCGCCATGAGCAGCGACGGCAGCGGTGATAGCGGTCTGGTCTATACCATCGTGCACTGCCCCATTCTTTCTTTTTCTTCGGTGTTGTATCGGTTTCTTCCACACTTCCACCTCTAGCCATAGTCTCTGTTATACCCTCCCTTCCCACTGCGAATGAATGAAACCAATCCAGCAGCATGGCGAGTTATCGTATCCAACGTTTCAGAACTGCTGCCGACCTCAACCCATCCGCCAGCGAAACCCAGAGCGGCGTAATTTTCCTGTTTTCGTTTTCGCTTCCCTCGCGGTTTTCGCTTCATACTATCGCCTGTCGCGCACTTTTTTGTTAAATTTATTTCTTTCGTGGATAACCGTGTTCGCATTAGCTACAATTTCGCGCGCCGCCAGCTCCGATACCGGCTTATCCCTCTGCCTGTTTTGTTTCATGTTTTATTCACCTCCTCTTACCTAAACATATTATCTGGCTTGCTGCCCCACATTCTCCAGCGATGCATTTTTTTAGCTAGCTTTTTAACCACGCCCTTTAGGTGCGTGAGCCCATCGCGGAGCTCGGTCAGTTCCTCTGGCTCATCCTCATCGGTCTCATCGCCCCCTTCTTCTTCCTCATCTCCCTCTGGCTCATCGGTATCATCGCCGAGATGCGGTTTCTTAGGTAAATGCTGCGGTTTCTTGATACCTCTTCTCATGTTTTCCACCTAGTAAATATCACCAGCGCGCATTAGCTTAGGAGATGGCGCGATTTTCGCTATACACGCATCTGCATGTTCGCAGCTCAGCTATTCGGCAGGCTGAGCGATTAGCTGCGCGCTGGTTATTTGTGAATCACCACCATAAACAATAACGCCAATCCTGCTAAGATTATCAGTAATTTTTTCCTGCTCATCAAATCCTCTCCAGCTCGTTAAGAGCATCTGGGGCGGGCGGCTTAGCGAGTTCTCCGACCATGTCCAATACTCGCCTGCCTTCCGCGGTGATGACATACTTCACTGTTTTGCTCATGCATTTTTTGTTCACGAGCGAACGCTCGCGCGGTAGTTTCTCCAGCAGGCCGGACACATGGAGAAGCTTGACGTGTCGCCAGATGCGCGTTGGGTGCATGTGCATCTGATAGCCCACCATCGCAGGCGAGGACGGGAAAAGGAAATGAACGAGGACCTGCCTCCTTGTTTGCTGCATCAACAAGTCCATTTTTTGCGTTGTCGTTATTTCGTCGCTTGTCTCCATATCTATCAGCTCCTAATTGTATCCTGTTCAGCTTTTCGCGCGTTTATGGCACTAAGAGGGTATATTTCGCGCTCATCTTTCTCAACCCATAGCGAAAGCGGGGCCTGGAGCGTCGGTTTTGATACCGGCTGCATGGCGCGGGCGTGTGTGGATAGCTTCAGCCGTAGCCTTAACCCTGCGACCTCGCGCCTGAGTAGTATTACTCTGGCTAGTTCGGTTATTGTTTCGCTCATGGCTTAGCCTCGTTTTCATGTTCATTTTCCGCAGAAACAGGAAGTTCTTGAGTATCTTTTATACCTTTTTTTGCTTTAATTGCTTGAATTGCTTTAATTGCTCCTTGTTCTTCTGAGGTAGCAATTAAAGGTTTTAAAGCATTTAAAGCATTTAAATCATTTAAAGCAATTAAAGTATTTTCAGTATTAAACAACTCATCAGGCTCAGGGAGAGTGAGGGAGCGCAGGCCATTCTCAACTACCCCGAACGCCATGATGGGTTTTGTGCTGCCCTCCCGCGTTTCGTATGTGATTTTAAGAAAATTCAACCCCGCGAGTTTGTCTAATAAGTCATAGAGATTCTGCTCAGAGCAAAACGGCTTGTAAGCGTGAAGCTCCTTAACGCTAAAACTCTTCCCAAAATTAACGCCTTCCCAATCCTTAGCAGCATCAAAAACACGCTTGAGCGCGCGCGTCAGGCTAACAAAACTTCCTGTCTGAATTTTTTGCAGAGCTGCGCGCGCTATCTCATAATCGGTTTTGTTGGCGAGAACATAGCCCTCGCTGTCCTGTTCGCGTTGGAATTGGTGAATCGCAACGCTCGCTTTAATGAGGTTAATCATACGCGGTACGTCGCGCCGTGAGCGAACATCAGCGGGGAGATAACTCTCAAGCGCCTCTATAAAGGGGATTCGGACATTCACCGGCTGTAATTTACCGAACGCGCCAACAATCTCAGGCGTGTATGGCTCATCCTCCTTTCTCCTCCCCGCTGCCTCTGCGAGTCTCCTTTTTGTAATTGCTTTTGTTTGCATTTCGCTCTCGTCTAATGTGGCGATGTTCATTCTGTTAAGTAATTCCTCGCTAGGATTCGCCGAGGCGGAGGTAGCAATAAGAATAGGCTTCCCGCGCGGGTTATACTCGTACGCTCCCGTCTGTCCTCTCCCGTTCTTGTTCGTGATAATGGATTTTTCGTTATCGCTGATAAATGTCTTAAAAACATCGCTCCTTAGCAGCGAATCGGTAATATCGGCGAGTCTGAATATTTTACCATCCCATGAAAAACTATCGTCCTTATCCTTATAGTATGTGAGGGCAGTGGGAGAAACGCGACAGGCCTCCTCTGTGCAATTTTTAGGGTGAAATGCGACGATTTTTTTTGTGATGTAGTCCTTACCGGCAGAGCTCGCAGCATTTACGAGAAGGTTGTTAGCTGCCCCGCTGCCCTTGTTTTTCACTAAGCGAATACAGGAAAATAGGAAAATCGCCTTTATTGTGTCCTTTTCTCCGACGATATTTTTCCCTAACTCTCCCTCTGTAATCTGAGTAAATAATACCGGATTTTTCAGGATTTTTAGCTCCTCTTCCGTCGGTGGTTGGTTGTTTTCATTAACCTGTTCAGCCTGACGGCGAATATTAAATTCCCGCATAATGTCCCCGAAAATATACGATGCTTTTTCCCGTATGTTCGAGGCGGGAAATATTTCGAGTTTATCGAGAAGGCGCTCAAACTGCTTTCTCGCGGAATCAACGCGCCATGTCGGCAGCTCTGAAATAATAGGCTTATTTAATTCCTTCGCCATAACGGGCAGCTCACCATGAAGCGAGAGCTGAAACCCGCCAGTAACCCGCTCGAACACCGCGCACACGCGCGGAGAGTCCGTAACAACAACTTCGATTTTCATGTTTTCGTCGTCGCTCATTTTTCCACCCCGTTTTTTATCGTCGGTAAATTACCCCTTTTTTCGTCGGTGTTTTGCACATTACCCCCGCTTATTTGCAAATTTACCGGCGATGCGAGGGGTGTTTTCACGCTGGTATTGAGCTTGATATAGTTCGCGCGCCCGCCATTCGTGCCTGCCGCACAGAGAATTTTAGCATCGTGCATTTGCCTGCAAATCTCAAAATTCGGATGAAGGAGTAGCCAAGAAGAGGGGTTATTCAAGTCTATTAGTTCATGTTCTACCTTAGTCGCAGTTTCAACTATTCCGCGAGTTGTTAGCCGTTTTACGGCACGCGAGAAAGTAGCACGGTAAGAAGCAACGAGATAGCTTTTTTTCCGTTGTATGCACGCAAAATTCTGCATCAAATTGCATAGCTCGCCCGCTCTCAAATCATCATCAACGAGAAACTTATGGAGTAGCTCGCGGCGCTTCGCTTCCCTATCAAAAACTTTCATGCCTTTGAGTTGAGGCGCGATTTTCCGCGCAACTGTGCCGGCTCGCCGATAGCCGCGATTTACGGCGAGATATGTAACGATGGCCCGCTGCATCTTCGAGAGTTTAGCAAACTGCGGAACGGTAATGTTAGCCGTTTCTTGATTCATCATGGCCTCGCATCTACACGCGCCGGCTGCGCGTGCTCGCGCTCTTTTTGTATTACTTCCTGTGCGCGCGTCGTCAATACGCGCCTGATCCAATCGCCGAGAATAAGAAAACCTTCAGCGTCGCTGGCACGCTCAAAAAGCAGCATCTCTTCCTTACTTACACGAGCGCGGAGCATCTCTCGCCGTGCGCTACACGAATTAATAAAGCCGTTATGCGTATTTATACCGTTCGCTTTCGCATACATACCGAACACCTTCCGCGCTCGTTAGGTTGGTTTGAAACGCGAGCGCGCGTTTTCTTTTTATTTCATATTATCATCGAGCTTTCCACAAACTGCTTCAATTTCCGCGCGAATTTCAGGCGCTAGTTCGCCTTTTCGCGCGCACGATTCGGCAGCGCGCCGTATTCGCGCGAGCAATTCTTCTTTCGGATCAGCGTTTTCTTTTTCCATTCAACCACCCTGTTCAACAACCGCATCACGCAAAACCGCGCGCAGAAACTCGCTGCCATCCATATAGCCGAGCTCGCGCGCGCGCCTTCGTAATGCCACCTTCAAACTATGCGGCACTACTAACGAGAGAATCTCGCGTTTTTCAGGTATTTTTTCGGTTTCTTCATCCATTTTCTTCACCAGTCTGGTAAAACCATAGGTAGTTTTACCAGCAACATATTTATATACCTTTCGGTAGTTTGCCATATAATACTACCATACTATTTTAAGCGGTTCTGTGCATGCTACATATATTTATAAGCATAAATTACCAAACTGAATTATGCGAAAAGTGCGAGAACGATCACCAACGATAAAAAACAAATTATACTGTGAATTTCTTTATGCGATTAACATCGAAAACATCTCTGCTACTGAAATTCACGAAAAAACACATCGAGATATATCAAACATCGTGAAACAGATGCGGATATTGAAAAAAGAAGGTTTTGTTGAATTGAGAGAGCATCCTAAACGAGAGCGCAATAAAAAACTATATTCTATAAACTGGGAAAAAGTAAATTTCGAGTTTTTGAACTTTTTAGATAGAAAAAAGGCAGAAGTGCTTAAAGGAGTAGCGCGCATATTCAAAAAAACCGAAGTTGAGAAACTTTCAAATCAGCATCCACTCATGGAGTTGAAATTACTAACGCCAGAATATGTTCAGCGTATGAGTAAAAACAAATATCTAATCGAATTTTTCAAAAGCATATTCCGCGAACTTCAAAAAAAGGAGTATGAAACACCAACCATCGAAGAAATTTTCGTATTTCTGTTATATAATGTTAGAAATTTTAGTTATCTCGATATAGAATATTTCACTAACAAAAAACTCGAAGATAAACATGGCATACGAGAATTTAAAACCGAAGGGCAGATGAAGGAATATTGGAAAAAAAGAAAAGAACTTGATAAATTGATAGAAGAATCAGGTATTAAAAAGAGCGAAGAATACCTCGATATTAAACAACTTATTCCGATTTGCAGATCCTGTTCAGCTAATCCTAACGTCGTTATACCGATTCAGCTCGCGCAGGATAAAATTATAAACGCTACCACCGAGAAATTTTAAAAACTGGTTAGCGCTAACCGGTTTAGATAAAAGTGCTACGGCGTGGCACTTTTGAATTGTTTCGCGCCAGCGTAACCTCTCACTTTTTCGTATTCATCGCTAAAAAAGAAGCGTTTTATTAACGTAAATATGCGCTGCTCCTCCTCCTTTTGCTGTTTCATAACTACCTCCGCGCTCATCGGTGAATCGCAGAAATTACAATAAAGAACGCCTGGATTATTCGCCATGCCGCAGCGCGAGCAGATCGCGGATTCGTTATTATTGCCATTCTCGCCTATCTTTATGCCGTTATGAGCGAAAATCTTATTTCTCATCTCTTCCTTTCGCACCGAACAATATTTAGCCGGCATAGAAGATGAGCGCGCCCAGCCGTATTCTGCCTTAAGCTCTTCTGGATTCAGATAATTTGTATCGCGCGTAGCAGCGCCATAACGATATAAATGGCAATAAATTCGCTTTTTCACGTTAGCGCGTTCTGCCATCCGCTTAATAACTCGATAAACGCCTTCGCTCGTGAGTGGTTTTATATCGCCGTGCTCGCGATAAAAGAAAACATAACTATCCGGTTTATCCTTTTCTGGATGCGAGTTTATCAGCTCTCGCAGAAGGTTAGCGCTCCGAACGCACGTTAGCTCTCTCGTTCCTGTTTTTCCACTCACGCAAACAACCGCATAACTGAATTTTTTGTTATTTTTATCCTCGGCGAATTTGAAACTTACATCCATGATCCTAATTCCAGCCAGTTCTGTTCTTCTCATTCCTTTTTCCTCGAATAAAGCAAAAATCACTTTATCGCGGATCGAATCGCATGCTTCCAGCATTTTCCGGTTATCTTCTGCTGAAGGCAGCTCTTCCTCGCGAATAATCTTATTCGTTCTTTCTAATTTGAATTCCTCGCCTTTCACGATACTCGGATAATCTTCGGTTTTGTATAGCCATTTGAAAAATACGCGCGCAAATAGCTTTTTAGTGTTCATGCCGAACGCGCCAACTCTATCACGCATGGCAGCAAAATAGGAGATTAAATCGGCTTTCGATATTTCTTTAAAATCCTTCTTTTTCGTGAATTCAGCCATATCTCTTAAGAAATAAAGGTATTGTGCGCGCGAGCTCGGCTTTAAACCTTTTACCTTCAAAAAATCGTGGAATTCCTTTATAGCTCTCTTCTCTGCCGGTGCGAATTTGAATCCGAGCCATCGCTTCGCCATGTGCTTCGGTGCATCCTCACAGAGCGCGCCTTTTCCGAGAATACCATCAATAAACCGGTTCCAGCGCGCATCTGCCAAACTCGTTTCTTTTTCCATGCCACCATACTCCAGCACCGAGTATTTAAGCAAATGTGGCACGTTTTAATAACGCGAGCACCATTTAATTCAAACTTTAAATAACTAACTAACCCCGCCCGCGCTCCCGCCCGCGCTCGCGTTCGTCTGATTTAGAACCCACGCTTTCAAAGTTTCCTTGTCGACCTCGCCGCAGAGCGCGCTTCCCGTGTCCAGATTATAAAACGTCGGCGTTCCTAGAAAGTCGCACTGCTTTCTTATGCTGTCCTTGAAGCGAAGGAAAACCCCCTCGTTCGCGAGGTTTGTCGTTATCTCGAGCTTGGAAAAGTTAATCCCGAGTTCCCGCTCAACCTCCCCGACAATCGGCTCCATTCTTGCACAGTGCCCGCATCTCTCCCCGTAGAACTCTACGTAAGGGCTCGTGATTGGCGTGCCGCCAATCGATTTTCCAACGAAAAGGATGACCGCGAAAATCGCGCCTATAAGAAGACCGTACAAAACTCCTTTTCTAAGCCATCCGCCGCCCGCGCGTTCTCGTGGCGTTTCATTTTTCTTTTCGGGCATATGAAAGATTTAAATCTAGTATGTTTAAATAATAACGCGTGGGATTTATGGATTTAGAACGACTCGCAGAAAGACTGCGCAAGAATATCGCCTACGAGTTATGGATCACCGACCTTTACAACGGTTATGTGAGAAAAATAAAGGACCCTAAGGTGAGGGCAAACCTCTCGCTTCTGGCCAGAGAGTCCATATGCCACGCCACATCCTTCAGGGAACTCATACACCACGTGCACATGGCGAACGTGGACGAGAAGTCGCTGATTAACACGGAGGAACTTGCGGACTTCCTGAAGGTCGGCCTGCAGGAGGAGGTTCACGCGCGCAGAATATACGAGCGCCAGCTCAAAACGATGCCTGAGTACGCGAAAAAACGGCTCAGGAAAATCATATCGGACGAAAAGAGGCACGCGCGCATCGTGAATAAAATGATTGCCGAACTCTCGAAAAATAAAAAATAGAAAATCCCGCCAGTGTGAGTTTCAGTTTTTGTTTTTGATTTCGTTTGAACACACAACCCGTCGGTTACAACGTCCCGCGCCCGTGCGCGGGCAGACTACAGCCGACTGCTCTGCCAGATTGAGCTATGGCGGGTGAATAGTTTTATGCAAAACGATATTTAAAAACTAGCCCCCAGCGCGGCCGTTATTTCTCCTTGTACCTACGAGCTGTTTCCGGGGGCTTGAAGAACGCGTGGTCGGCGTCTATGCGCGCGCCGTCCCTTCTAAGCGGCGAGCTTTTTCTTGAAAGGAGGGAGATGAGAAAATGGAATCCGGCGCGCACCCTCTGCACAACGCCCGCAGGAGTGGAAATCGCGCGCTCGGGAGCCTTTTTCAATTTTGAAACCGCCATGCGTTCACCTCATTTACAATTCATCCAAACTCTTCAAACATTCTCGTATATCCTCAGCAGCTCGTTGCAGTGCGGGCATTTAAGCACGCCGCCGTCCCCCGCCTGCCTCGTGTCTATGGCCATGCTGCATTTCGGGCATTTCGTCACGTTTATGAAAATCTTCGTGATGCGCTTCTTGGACATCGCGAGCTTGAGAAGGTCGTACGCGACGCCGTAGTTCGGGTCGAGTTCAATTGCTTTGTTGAAATCCGCGATTGCCTCGTCATAGCTCTGCATGTCCATGTGGCAGAGCCCGCGCACGAAATACGCGCCCGCGAAACCTGGGTCCTTCTCCATCGCCTTGCTCAGGTGCCCGATAGCCTGCTCGTTCTTCTGTCTGTTCGCGTACGCGACGCCGCAGTAGTAGTACCCGCCGGCGTAATCCCATTCCAGTTCGATAACCTTGCTCAGGTTCTTCAGTGCCTCCTCGCCCTTGTACCTCCGCGTGTTCAGAATCCCGAGGTAAAAATAATTCGCCGCGTATGCGGGCTCGAGTTTTATCGCCTGCATGAGATCAGCCGCCGCGCTTTCGTAATCCCCCAAATACATGCTGACGAGCCCTCGGTTCCTGTATGCGGCTGCGAAATCCTCATCAATAGATATTACCTTGCTCAAATCCGCGAGCGCCTCGTCGTATCCCTCCAAATCGATGTACGCGAGCGCGCGCTTGAAATACGACGGCGCGTACTCGGGAACGAGTTCTATCGCCTTGCCCAGGTCCTCCACCGCAAGCCAGGGCTGTCCATTGTTGAGGCGCGCGACCCCCCTCAGAAAATGGGGCGCGACGTGGTTCGGCTCGAGCTCCATCGCCTCCGTGAGAACTCCTATCGCCTCCTCAAAATTCCCGTCGGCGATTTTCCTCTTCGCATCCTGAAGCAGTTCGCTTATACCGGCCATTCCCCCACCCAACATCCACGCCGAATGATATTGGAGAGATGTTTATAAATATTGTATTCAACATACGTTTGGTGGTAACATGGCTCGTGTCAAGAAGGCCTCGCGCGTCGTGCGGGAGGAGCGTGCCGGGAAAGTTGAGAAGGTGAAGCACCTTTACCGCTCAAGGACGAACAAAATCCTGTGCGGAGTTTGCGGCGGCATAGGGGAATACATGAACGTCGACCCTTCGATAATCAGGCTTTTGTGGATAATCGGCACCGTGTTCACAGGAGTCGTTGTAGGGGTGCTCGCGTACATCGTCGCCTGCTTCGTGGTTCCAAAAGAAGCAGAGTGAATTATGAAAAATTAAGAACGACTGCAATTTAGAGGGGGAATTTCTTGGACAAAACGCGCACAGCTCTCGGGCTCGCGGTCGGAATAATCTGCCTGCTTTCATATTACTATTACATAATGCCATAGTCCGGTTTCTGCGATAAGCTTGCGCGCGAGCACGCGTACGC
>CAZWEI010000035.1:0-13306 GCA_964632135.1 Microcaldota archaeon
TTATCCGGCGATAGGTTTAAAAGTCTCTATCTCTATAAATTAATACTATTCCTCGGCATTTATTTGGGGGTGAATTTGTGAATAAACTCAAAAAAGTAGATACTAGAAAAATCAACCCAGATTTTCCAATTATTCTAGACAGCGGCATTCTCCCGATAACCCATCCTATTTTTGGCAGCAAGGCGGCGCAGAAACCAATTTCCGCAATTCTAACCGACATACGCGCCAAGGCGAATCCAAGTCCCCTTGCACTCGACGCAACCGATTTCAAAAAACTCGAAGACGTTATCCCAAAAATTAGTGTTATGCTGTTGAAATTCAAAAATAGCAATGCGCTTTCTATTTTGGAAAAAGCAAATCTCGACGTTGATCTGGAGTATTTGTCCGCCATGGCAAAGGAGCGATACACCAACCGAACCAGGATGGATGCTCTGGAAAGAACCTTTAAAAGCGTCGAAAAAATGGAGAAGGCGCTCGATAAATCCAAGTCAGCAACAAATGAGCGTGCGCCATTCAACTCCGAAGCTATCGATACTTCTTTCGTCTATTTTGAGGAGCCGTAAGCCGACATTACGCGTGTTAGCGCTTTGTCCTTTATTTCTTCACAATTGTTAATTTTCTATACGCGCAATTTTTTGCTGCGTGCAAAAAATGCGCATTTGCGCGTCGGCGCGCAAATTGCGCGCGCGTTCGGATTTTTTTCGCGCGGGAACGCGAAATCACGAGACCGAAAGGTATTTAAATGGGTAATAATCGTAAGATAAGTCGGCGATCAGTATGGATAGTTTGGTAAATTCTGTACTTGGCGAGCGCGAGCCCGCAACCGAATATACTTCCGAACAAATAAAGATTGTGACAGTTGGTGTAGGGGGAGCAGGGAACAACACAATAAACCGTCTCATACGCGCAGGCGTAAAGGGAACGGAGTTACTGGCCGTGAACACGGACAGACAACACCTCAACATGATAGACGAGAGATCCAAGAAGATCCTCATAGGCAAGAGCATAACCAAGGGGTTGGGTGCAGGCGGTTACCCTGACATAGGGACAAAGGCCGCAGAAGTGGACAGGCCGATGCTTGAGAAGGAGCTTGCAGGCGCGCATCTAGTGTTTCTCTGTGCGGGTATGGGTGGAGGAACCGGAACTGGTGCTGCACCCGTGATAGCCGAGATAGCAAAGGAGCAGGGCGCGATTACAGTCGCGATGGTCACCTACCCGTTCAACTTGGAGCGGGCAAGAAGGATAAAGGCGGACGATGGAATCGCGAAACTCCGCAAGGTAACGGATTCCGTGATCATACTCGACAACAACCGACTCGTGAAACTCGTTCCAAACCTACCGATGAACGAGGCTTTTTCTGTCGCTGACGAGATTCTGGCAAAGGCGATTGGCGGTCTCGTGTGGACAATCACCCAGCCGAGCCTGATAAACATTGACTTCGCAGACGTCCGCTCGATAATGGGCGGGGGCGGGGTCGGATTCATAGCGGTTGGCGAGGGCAAGGGCAACGACAAGGTCACCGGCGCGTCCGAAGGCGTCCTGAAGAACAGGCTGCTGGACGTGGACTTCGAGGGCGCTGGCGGAGCGTTGATACACATATCAGGAGGCTCTGACCTCACTCTTGGCGACGCGATCAAATCCGGGGAAATCGTGACCGAGAGGATGGACCCGCAGGCGAACGTGAAGTGGGGCGCGCGACTCGTGCCAGGGTACGATGGAAAGATAGAAATAGTTGCCATCGTCACCGGCGTGAGGGGCGCGAGCATCCTCGGAAAGATGATCGACGAGCCGAGCCGCGAGAGCATTCCTGTGTCCGACATTGAAATCATAGGATAGTCACGCGTACGCGCAAACATGCGCGACAAACGAAAGGCGACCAAGTAGGAAAGCAACCGGTATAGAGTAGCATAGGTATGTTCATCTCTGTAAACCGAGATGGTAGAAGGGTGTTATTATGGAAGGATTGATAGAAGCTGCTATACGCAATACAGGAAAACTCCCCGAGGAGTCGAAACTTATGAGCTCGGACAAAATTAGGATATTGGTTGTTGGTGTAGGGGGCGCAGGGTGCAACACGATCAATCGCCTTGCTAAGATGGGGATAAAGAGCGCTGAGACAATAGCGGTGAATACCGACCAGCTCCATCTGAGGCAGATTGATGCGACGAGGAGGTTGCTCATAGGACAAAACATCACAAAAGGATTGGGAGCCGGAGGTTTCCCAGAGGTCGCCGCGCGATGCGCTGAGGCTAGCAGGGACAAACTGCGCGAGATGCTCGCGAACACGGAACTCGTGTTCCTCGCTGCTGGAATGGGTGGAGGCACAGGAACAGGAGCAGCGCCAGTTATAGCTGAGATAGCAAAGGAGCAGGGCGCGATCGTAGTTTCGATAGTGACGTTCCCGTTCTCGCTTGAGCGCGCGAGGCTCCAGAAGGCGCAGTGGGGTATAGACCAACTTAAAAAGAACTCCGACACCGTGATAGTAATCGACAACAACCGTCTCGTGGGATACGTGCCGAACCTGCCGATGAACCAGGCTTTCGCCGTCGCGGACGAACTCACCGCGCGCGCGGTAAAAGGCATCTCGGACACGATAATGTTCCCGAGCCTTGTGAACATCGACTTCGCGGACGTGCGTGCCATCATGACGAACGCAGGCGTCGCAATCATATCCGTGGGCGATGGAAAGGGAACCGACAAGGTGGAAAGGGTAGTGAAAAACACGCTCGACCACCCGCTGCTTGACGTGGATTACACGGGCGCGAAGGGCGCGCTCATCCACATCTCAGGCGGACCGCAGCTCACGCTCGGCGAAGCCACGCAGATTGGCGAGAAACTGACGCAGGTGTTCGCAGAGGACGCGAACGTGATTTGGGGCGCGAGGCTCACCCCCGAGTTAGGGGACAGCGTTGTCGTGACCTCGATCATGACAGGAATCACATCCCCGCACATCTTGGGCCAATACGCGTCCGAGAAGGAGAGCGTGAAGTCGCCGCTCGACCTCGAGCAGATTCAGTACCTCTGAATCAAATAGGAATGGAGCGTACTGATCGCCATTTCTTTTTCTTTTTATTTTCTTTATTCTTTATCTTGTTCTATTTCTTTTTATTCTATTTTCTTGATTTCACCGCAAACAGCATTAACGCCAGCACGAGCATGCCGGATATGCACGGTATTTTTATCCCGCCAATGCCGCCTTCTCCTTCTTTTTTCGCGGCAGGCACTGTTATCAACTGGCTCGTTGTGAATGTGTTCCCGAACGCGTCGTCCCACGTGATTTTAAGTTCGTATCCGCCTGACGAGACCCCGAAGCGGGTTTGGGAGAAATTAACCGGCACGTTCCTCCCGCCAACCAGTATTTTCGGATTCTTCGGCTCGCCCTTCTTGTTCAGGGTGACAACGACTATCGTCTCGCCCTCCTCGTACTCGAACCCGACGCTGTCTATCCCGACCAGCGGCCCTTCGATTACGTTAATGCTTTCTGCGCGTTTTTCAATCTCGCCGTTTGCCTGAAGCGTTATTATGAGCGCGGTCTCGCCCCCGCCCTCTGCGAGCAGCGAGAAACTGAAATTCTGCTCGCCCGCGATGGTCGCGCGCTGCACGCTTCCCTGGCCGCCGAATTCCACCCCGACGCTCACGCGCTCGGCAGCGTTTTCCCTGCTCGCGACGCTCACGTTCACCTGAATGCGCGCGCCTGCCGGCACTCTCGTTGGCGCGCTGAAGTTCTCAATATAAACTGTTTTGTTTCCTGTCACGACATCAAACTCAAGTTCCTTCACCCCGCCGGTTGTGGAATACACGTAAACAGTATTCCCTCCAGCCTGCCTCGGCTTGAAGGAAAACTGCTGGGTGAGCACGGATTTTGCAAGCACGGAACCCTGCTCGTAATCAGAGACGAACCCTATCCTCGCCGTCTGGCTGATTGAGGACGGCTTGTAAAAGACGGTCTGGTTCTCGCCAAGCGCGATGCTCGTGCTTCCCAGCCACGCGTCAAAGCCGACCTTGTCAAGGTGCTCGGGCGTCACAGTTATCTCCTTGCTCCTGTCCTCAAGAACCACGGAGTTCAGCGTGAACGGGCACGTGTAAACGTAGTCTTTTGAGTCCGACGAGCCCGCGCGCGCAACCCACGCGACGAACCGCTCCTCGTTTGGCCTCATTACGGCATACTGTTCGTTCTGGAACGCGTCAAAGATGCCGCCGCTGCATGGCTGAAGGTTCAATCCAATCACGCGGTAGTCGTCGCTCTTTATTTTCGCGTAGAGAAGAGTCTCCTCCCCGAAGTTGAGTTTGTCCGCGCTTGCGTTAAACGCAAAATCCTTCCTTGGCGGGACCGCGCGCACGTCGCTCACCCCGACCGCCTCGACCTTCCTCCCGCCAGCGCTCTCCCGGCTGAAGGTGAGCCTCGCGCCTTCCGTCACGCTCGCGGTCGCCTCGCTTCCAACCACCTCGCCTGCTGACATGTAAAGTTCGATGTGCGTGGCGTCAAGATTTCCGACTTCGAGCCACGTGGGATCCACGGGCACCCATTTCCCGACGTACGCCTCGGCCCACCTGTGCCCCATCCACCCGTCCTTTGAATTGTAGGCATAACCCGAAACAAGGCGCGCGGGAATGTTGACCGACCTGGCAAGCGCCACGAAGAGCGCGCTGTACTCCACGCATACCCCGCGCCTGTTCTGAAGAACCCAGAGCGCGTCCTTCTCCTGCCCGACCATCGACTCATCGTATTTCAAATTCCCGTAAACCCAGACCGCGAGCCTCGCCACCCTTTCGAAATCGTCCCTTGAACCCGCGATTATCTGCTGTGAGAGGTTCTTCATCTCCCCGCTGTCGCTCTGGATGTCCGCGCTCGGCTGCGCGTATGTCTCGAGTTCGTAAGGCACGACGAAAGATTCCGGAAGCTCCGTTGTCGCGCGCGCAATCGTCCTGACCTTGGCGCTTGCCGAATAGGAATACGGATTCGCCGGGTTTTCCTCGGCAATGCTCGCGAACGCGTTGCCCTCCTGGTCGCGCACTAAAGTTCCAGGGCCCTTGTACTCCACGTTTTGGTACTCTGTCAGGCGCGGAATCGACACGTTCAGCCGCAGGCTGGTCATCTGCCCGCCGACCGCTGCCACCTGCCCGTTCTCAACGACTTCAGAATCAAGCCTGTTCACGAGCACCGGCTCGGTTATGTCGGTGACGGCAACAGCTGCAAAAGAGACAATAGACAACTGTAATACAAGCAGCAGTACGAAAATTTTCGCTTTGCTCGCCATCTTGAATCAGTACTCCCTTACCGTTTTCAGCACGACCTTCTGTAGCTCCACGGGCTCCGTCATCTCGGCAATCTTTATCGCAAAATCCAACTTCGACTCGCTGCACGCGAATATCTCGAAAAGCGTATCCCCTGCGCGCACCTTGTCCCCGTGCTCGCAGTGTAGGATGGCCCCGGCGCCCTTGTCCTTTGGCGCGCCCGCCGCGCGCGCTATTTTCGCTATAAGCCTGTTGTCAACGTGCTCAACCCTGCCGCCTTTCATCGCCTTTATCGCGTGCCTGCACCCGCCGATAGGCAGGTCATCAACGCGGATTTTCGGGTCCCCTCCCTGGGCCTCGATGATTTCCATCATCTTCGCGTACGCCTTTCCTGATTTGATGAGGTCAAGCGCGACTTTTGTCCCCCTTCCCACGCTAACCTCCCCGCACAACTCAAGTAGCGCGCCCGCCAGTTGGCAGCTCTTTTCGGTCAGGTCCGTGGGACCCTCGTTTCTGAGCGAGCGCAGCACATCCCTGCACTCGAGCGCAGGCCCTATACCCTCGCCGACAGGGTCGCTGCCGTCAGTTATGAAGCATTCTATTTTCATACCCAGTTTAGCGCCTATCTCGAGGAAGTCGCGCGCAAGGCTGTTCGCCTCCTTCAGGTCCTCTATCTTCGTGCCCCTGCCGACCGGAATGTCAATGACAACATATTCCGCGCCCACTGATTTCTTTTTCGCGAGAATTGAGGAAAGAAGAACGCCTTTAGGGTCAAGCCTCATGGAATTTCGCACCTTTATCATCTTGTCGTCCGCAGCAGCGAGGTTGATCGCGCCTCCCCACACGATGCATCCGCGCGTCTTCAGAACTATTTTGCGCGTCTCCTCGAGCCCGAACGTGACGGGCGCGAGCACCTCCATCGTGTCCGCGGTCCCAGAAGCCGAGGTTATTGAGCGCGAGGATGTTTTCGGTATGTAAAGCCCGGCTGCTGCTATTATCGGCACGAGCACCATCGTCGTCCTGTTTCCGGCGACCCCGCCGCTGCAGTGCTTGTCCACCACGGGATGGACCCCGAGGTTCAGCTGCCCTCCGGACGCGGCGATCGCCTCCGTGAGATAAACCGTCTCGTCAGTGCTCATCCCGCGGATATATGTCGAAGTTATGAAGGCCGCGAGTTCGACCGCGCTCAGCTTGTTCTCCATCATCTCGCCGATTATCGTGTTCGTTTCCTCGCGCGAAAGCGCCCGCCCCTCCATCTTCTTCTTTATATAATCAATAGAAACCGGATAGTTTACGGACTTTATCTCTATCAAATCCCCGCTGCGCGCTCCTAATTTTTCGCTCACGTCTGCAAAAAGCCCGACCTCGCCGTTCCCGACGAGCGTGTTGCTCAAATCAACTATACACACCATCTCGTTGTTTCCGCGCTTTATGCTCACCCGCTCGGTCATGCTCACGTCGAGCTGGCGCGCCTCATCATCGTTGAAAACGACTATGTTCTGCCCGGCCTCGATGTCAAAGCACTTCGCGCGCAGCCTGCTCACGATTGGAATCTCGATGTTGTTCGCCATTTCCTTCTCCCCATTTCCTAACTCATTTCTTCTCGCTTAAATTCAATTCCCTCCACGCCACGCTCAGCAGGTCGCAGGGAGGCACTATCCCCCTTTCTGTTATGTACGCGCTCAGCAACTTCGCAGGAGTCACGTCGAACGCCGGGTTTCGAACCTTTATCCCGCGCGCGCTCTTCGCATCCAGCACCTCGCCCGCATCGCGCTCTTCAATCCTTTCTTTATTCCCCCACAACGTTATGGGGTCGAACTTGTAAATCTCAGCAGCAGAATAAAAAGGTATGTTATTCGCGTACGCGAGCGACGCGATTCCCGCCGTTCCTATCTTATTCACCAAATCCCCTGTCGCGCTCACCGCGTCAGCGCCAACCAGAACGACATCAACCTCCCGAATGAAACTCGCGACGGCGGAATCCACAATCAGCGTCACTGGAACGCCCCCGTCCGCGAGTTCGCGCGCAGTCCTCCTTCCCTGAAAAAGCGGCCTTGTCTCGGTGCAGATAACCTCTATCCCTTTTCCCAACTCGTGCGCGCGCACGAGCGCGCCAACCACGGTGTGGCTGTGGCAGTGCGTGAGAACAACGCTTCCTTTCTCAATCAACTTCGCACCATAATCGGAAATTACCTCCTCGCTCTTTTCAAAATAAGCAAGCAGCTCATCTCGCAACGCGCGCACGAGCGCGCCGCCTTCTTTCGCATTCTTTATTTTTCCGCTCTTAACTCCCTTCGCGGTTTCATCAAGCATTTTCTTGAGCGCGTTCCGCAACATCGGCTCAGTAGGTCGCGCGGACGAGAGCACGCCCACAGCCTCTATCAACTCCGCTAGAAATTCATTTGTATTTTTCGCCTTTGAGTTCGCCGCCTGGGATGCAAGCGCGCGCACTGCGGATTTCGCGATTTCGCGCGCCCCCTGTATCCTGAGCGCCTTAATATCGCGAGAAACTTTCTCCACTTCGCCGCTGCCGCCTGCCATGAAATAAATTAGAAGGAACGGTATTTAAAATAGATGGATTTCAGCGCGCGCCTAACCAAACTAATATAAAATCTAATCTGCAGAAGATATCACTAATTCTAAAAGTGGTTTTTGTGGGCGTAGAGAAAAAGATACTCGTGGTGTCTCCGTTTCAAAGCAGATATGAATTCATAACAAGGGTAATAAACAAGGCCATGCCCGGGGCCGAAGTGGTCCAAGCATCCAAATTACGGGAAAGTATCCCGCAACTTGAGAGTGCGGAAAAGCCCTTCGATATTTTCATAACCGAGAGCCTTAAAGGACTTGGGAAAACCCCGTGGGTGGTCATAACCAACCGCATAGAAGATTTCGAACTTATCAAGAAATTTGCGGTTGATGCAGGTGTGGCTTACGTCCTCGACAGATTCGATTTTCGCCTTCACGGGATGGACATTAAAAAAACAATCAGCAAACTCCTGACAAACAAGCCGCTGAAAAAGGAAAACGCAGCCCTGCCCGCCGGCAAAAAACTCGAAAAGAACGACGCAGCCGGCATCTTGAGAGTGGAAAATCCAGGCCCGCGAACACCACCCGCGTTAGTTTACTCAACGGAGAGAATACGCCTTCCTTCCCGTTCGTGTAGAATAGTCCTACTCCTTGACGATTTCAAAACAAGCCGAGAAAGAACTGAAAAAAGTATAAAAGAAGCAGATCGAATGTGCGCGATACTCACTTCCGATTCGGCGCGGGAAGGGTGTGATACTCTTTATCAGTTGCAACGCCAAGGCACGCCAGCGGACCTTTTAATAGCCACCATCATGCCCGGGATTTCGGATGTTGTTTGCAAAATTCGTGAGGATGATCCCTTGCTTCGCGTGTGGATACTTGTTTTCAATGAAAAAGATAACCAAATCGCGAGGGAATTGCGCAGAGAAGGTGCCGACTACCTGTTTCACACAAATGACAAACTTTTCTTCTCTGATCCAGCGCACCAGGCTATTTTCAAAAACGCCCTTAGAATATTTTTTAAAAACAAACCGCGCAACCAACAAAACGAGATCGGCGGTCCGGGCGTGTTGTCGGACAAAATATTTTTCATGAAGCCTCGCACAGTGGGCATCCCTCCTCACGTTTCCTCGCGCTTCAAACGCCCACCAATCCAAATCGCGTAATCGAGCGTTATAAGCAAACGAATATAAATCTTCTCACGCAAAAATGTTAAACGTTATTAACGCCTTATTGGAAAATATAAAATGCGTAAAATTATAGAAAATTGTAAAATTGCGTGAAAATTGCGTGAATTGAGTGATGAGTGGTTTGATGCCGGTTTCACCCGAGATGCTTGCAAAGGAACTCCCCGAGGAGCACATGGTCAGCAAGGACGACGAGGAACTGTTCAAGTTCATGGAGGCGTCCAAGCCTAAAATTTACATACTGGGCGCGGGCGGGAGCGGCTGCAACACGATGAACAGGATGGCTGAAGTGGGCGTGGTGGGCGCGAAGCTCATCGCGGCGAACACGGACGCGCAGCATCTCATAAAGGTGCGTGCTGACAAGAAAATCCTCCTAGGAAAAACGACCACCAAGGGGCTGGGCGCAGGCTCGAACCCGGAAGTGGGCGAGGCTGCGGCAAAGGAGAGCTCGAACGAGTTGAGAAAGGCGATTGAGGACGCGTCGATGGTTTTCATCACTTGCGGGCTCGGGGGCGGCACAGGCACGGGGAGCGCGCACATCATCGCGCAGCAGGCAAAGGAGATTGGCGCGCTCACGGTCGCAATCGTCACGCTTCCATTCACATCAGAGGGAAAGAAGAGGAGGCTGAACGCGCTCGAGGGCCTCGCGAAACTGAAGAAGCATGCCGACACCATCATAGTCATACCGAACGACAAACTGCTCATGATTGTCCCGGACCTTCCGCTGAACACCGCGTTCAAGGTTTCAGACGAAGTTCTCACGAGCGCGGCAAAGGGAATCACGGAACTCGTGACAAAGGCAGGCCTGGTGAATTTGGATTTCGCGGACTTGAAAACAATTTTGAAGGAATCCGGATGCGCGGTAGTTGGGATGGGCGAAGCCGACGCAGGAGCAAAGCCCGACCAACGCGCCATCGTCGCGATTGAGAACGCGCTAAACAACCCGCTCCTGGACATCGACATCTCGCAGGCGACGAAGGCGCTCGTGAACGTGGTCGGCGGCGAGGACATGACGCTCAAGGAGGCGGAACTGATGGTGAGCGAGGTCTCGAAGAGAATCCACCCGGACTCGCACATCATATGGGGGGCGCGCATCGAGAAGGACATGCACAGAAATTCACTGCGCGTGCTCGTCGTGATTTCGGGCGCGAGGTTCCCGCAGTACGAACTCGAGAACGCCCAAAAGGAGGAGGCTGTTCCTGAAATCGAAGAGTTGGACATGATAAGTTAGCCGAGTAACGTGATGCTATGCGATTGCCACAACTTCCCCCGCAATTAAACCAATTGACGCAGCCGCTGACCTCGGGGATGGATTACTTCATGCAGAGGGCGATGCGCGTGCTCCGCGTGTCCTACAAGCCGACCATGAAGGAGTTCCAGCTCACCGCGAAAATAACCTCGCTCGGGATGCTGCTAATCGGGCTCGTGGGCTTCTTAATCACGATAGTCTTTTCGTTCATCGACAAAAAATAGAAAATGAATAAATGATGGAAAGTGATTGTTTGATTTTTGTATACCGCGTGACAGCAGGGCAGGAGAAAATAGTAGCCGACGTCCTGCGCACGAAAGTGAGGAAGGAAAACCTTCCCATATACGCGCTCGCGATGATTGACGAGCTCCGCGGCTACCTGATGGTCGAGGCAGGGGACGAGGTCGCGGTCCGCCACGCCGCCATGAGAATCCCGCACATAAAGGGGGTTCTCGGAAAGGCGATGAACCCGGCCGAGATGGACCAGCTCATCGAGGCAAAGGCGATAGGGCTCGCGTTCTCGAAAGGCGACATAGTCGAACTGATAAGCGGTCCTTTCAAGGGCGAGAGGGCGCGCATAATAAAGGTTGAGGACAGCAACCGCGACGAGATAACCGTCGAACTTACGGAGGTCGCGGTCCCGATTCCGGTTACAGTCAAAATCAACACTCTCAGGATGTATCAAAAGGCGGAGAAATAGCCGGAAAGTTGAGATAGACGAGAGGTGCATTTTCGTGAAAATAACGGTTCAGGCATTGGTTGAGGGCGGAAAGGCGACCGCAGGCCCGCCGCTGGGCCCTGCGCTCGGGCCGATGGGCGTCAACATAGGGCAGATAATCGCTACCATAAACGAGAAGACGAAAAGTTTTTCAGGTCTGAGCGTGCCGGTGAAGGTCATCGTCGACAAGGATACGAAGCAGTTTGAAATCGAGGTTGGAACGCCTCCGGTGAGCGCGCTCATCAAAAAGGAACTCGGCATCGAGAAGGGCGCGAAAACAAAGGACGAAAAAGCCGGCGACATAACCCTGGAGCAAGTGCTCAGCGTCGCGCGCTCAAAATCCGACGTCACGCTCGCGAAGGGGCTGAAGAACGCGGCGAAAGAGGTTCTCGGCACATGCGTCACGATGGGCGTCACTTGCGGCGGAAAATCGCCCAAGGCGGTAATCTACGAGATAAACGAGGGCAAGCACGACGCGATTTTCAAATAATTATGTGAGCAGAGGCTGCGCATGCGCGCGAAAAAAAAATTTTTGCTGGCGTTTTCTGTTTTCTTTATTCTTTTTGCGCGCGCCGCGTTCGCCTCTCCGGACGCGCTTGTTTACAAATGGAGCTATCTGGCCGAGGACATCATATCGCACTCGTCGCCGGTGGTTTACAAGGGGCTCGTTTATTTCGGCTCGTATGACGGCAATCTTTACGCCCTCAATGCAAGTACGGGCGCGTGGGCCTGGAACTTCTCAACCGAATTTCCAACAAAAATAGACTCGTCGCCGGCGCCCTCCAACGACGTCGTTTATTTCGGCGCCAGCAACAAAATTTTCTACGCGCTGGACGCGGGCAACGGCTCGCTCATCTGGAGCAGGAGGCTGGGGGGCGAGGTATGGACGTCCTCGCCCGCGGTCTCGCAGGACAACGTGTTCGTGGGCGCGCATGATGGTTATATGTACGCGTTGAGCGCACAAAATGGGAGCATAAAATGGAAATTTAAAACCGGGGGACCAATCGACTCCTCGCCTCTTGTCTACAACAGCGTCCTCTACTTCGGCTCGAGCGACAAAAACTTGTACGCGCTCAACGCGACCTCGGGGGAAAAACTCTGGAGTTTCCAGACTGGCGACGCAATCCACTCCTCCTCGCCCGCGCTTTTCAAGGGCGCAGTCTACATCGGCTCCTATGACAAGAACGTTTATGCGATTCACGCCGGGAACGGAACTCTCAAATGGAAATTCGCCACCGGCGGATGGATAGACTCCTCGCCCGCGGTTTCCGACGTCAACGTGCTTTACATCGGCTCGACTGACAGGAAGGTTTATGCGCTGAGCGCGCTCACGGGCGACCTCCTCTGGAACTTCACAACGAACGAGATTGTCTTCTCCTCGCCTATCTGCGATGCTGGCACGAAACTGGTTTTTGTCGGCTCGGACGACACCAACATATACGCGCTGGACGGTCTCAGGGGCGAGGCGGTTTGGAACTACAGCACAGGGGACTGGGTTCTCGGAAAGCCGGCGTTCTCGAACGGCGTCCTCTACGTCGCATCGCGCGATTCCCGTTTGTATGCTTTCAGCAGTTTTTCCTGCAGGTTCACGTCCCCGAAGGAAGGCAGCACCGTTTACGGAAAGGAAGCCACGATCTACGGAACCAGCGAGGGCGTATCTCCGCTTGAGCGAGTCGAAATCAGCCTGAATGGGACTGGCGGGCCCTGGAAACTCGTCGGCGGCACCGCGCGCTGGGCGTATCTTCTGAAGCCGATAACCTCGAGCGCCTACGACGTCTGCTGCAGGACGCGCGATGCGAACCGCACGCTCGAGATTCCTCCTTTCAGGTGCGTCGTTTTCTCAGCCTCGCAGACCACCCCTCCGATAAAAAAGGCGACAGTCGAATATCCCGCGAAGATTCAGCCCGGCGAGACCGTTTCAATAGTTTTCAAGGACGGGGAGGGAAAGCCGATTCAGGGCGTTCTCGTCGTAATCCCCTCGCTCGCGTTCCAGGAGTACAGCCGCGCGGACGGTTCGGTCAGTCTCGCAATCCAGCGCGAGGGCCAGACGGACATAACTATAATCGCGCAGGGCTACGACCTCCCGAAAACAATCAGCATAACCGTCGCGCGCGAGCTCGTGAACTACAACAATGCCGCGCTCGCGCTCTTGGGCGTCATAGTCGCGTTCGTAATCTTCAGGAGAATAATCCTGCACCACTAGCAGAACAGTAAACTTATTAATTAGAATCGCTACAAAGTATTGCTTATTCTAGATAGGTGGGATGATAGCAACTCAAAATCAAAAACTTCTTTACACGAGTTCTGCTCGTTCAGCAGTTAATACTACCAAGTCTATCGGCTCTGTAGAAATCCTTGAATAGTAGCCCCGGCTAATTCTCGGTTTGGCGA
>CAZWEI010000036.1:0-13284 GCA_964632135.1 Microcaldota archaeon
GTAACAAGGTATCCGTAGGGGAACCTGCGGATAGATCACCTCCTTAAATTTTCGTAATGAAATGAGCGAGAGTTTAAACGACATAAGTGCAAGCAGCGTTCGTTCGTTTAATTGTTCTTGAAGCCGAAATATTTTATGGGCTCGTAGCTCAGCGGTAGAGCGCCTCCTTTGCGTCCGGAATAAAAATTCCGGCAGAAGAGGAGGAGGCCGCGAGTTCAAACGAAATCCCTTTTCTTTGCGAAGAAAAGGTCTTTCTGTGAAAGGAAAGAAGACGAGAATCTCGCCGAGTCCATCCATAAATTATGTCATAAGAAATTCGCGCTCATTTATTCACGTAAATGAGACATGCAGTTCGAGAGTTTTTCTCGAACGAAGTCCCAGTGCTCGCCATATGGCGCGCGCAATGACGGAAGAAGTGTTTGAAGAGACATCTACACGCATAATACACGGACGTGGTTCATACCATTCAGGGGATGGCTGGGCTCAAGTAATTGAAGGCCGTGGCAAGCTGCGATAAGCTTGGGGTAGGCGCAGGCAGCCTTTGAACCCAAGATTGCCGAATGTCCAGCAGTGGATAAACACGCGGGGAATTGAAACATCTTAGTACCCGCAGGAAAAGAAACCAATTGGGATGCGGTGAGTAAGGGCGACTGAAAGCCGCTTAGAGCGATTCGAATCCCGCGAGGTAACTCGCGCGGAGATGTGATGCGCCGTATATCCTTTCGCAGAGCCGAAGTGGGCTGGAAAGCCTTGCGACAAAGAGTGATAGCCTCGTAGGCAAACGCGGGAGGAACTAGGCGCGGTGAGTAGCGTCAGTCGGGTATCTGGCGCGAACGTGGGGGGATTAACCTCCAACTCTAAATATAGACTTGAGACCGATAGCGTATAAGTAGCGCGAGCGAAAGCTGAAAAGGACCCCGAAAGGGGTGTGAAAAGAGCCTGAAACTGAATGGTTACAGTTTGATGGAGCCTTAAAGATTTGAGACGTCCCGAAGCAAGGGGGGAGCAATCCTCCCAGCGAGGGGCGAGGATCAGGGTTCCATCCATCTTCTTGAATCAAGAGCCAGGGAGTTCATTGAAGTGGTGAGCCGAAAGGCGTAGCGAAAGCGAACGCGCGCAACGCAAGTGAGGCGCGTCGTATGAAAGTGCGATTAATCACTTCTCTGAGACCCGAAGCCAATGTGATCTAGACGTGGGCAGGGCGAAGCCGATCTTCCGATTGGTGGAGGCCCGCAACCGGTGCTGGTATATCCGCTCGGGTGACCTACGCCTAGGGGTGAAAGATGGGGTGCGCCTCGAGGCGCTCCTCAGTCAATTCCAATCGAACTTGGCGATAGCGGGTCCCCTCCGAAGCATCCCGCAGGATGACCTCGCTGGAGGCAGATAATGAGGTAGAGCACTGATTTGGCGGAATGGATCCGAGAGGGTCCGCCGTTTTGTCAAACTCCGAATTCATTATCACCGTAGAAGGCGAGAGTAGGGCTCTGCCGGGTAAGCTGGCAGGCCGGGACGGGAACGACCGAGACCAGGGTTAAGGCCCCTAAAATCTGACTAAGTGCGAAGCCAGAAGGAGTCTCTATTCTAAAACAGCTGGAAGGTAGGCTTAGAAGCAGCCATCCTTTAAACAACGCGTAATAGCGGACCAGTCGAGAGTACGGGCTCCGAAGATGTACGGGGCTAAGTCAGGTGCCGAGACCTTGGAGGAGCAGCTGCGCTGCTCATCTGGTAGGAGGGCGTTCTGCTGGGGTAGAAGTCGGGTTTTGAGATCCGATGGACCCATCAGAAATGCATATCCTGGTGTTAGTAACAGCAAATCCAGGCGAGAATCCTGGACGCCGCATAGCACACGGGTTTCTTGGCAACGTTCGTCAGCCAAGAGTAAGCCAATCCTAAGCATCCAGCCAATTACTCGGATGCAAAAGGGAAACTGGTTAATATTCCAGTGCCCCGTGGGTAGACGTGGTAACACAAAGCCGATTCCTGACGCTTGGGGATAGGTTGAGCGAGAGAGATCTCGTTTAACCGTTGCAAGGCTATGGAGACTCGTTATGAGGAGAAATAGCCTAAAGACGGGAAGGCCGCCGCAAGGTGGTTCAGCTAATTCCTTGAGCCCGTGAAAAGGGAACCGGTTCGATCCCGCGAGATTGTACCTAGAACTAATACAGGTGCTGCTGGCATAAAAAGCCAAGGCGTGGCAGGAGAACTCAGGTAAGGGAACTCGGCAAACTAGTGGTTTAACTTCGGAACAAACCATGCCTGCGGTTTACAAGAACTGCAGGTCGCAGTGACAAGGGGAGGTCGACTGTTTATCAAAAACTTAGCTCCCTGCAAAGTCTTAAGGCCTAGTATAGGGGGCGATGCCTGCTCACTACCGGTACGTCAAACTCTGTTTCAACGGAGCAAAGCGCCGGCAAAGAGCGGGGGTAACTCTGACCCTCTTAAGGTAGCGTAATACCTCGCCGCTTAATTGGTGGCTTGCATGAATGGCATAACGAGCTTCCCACTGTCCCTACCTGGGACCTGGTGAACTCACTACTCCGTGAATATGCGGAGGACTTCTAGGGGGAAACGAAGACCCCGTGGAGCTTTACTATAGTCTGTTGTTGAGATATGTTGGTCGTTGCGGAGCGTAAGCGGGAGCCGTTACGTTGCAGCTTTCGGGTTGCAGATAGGCGAAAGTGTAACACCGCTCGACGATTGATATATCCCTCACCTTTACGGAACAGCAGCAGATGGATAGTTTGGCTGGGGCGGTACGCCCTCGATAAGGAATCGGCGTGCGACAAACAAATTTTCAAATGTCGCCCGCCGCTTGAAACAAGGGCGCCCAATGTTCTGCTTAGGCGGGTCAGAAATCCGCCGTTAAGGGTTAAAGACAAATGCAGGGCTGACTGGATCCTTAAACGCGTGGGATCCAGAGGCGAAAGCCGGGCTTAACGAACCTTGGTACCTTTTTAATGAGGGTCCAAGCTGTCAGACAAGCTACCCCGGGGGTAATCTCGTTAGTTGCGAGTTACATTGGAAAGTCTCTCCTTCCCTAGGTTTAAAAATCGCAGGACTGAAGCTCGATCGATGAACGCAGACTTCGCTTACCTCGTCGGCGCATTAGGTGACGCGTCAATGCTTCACCGGGCCGACAGGGGCGAGTATTGTGTCGAGTTCGAGCAGAAGAACAAGGCGTGGCTCGAGGAGTCGATAGCTCCTCGCGTACAACGCGTGTTCGGGAAAACAGTTCCTGTGAGAAAGCGCAAGTCCGGCCTGTATCGCTTGAGGATTTACTCCAAAAAAGCGTTCAGGCGGCTTGTGCATGCGTGGAACAACTTCTCTTCGATGGAAACGTGCGATGCTTGCGCAAAGGCAAGTTTTGTGCGGGGTTTCTTCGATGCTGAAGGCTCTGCTCCGCGCCGGCCAGCGGGAACTTGTTACAGGCTGGCGTTCTATCAAAAGAACGTATCCCGCCTGAAAACAATCTCGCGTGTTCTGTCCTCTCTGGGCATTCGCGCAGGGAGGATTTCGAACAGTAGGGAGGTCGGCTTATTGCCTGTGCGCAGTAAGCTGAACGTGACTTTATTTATGCAAGTTGTTGGTTGCGAGCATCCCGCAAAACGGGCTGCGTTGCTCCGACTTGTATTCTGTTGATTCCAATGCGTTTCTAACGAGACCCAAGACAGGCTCGTCGCGGGCGAGAGTACCCAAACTCTCGCTAGTTGACTGGTTTTCGTTTCGTCACTAGCGTTAGTTGTACGTATCGACCCCGCGGTTTGGTACATCGCTGTCGGCTTAGGTCATCCTGGCGGTGCAGGAGCCGCCAATGGTTGGGTTGTTCATCCATTAAAGACCTACACGAGCTGGGTTCAGAACGTCGCGACCCTAGATGGCAATTTTTTGTTTTACCTCGCCACCGGAAAGTTACACTTCGTGTAGCTTTATATTCGGTGGAATGTTAGAGACACGCATGGATAAACTGGCATATTTAGCAGGAGCGTTCCGTGATGGCTCGTTTGTAATAAATGAGAAAGAGTACATATACCGAGCAGTAATATACCAGAAAAACGAAGAATGGATACGACTCGTCGCCGGCTTTCTTCACGATTGTTTCGGGAAAAAACCAATCGTGGTTAATGACTCACGAGAATTGTGGAGAGCCGTAATCAACTCAAGAAACATATACGAAAAAATCGTAAAAAATTTTGAGTTTGACGGCGACCAAAAAAGTTGGAATACTCCATCCTTCATCTTAAACGGAAACCTCGATAAAAAGAAAAGTTATATCGCAGGATTTTTCGACGCTGAAGGAAGTATAAACTCTTTCGATAAGATTGAGCCAAAATACGTAAAGCCCAAAGACGTAAGAATTTATTTTGCCCAAGCAAACCGAATTGTTCTTGAGGAACTTAAATCTTTGATAGAAGAATTCGGCGTAAATTGTGGCAAAGTCTGCGGCCCATATGTTAAAAACGGAACGAATACTGATATGTATGCCCTGATAATCCATGGTCGTAAAGAATGTCTTCGTTTTTACGAAACATTCGGTTCTCTGCATAGCGATAAAATCGCTAGATTTATGCTTCTTGCCATTTAGGGCGACAAAGACAGTTCGGTAGTATCTCCTAGAAGTGTTGATCGCCTGAGAGTAAGAACCCCTGAGTACGAGAGGAACTGGGGTTCGGTGCCTCTAGTCTACCGGTTGTGAAATGCACTGCCGGGCAGCCACGCACTGATGGATAAGACCTGAAAGCATCTAAGGACGAAGCCACTCTCAAAACGAGGCGATATGAGGCGAGGGTAGTAGACCCTTTTGATAGGACGGGGGTGTAAGCAGAGAGCTCACGCGATCTGCGAGCCCGCCGTTACTAAAGCCAATTTCCGCGTCCGGTTAATTTCGTGTAGATGTCCCAAAAAACATTCTTTCTCGCCTTTGGCGAGAATGTCGTCAGTTCTTCGAACTGCCGATCTTCCGGTTTTTGTTTTATTTTTATTATCCCCAGCGTATGCGATAACAATTTATTCCCCCACGCGCAAACAAATACCATGCCAGCAATGCTCAACCTTTTCGCGAGCGCGCGCATCCGCAAAATAAAGCGGAAAGATTACGAGACCGTTGTCGCGCTCACCAACGAATTCTTTCCCTACACCGAGATGAACCTCGCGAAAGTTCAGGACAGGATCGCGAGGGGCGCGAGATATTTTGTGGCGGAAATTAATGAGCGCGCCGTGGGGTTCGTTGATTTGAAAATATCCGGCGCGCGCACGGTCATTTACGGGATTGCCGTTGATGGGAGGCACGAGGGAAAGGGAATCGGGAGCGCGCTCCTCCAGCGCGCGCTTTCGTTCGCGCGAAAGAACGGGGCTAGGAAAATATGGATAAAGGTTAAGTCCTCAAATTTACCCGCGATAAACCTATACAAAAATTTCGGCTTCGCGCTCAGGAAAATCACGCCTGGCGTGCGCGAGGCGGTTTACGTGATGTGCAAGGAAATTGAAAATTGATTTGCGTGGTGTGTTGCTATGCCGAAAGAAAACTCCGCAGGCGCGATAATTTATTCGGAAAATAAGGACGGCGTGCACGAGTATCTTCTGCTTCACTACGAGGCCGGGCACTGGGATTTCCCGAAAGGCCATGTTGAGGAAAACGAGAGCGAGGAGCAGGCTGCGAGGCGCGAAATACTCGAGGAGACCGGAATCCGCGCGAGCGATCTTGAGTTCGAGATGGGGTTCAATGAGAAAATAAAATACTTCTACACGCGCGAGGGGCAGACGTTTTTCAAGGAAGCGGTTTTCTTCCTCGCGCGGGCTGATGCGCGCGACGTAAGGCTTTCGCGCGAGCACACCGGCTTCGCGTGGTCGAATTACGACGACGCGCTCAAGCAGCTAACGTACGAGAGCGCGAGAAAAGTTCTAAGAAAGGCGGAAAGTTTTTTGAGAAATAAGGAATGGTAGCGAAGTTATCCTAAGAATTTCCTAATCCACGCTGCCTTCTCAATGTCCTCGCGGAGCTCGCCCACGTCCCCCCTGCTCGCGCTACTCATCACCCTGCTCGTTATCTCGGCGTGGCGCGCGTCTGTCTCGTGCTCGACGATGTTTTTCGCCTTCTTCAGTTTTTTTCCGAGCGCGGCCGGGAGGTATTTGAAATTCTCCTCGTTAGCGTATGCGAGCGCGTCCCTCAAATCCTCCTCAAAGCCGACGTAAATGTTTTTCAACTCCTCCATTTCTTTTTCGGTGAGCGCGCTCAGCCCCAGCATTTCAGGAGGAATCCCGATCGAGTAAAGCGAGGCGCAGAAACTGATGACGCGCGGAAGTTTGATTCCCTTCAGGCTGCGCGAGTAGCCGAACAGCCCGATGTGGAGTTTCCTGCTTCTCCTTGATGGAACGTGTTTCGCCAGACTGTTTATGAGCGGGAAGAGAAGAGTGATTTGCGATTGATATTCCCTCATCACTTTCTTTATGAGCCTCATCGCGACTGCTTCGTCAATGAAAAGCGGCTTATTTCTTTTCGTTCCGTTCAATTTCTCAATCGCGTCGCATACATTTTTTTCAGGGTAGTCGTATTTGAACGCGGACTGGAGCGTGAAAGTTTGAACGCTCGGGTACTCTGTTGTGCAGTTGCTTATGTTCGTGGGCTTCATGTTCCCCCTGAAGGGCGCGCTCCCTACTCCGATGATTGGAAGAATCTCGACAGATGTTTTTTCCTCGAGGGCGTGCAGCCTCTGGAGCGCGATTTTATTGAGAAGGACGGCGCTCACAGAGCCGTAGTTCAGCGCAGGGTCTGAGCGCGCGAGAAATACTCTCTGGTATTCGAGTTTCTTGCCCCGAATATATTCGCCTGTTATGCGGCCGCAGTTTACTAGGCTGTCGAAATTCTCGACGAGCGGAATCACGTTTATTTCCTCGGGCTTGAAATCGCCAATCCACTCCGAAATGCTGATGTCGTTTTTCATCAGGCGCGCGCCTGCCTTTCCAACAACTATTTTTTTGTAGTACTGCCAAATCCTCTCGAGTTCCGCGGATGAGGACGTCATCGGCAGAATTACCTCGAAAATGGGCGCGACGTCCGAGTATAAGGCGCGCGCAATATCATAGTTCCGCGGAATTGACTCGAGCGTCTCGAGAAGGATTTTTCCCTCATTCTTCTCGATTGCGGGATTCGGGACGCGCAGGGTCATGAAAATGTCCTTTCCAATAACATTTTCCTTGAAGAAGTGCTCGTAGCGCGAGAGGAGTTTCTCAATGACGAAATTGTCGACTTCCTTTCCCTCGCAGTCCCACATCTGCTCCCTGCATTCCAGGTGCGAGAACACGTAGTAGGCTTCCTTAACTTCCGTCTCGCCCTGAATCAGCGCGTGGTCTGAGAAGAACGGATTCGCAACGTTGTCAGGGTGCTGCGTGCTCATGCACCGCGATACCTTGAGTTTCATCGTTTTCACTTCACACGTAATAATTTAAAACAAATGGGCAAGTGGGGGAACTGAGATTTGAACTCAGGTCGCTGGGTCCCAAACCCAGAAGCATAACCAAGCTAGCCCATTCCCCCGCGCGCTATAGTTAGAGAAGGAGAGTAAAATAAAACTATCCTTCAAGACCGTGATTCGGTTCGGGCTGATGGGGTATATACGTTATTTTGTGCTCCTTATACCAAAGCAAGTGCTGGTAATCCTCAATTTCCTCCCCGAATCTCTCTTTAATGCTGTCCAGTATTTCCCTGAAATGCTCGTACGACTCGACCTCAAGCTCGACCTCCAGATCCGCGCCGCCGATTGTCTCGTACGCGTACACGATATTCGGATGCCTGGCGAAAAAATCAAGCATTTTTTTCTTTACGGCGTAGTTCTTCAGCTTAAACTCTATCTTGTACCAATAATATCCAAGCTTTCCCAAATCAATCATCGGCCTGTATCTCCGGATTATGTTTTTCTGTTTGAGGAGTTTCAGCCTGCTGAGCGCGGTCGGGGGCGTTATGTTCAGTTTTTTCGCGATTTCCAAGCTTGAGATGCGCGCGTTTTTCCCAACAAGTTCAAGTATTTTCCAGTCAAGTGAGTCCACCTCTGTTTTTCTTTCCCTGCATAGTACGATTGGCTCTGTGTCGTCGACATCCTTATCCGCAAGATACGCCCTTGAGTAAAGATAAAACGTAGAATAAATTGATTCCTGTACTATGTCTATATTCTCGTGGAATTTTTCCTGCAGTTCCTCTTTCTTTTTTCCAAATTCAACGGTGCTAGGCAGCCAGCAGGCAACGCCCAAATCCCTAAACCCATCTATACTGTCCACCCACCAATACTGCGGGTCGTTAACAAGATAATCAATAATCTCCTTCTCCATCCTCGGAGTTGTGAGGTGAAATTTGATGAAGAACCTGCAACTCAGATACCCAAGTGCTGATGGGTCCATTACGGTATAAAAGCCCTTTATGATACCCTTCTCTTGCATCCTAGTCACGCGGTACTGCACTGCGTCATCCGATATCCTAAGCTTCTTTGCGATTATGGAATAGGGCTGGCGGGCGTCGATATCTAGATGATAGAGTATTTTCATGTCTGTCTTATCCACAAGACTATTTGCCATAGTATATAATTATACGGCCAATATTTTTAAATGTTTGGCATTTTTCGCTGCAAGGTTTAATATCTGTCGAAATGCAAAAGTAATCACAGAATGATATATCCAACTCATACGCCAGCAGCGCTGCTAGGCGTTTATGCGTGGAAGGTGTTATGATGCAAAAGATTGTCCCGCAGATTCCAAAAAACGACGCAATGTTCAGAAATCCGTTTATGGCTAATGAGTTTCCTAACTGGGGCTTTTTCAGCGAGGAAAAACTCCGGAAAAGCAAAGGGAAACTCCTCATGATGGATATCGATTTTGGGAAAGAATGCTCTTTACATTGCCCTACCTGTTTCAGATGGGAAAATACCCTTGACGATGGTCCTATGCGGGATCTCACACCTGAGGAGTTGACCAAATATATAATTAGTGCAAAAAAGTTTGGCTTGGAAACTGTTAAGATATGCGGCGCTGGCGAGCCATTTGAAAACAAGGGATTTTTTGAATTTCTACGCAAAATGAGTGAAAATGACATAGGCATCGGGATATTCACGAAAGGGCATGTTATAGGTAGTGATGAAGAGACAAGAAAATATTTTGAGTATCTCGGATTCAAGAACTCGCTGGATTTTTGCAAAGCGCTGTATGAGTTAAAAACTAGCGTTATGCTCTCATTTCAGTCCTTTTATCCAGAGAGACAGGATAAGCTTGTCGGTGGCAGGAAAGGATATACGGAGATTCGCAACCGGGCGCTCTCGAATCTTGTTGAGGCAGGCTTTAACAGCGCATCGCCAACACGCCTTGCAATCTGCTCAAACCCAATCGTAAAAGAAAACTCAGAGGAAATTTACGACATTTACGTGTTTGCGAGAGAGCGCAACATCTATCCTGTGACCGCCGCGTTGATGACAAGCGGAATGCAGTTTACGGACAAATTTCTCAAACTGGTCGATATTTCAGTAGAAGAAAAAATCAAACTGTGGTTCGATATTTACGCATACAACATAGAACACGGTTTACAAACACTTTCACAGATCGAAAAAGAAGGCATATCCGCACTTCCAGGAATACACCCCTGCAACCAGATAGCTTACGACGAACAAGCACCGCGCGGAATCTACCTTGCTTCAAACGGCAATGTGACCGCATGTCCTGGCTACAGCACTCCCCTTGGCAACATCAGGCTGGAACCGCTTGAACTTATCTTGAAAAAAGTAGCCAAATTTTTGGAAGACGTGACGCAAGGTCGTTATGCCAACACGTTCAACTGCCACTGCCCGCCGAAATACAAGACGCTGCCGGAGTACATGTTTGAAGAAGTCATAAAGCGCCTGAGGGAAAAATCTGGTGCTTCCTAGTTTGAGATGATAAAATGAAAAAAAATGCCCTCCTGATTCATGTGCCCTGTGGTTCCACAGCAGAAAAAGAGAGCCCTGCGTATAAGAAACTAAAAGGGGAATTTCTGGAAGCGTATTTTCTTTACAGGTTGCAAACCGTTTTCAAAAACCTAACGCCCGAATCATTAAAAAGCGCAGAGAACGGGCATCTCCTAAATCTTGCGCTGCTGTCTTTTGCGCCGATAATTCAGGAGGAAGGAGTGAAAGTAACCTACGTCGCCGGCAGTGAAGAAAAAATAACTCAAGAACTTAGTTCTTTTCAAGAAAAACCTTTTTTCGTCGCTTTCTCCTCTCCCCATGCGTCGTCCTTGCCGATTACAGAAAAACTTGCCGCAACCGTAAAAAAGCGCTGGTCGGATGTTCTCACAATTGTCGGTGGTCAGTACATAAACCTTGTCGAGTCTATGAAAAATATTGACCTGATCGTGCATGGAGGTGGCTTCATCCCACTTTTCGCAGTTGCAAAAGGATGGAAACCGTCCTCCCAGATAATAACAAACAGGCTGATTCCCGAATCGCTTTCCTCAGAGTTTAAAGAGCGTTACGAAGAGTTTCTTTATCCCGATGTCTCTTTTGTGCCGCATACCTGGATGCCGATTGGAAGAATATATTTTCAGCGAGGTTGTCTATATGGCCCCTACAAAACTCCCTGTAAGGCGTGTCTTGTAACCTCGGGTAAGCGTCTTAAGACGGCAAACGACCCAGGCAGAGTTCTGAAAACACTTGAGGAGATGAGAGAACGCTTCGGGACTAATTACTTCTTCATAGCAGATGATGATTTCCTCGTGAATCCTACCGCCGCGCGCGAATTGCTTTTGAAAATAGCGAGTTGGAAGAGCAAACCATCAAACAGTTCCTTCACTTTTTCCTTCCAATGCAGGGTTTCGTCCTTTCTGGAGTTTATTGAAAAATTCCGAGATGCAGCGAGACTTTTTAAGGATGCAGGAATTGTTGAAGTCCAGTTTGGAGTCGAAAGTTTTCATCAACGTCTTGTAGATAAATTTTGGGGAAGGAAATTTAGCGTGGATGCGCTTCCTAAAGCCTTAGAAAAGGCGAAAAATGCCGGACTTTACACCCTCTGCAACATTCAATTCGGTCTACCTGGAGAAACCAAGGAGGAGATGGAAAGTACAAAAACCGAAATCCGCTCGTTTATGGAAAAAGAACTAATTGATTTTGTTGATCCTTACTTTCTCACCAAATTCAGCAAGGGAGGACACGGCGTAGAGTGCGAGTTTTCCGAATATCCCTCGATGTGGTCGAACAAAATGAATAAGGAGTCAATAAAAACGTGTAGGGATGAAACTATGAAGGAGATGACAAAAATATTCCTTAAAAGATTACAAATAGAAACAAAGGAAAGAAAAAGAATCTTTGTCCCAACCAAAGCATTAACCTAATTCTATTTCTTTTTCGCAGGGCCGAACCTTCCCCTTGGCTTCGGGAACTTCAGTTTCGGGTATGCCTTCGCGAGGGATTCAGCGCCCACGCCGACATCATATCCCAGATTAACGAGTATTCTCTGAATCAAGTATGCTTCTGCGACAGGCATAAGGAGTTCCGGGCCTTTCGAAGGGGCGCCTGCGTTCGCGCCTGCTCCTTCCTCCTGCGGCATTTTCACGCTTGAGAGCGAGCTTGCGAGGACTTCCTTTGCTTCTGCCGGCTTTATGCTTCCGAAAACCTCAGCGAGCGAGCCGAACCCCTTTCTTTTTCCTGTTGTTACGCGCGCAGCATACTCATCTATCTTCGCGAGGTCGATTCGCGTGAACTCGAACGCCTTCCTGCTCAGCGTGTCGCACACGCCCGCGAGCATGTGCACAACCTCAGGCTCGCTCGTCTTCTCGTCGATGCTCATCTTCTTTATCGAAATCCATTCCTTGTACTTCGCCGCGAAAGTTATCTCGTCCATACCAATCCTCCATTGTTTGTTATTGTTTCGTTTGTACTTCGCTCTTATTTCGCGCGTCTCGCGATCTCGCGCGCGGCGAGAATCCCCGTGAACGCGGATCCCACGATTCCGCGCGAGACGCCTGCGCCATCACCTATTGCGAAAAGGTTTTTTATGTCTGTCTCCATCTGCCTGCTCACTTTCACGCGGAGCGCGTGGAACTTTATCTCCGGAGAATAAATTAGCGTGGAATCCTCTGCGACTCCGGGAACTACTTTGTTGAGCGCGTCCAAACCCTCAACAATGTCCGTGACCATGCGCGCAGGAAGCGTCATGCTTATGTCTCCGGGAGTTACATCCTTGAAAGTCGGCTCGACGTAACTTTTCTTTATGCGCTCCCAGGTAGAGCGCCTGCCTGCCCTCAGGTCGACCATTCTCTGAAGGATTGGTTTTCCCCCGCCAATTGTCGTTGCCATGCGCGCGATTGACTCCCCGTAACTCGTTGTGTTTTCAACCGGTTCCGTGAGCGCGACTCGCACGAGGAAGGCGAAATTCGTGTTCTGTGATTTTTTCTTCCTCATCGAGTGCCCGTTCACGCACACGAACTTCCCGTAATTCTCCGACATCACGTAGCCGTAGGGATTCGTGCAGAACGTGCGCGCGAAATCATCGTATGTTTTAGTTTGAATGTGGAACTTCGGGTCCCAGCATATAGACGTGACCCATTCCATAATTTCCGCAGGAACCTCGACGCGCACGCCGATGTCAATGGGCTGGTGTTTTGCAGAAATATGGTGCCTCTCGCACAATCTCTGGAGCCAGCGCGCGCCTCCCCTCCCGGGTGCGAGCACCACGTAATCCGCGTGCTCCTTCTTCCTCCCAACGATAACGCCCTCAATTCGTTTTCGTTTTCCTATTATCACATCTTCAACATTTTTCTCAACTATAAATTTCACGCCTTTTTTTTCCATCTCCTCCTTGAGCGACTTGATGACTTTCGGAAGCTGGTCAGAGCCGATGTGCCTCTGCCTTATCGGTATGAACTCAACGCCTTCTGTCTTCGCCTTGCGCTCGAGCTCTTCTGCGCGCGCGTCAGGAATGCTCTCCCCGTCTTTCGCCCCATGCTCCACGAAAACGTCATCAATATATTGAATAGTCCGCTCGGCCTCCTCGCGCGGAACGAATTCAAGCATGTTTCCGCCTATCACCGGGCTCAGATTAAGTTTTCCATCCGAGAAAAGACCGCCCCCGCCAACGCCGTGGATGAGGTCGCAGTGCGCGCAGTTCACGCAGTACCCCATTCCGTCGCGCGGGCAGCCCCTGTGCTCGACGTGCTTGCCTTTTTCAATCACAGTAACCTTCAGCCCGTGGCGCGATAACTCGTACGCGCAGAACAAGCCTGCAGGCCCGGCGCCGACGACAACGATATGCATAGCGTTCACTAATTTAGTATAAAGA